>JAILIV010000018.1 GCA_024695105.1 Bacilli bacterium
CGCAATCCGCTCGATTCCGAAGAAGGAGTTCTATGACCCCTCCATCGCCTGCGCCGCCTTGGGCCTAGGGGTCGATGCCTTGAACTACGATTTTAAGACGCGTGGATATTTCTTCGAGTCAATGGCGGGAAGGGACCTTTCCGTATACGCTTCTTCACTTGGAGGCACTCTATCTTATTACCGCGACCGTTATGGATTGGAATGCGATTTCGTCGTCCATCTGCCCGATGGGCGTTACGGGCTATTCGAATGTAAAACCGGAAGCAAGCACATCGAGGAAGGCGCCGCGCATCTAAATGAACTCGCAAGGCTTATCCGGGAGCACAGGGAAAAGGAAAAGAGCGTTGTGCTAAGGGAGCCCGAAGTCATGGTTATCATCACGGACGGCGAATTTGCATACCGTAGGGAAGACGGAATCATTGTTTGCCCACTCTCCTGTCTGAAGCCATAAGTCAGACACGTTTGTTTTTTGTAACCCAAATGTAACCCATAAAAATATAAACCCCCGATTGCATCGAGTGTTTTTACGTTTTGGTTCACGATGCGGGGAGCGATCCACGTTATGATTTTTAATCCGTGTTATTTTGGATTGCCATTGATGCTGGGGGTTCAGGACCTGAGTAGTCCAGAGTAGCTCAAAAACGCGACTTATCTCACCGAATGTTTTAATTTTCCATTTTTTTAGTAAGGAAAGTTGCTCAAAACAAAGCATCTAATGTCAGGACTTTGTTCACCCTCGAGGCGTATCCCGTTTTAGCCATCCCTTCCGCAGAGAGAATCGTCAGGAAAACGGTTTTCTTCTTTTTCGCGCTCGCGAGGTATCGGTCGATTTTCGCTTCGAGCTTCCACCATTCCTCTTTATCGATTTCGAACGGATCGGTCGTGTACTTGATTTCACAAAGGTTTACAATCCGGTCATCTCGGTCGATCACCAAATCGATCTGTGCGCCCGCCAATCTTTTCTCCTCGTCCGCCGATGCGGACCAAGTGAAAACAGAAGATCTTACGCCTGCAATCCCCAACGCAGCCTTCACCTTCTCGATGTGGTCAAAGCAAAGCCACTCATAGGTGAACCCCTCCCAAGCGTGCCTCTCGGGGCTATGGATTAAGGAAGACCAATAATGGGGCTCCGAATGCCGATGCTCACGGACGAAGCGGAAATAGAAGAACGTAAAGTAGTCGGCGCATCGGTAAAGCGTCTTTTTCTTGCCGTCGCGCAAGGCGTTGTATGCGCAAAGGAAGCCGCAATCGGAAAGGGCCTTTAGTTTCTGGCTGATCGATCCGTCCGCGGTTTTGCGACCCAGGCTTTTGGCGACCTCTTCTCGAGTCAGCCCGTATCTCGTCTGGCAAACGGCCTCCATGATTCGAATGTAGGCCTGGCTCCTGCGGAATAGGTTCTGGTAGAGCATGTCAAACTCATCCCACAACGGGCCCTTCTTTCGGAATAGCATATCATCGATGTTCTCCGAAACCGTCAAATCGCTCCTTAGGTTTTGCAAATAGTAAGGTATGCCACCCAAAGCCATATAACAGTCGGCGATGTCTCGCCTCGTCCAATGGACATCGATGGACTCGAGAAAGGATTCCGTTTCGCTTAAAGTGAACGGCTCAAGACAAATCTGGGTGGACTTCCGGTTATAGAAACCCCCCTTCCCTCGAATCAGTTTATTCAGGAGGTATGATGTGTTGGAACCGCAAGCGATGAAGACAAGATTCTTTTTCGCGTTTCCGTATTGGTTCCAAAAGTATTCGAGGGCTTCTAAGAATTCGCCAGACCCATCGTCGAGCCAAGGCAACTCGTCAATGAAAACGACTTTCTTTTGATCGCCGAGGGTATCCAAGTAAGCGCGAAGAGCGAAAAAGGCATCGTCCCAATTCTCGAAGGCCGGCAATTGTTTCCCGGACTTCAAAGAAAGCTCTTTGTTGAAATTCGAGAGCTGTTTCTTGCGGCGACGCCGATATACACCGGTGAACTTGAACGCAAAGCGATTATCGAAATAAGTGTCAATCAAGTATGTTTTGCCAACCCTGCGGCGTCCGTAGACGACGATTAGTTGAGGCTTTGTCATGCCAAGGCAACGATCAAGCTGGGTAACTTGTTCCTCACGGCCAATCAATTGCAAATCATTCATGAGCATATGATAGGAAAACTAAC
>JAILIV010000044.1 GCA_024695105.1 Bacilli bacterium
AAACAATTGCGTACTTTTTATTAGTTGTTAAAAGCACCTCTTGAAGACATTTTGAAAGAGATGATTTGCCACTGCTAGAGGGTCCATTCAATAGAATTATTTGTGCACCTGCTTTTTCCATGCCTTCTATAACCGCCATTATTTTAGATAAAAAGCGGCCATTTCCTAAAAAGTTCGATACCGTACTTACTTTTTTAGCTCACGAAGCGTCAACATGGCAACGGTCTCGACGTGCATCGTGTGAGGGAACATATCTACGGGTTGGAGCGATTCCAAACGATATTTCTTATTCAAATAGGCACAATCTCTGGCAAGGGTAGAAGGATCGCATGACACGTAAACAATGCGCAATGGATTTAACTTGCAGATGGCGTCTAAGCACCGCTGGTCCGACCCTTTCCGTGGAGGATCTAAGAAAACTACATCCACGTGTTGCTTCTTTTCCGCCATGCGTACCATAAATGAACTCGCGTCGTCACAATAAAACGAAACATTGTTCACGCCATTAGCCTTCGCACTTCTTCGTGCATCCGCGACCGCTTCCGGGACAATCTCTACCGCGATGACGTCCTTGCAGTGCTTCGAAGCAACCATGCCAATCGTTCCAATGCCAGAGTAGGCGTCGAACACGGTCTCTTCTCCCGTAAGCTTCGCGGCCTCAATAGCTTTCTGATAAAGGACTTCGGTCATGACGGGGTTCACTTGGTAGAACGATTTGGAGGAAATGCGGAAGCAAATGCCGCAGAGCAGGTCTTCGATATAGCCAGGCCCATAAAGCGTGCGCTCAAAGGAGCCAAGGATCACATTTGTCTTCCGTGAATTCACGTTCTGGATGACCGTCGTGATTTCCGGGCATTCGCGAACGAGAGCCTTCACGAAATTACTACGCGAAGGGAAGGCGTCTTTATAAGTAACAAGAGCCACCATGACCTCTGGTTTATGCTTAGAGGTACGGATAAGGACGTGGCGCAAGAAACCTCGACCTTCGTCCTCCATATACGGTTCGATATGGAAACTCTTCCCCAAACGCTTAATCGCATCGAGGATTTTCTTCGCCCGCTGGTCCTCAATGAAGCAAGTATCCACGGGGACGATGACGTGGGTCCCTTCTTTGTAGAACCCACAATAGAGATTCCCGCGGTTATCTTTGCCAAACGGCATTTGGATCTTGTTGCGGTAGAAATAAGGGTCTTCCATGCCTAAGCAAGGCAAAGGTTCCACATCCATCTTCGCGATTTTTCGGAATTGCTCCTGGACCTTCTTACGCTTGTACTCTAGCTGGGCGGGGTAACTCAATTGCTGAAAGGCGCAGCCACCGCATGCGGAACAGATTTTGCATCGGGGCTGAACACGGTCTTTGGAGACGGTTTCTAGACGTACCGTCTTTGCGAACTTCGCCCCTGCCCGAGCATAGGAAAACTCAAACTCGCCTTCTTCTCCCGGGAAGACTCCGGCGACGAAATAGACGTCTTTCCCGTCTTTGACGACGCCTTTGCCTTCATGGGAAATATCTACGCATTTTCCATGAAAAACCCGATCGTTCGTATTGGATTTGCTTGGTTTTTTGGAATTTGCGGACATTTTGAATTGCAGAGATTTACGCAGCGACGGTCTCTTTCGGACCCGTCATCATCTTGATGATTTCTTCGATTTCCTTCTCGGCGTCTAGACGCTGGAAAAGCACGTCACCCTTGTGGATTTCATTGCCCTTTAAGCAGCCAAAGGAATCAATTTCCTCATACGAAGGATTCGTCACTCCAAGGACGGAGAACGCCTCATCGGCTTTGTGAATAAGAATCGGAGAGAGCATCAAGGAGGCGGCGTAAATCACATGGGCCAAACGCGCCATGACGCCTTCTAACTCAGGCTTCTTCTCAGGATCTTTAGCCAAAGCCCAGGGAGCCTTCTCCTCAATGAATTTGTTCGCACGAGAAATCAATTCCATGACTTTCTCATACGCGGCGGTGACTTGGAGGTCATCGTTTAACGTCTCATAAGCGACTTTGGTCGCACGGATTAAGGCGTCGATCTCCTCATCCAAGGCATCGCTGGCTTTGGTGTACTCGGGGATAATGCCACCGAAGTATTTGATGATCATCGACGCGGTGCGGTTGAGCAGGTTGCCATAGTTGTTGACGAGGTCTTGGTTGACGCGCATTACGAACTGCTCTGGGGTGAACGTGCCGTTTTGGCCAAAGGGCACCTCGCTCACGAGGTAATAACGGACGGCGTCCACGCCATAGCGTTCAATTAATGGGTAAGCGGAAATGGCGTTGCCTTTGGATTTGCTCATCTTGCCGTCTTTCATCATTAAAAGGCCGTGAACAAACACACGATTCGGCTTCCGCAAGCCAAGGGAGCCAAGGAACATCGGCCAGTAGATCGTGTGGAAACGGTTGATGTCCGCGCCGATGACATGGACGATCTCACTTTCCTCGTCCATCCAGAATTTCTGGAAGTTGGAGTCGTCTTCTTGGAGATAACCCAAGGCCGTGATGTAGTTGGTCAACGCATCCAGCCACACGTAGATCACGTGCTTCGGATTCTCAACGACTTGAATGCCCCAAGAGAAGCTGGTGCGGGAAACGCACAAGTCCAATAAGCCAGGCTTGATAAACGTATTCACCATCTCGTTCTTTCTGGATTCGGGAGTAATGAAAAGCGGGTTGGAATCGTAATAAGCCAAAAGTTCGTCCGTATATTTCTGGCAACGGTAAAAATAGGCTTCCTCGTCCTTTTGTTCCACGGGACGGCCGCATTCGGGGCAAAGGTGGTTTTCTCCCACTTGGGTCTCGGTCCAGTAAGATTCCTCGTGAACGCAGTACCAACCCGAATAGGTGGAAAGATAGATGTCGTCCTTCTCCAACATCTTCGAGAAAATCTTCTGAACGGTCTTCTCGTGGCGAGGCTGGGTCGTGCGAATGAAATCGTCGTTGGAGATGCCCATCGCTTCCCAAAGGGAAAAGAACCGGGTCGCGACCTCGTCCACGAATTGCTGTGGGGTCACTCCTTTGGCTTGCGCGTTCTTTTGGATCTTCTCGCCATGTTCATCCAAACCGGTGAGGAAGAAGGTTTCAAAGCCACGCATCCTCTTGCCACGGGCGATGACGTCGCAAAGCGTCGTGCAGTAGGCGTGTCCTAGATGCGGGGACGCGGAAGGGTAATAGATTGGGGTGGTAATGTAGAACTTCTTGCTCATGGTGTTTCTCCTATCTCCTTTGCCTTAAGGCAAGGGCCGAGCCGGCATATTGTAGCACTCCCCCGCGCGGATAACAGGGGATTACAAAAACCTCGGTGTGGGGTCATTCTCCTCCCGCGCCCTCCTAAAAGCGTCATTTTGGGCGCAAAAGGTCTCGCCCAAATACAAAAACCAGGAATCGGCATATCCTCGATGCGCCTTGAAAGCATAGGCCCCCGCGATTAAGGGGGCATAGCCCAAAAGCAAAGCGGCGGTCCATCCGTAACGCTCCGAACCAACGGCGGAAGAAACGGAGAACAACAAAGCGCAGGAAACAATGCCAGCCAACGCAATCGGTAGCGCCGCTTCCTTTCCTTTTAGCAGGCCCGTGACGCAAATAAGACATAGTTCCAACGCAAAGGCCAAGACCCCGAGGCCAGCGGAATAGGCCGAGAAAGAGGCAGGCGCGGCAAAAGCCAAAGCCAAAATCAATCCATCAAAAACACCTAACCCATTTGGACTACGAATGTCGTCGTTAACCAAAAGGGCCTCACCCAATTCTCCTTTTTTGGCGCTAACTTCGTCATGGAGAACGGGCATGATCACCACAAGGAACAGCATGATTCCATATACGTCGGTTTCCAATGGGTTCAAAAACTCTGCGGCGGAAACAAGGGCATAGGCCAAGCATACGAAAACGACGGGGACATAGCCTTTTTGTTTTCGGTAGAATAGCCCCTTTCCCACCAAGAAAAGGAACCAAGCAGCGGCGCAGCCATAGATCGCCAAGCGAAGAATGCCTCCGTGGCTAATCATCTCTAGCCATGCGTTATGGCAATGGAACCACCCATAGCCAGGTTTGGCATAAGAAATAACATAGTTCGGCAGATAATCCCCAAAGCCAAAGACATAGGCGCTCGGTTGATGGTTCAGCAGGAAGAAAAACTTCTCCCAGACGTCGGTGCGCCCCGTCATCGTCTCCGCGTTTTCGATCATAAGCTCGTAATAGGAACGAAGCGCGCTTAAGCCAGGGAGTTGGACGTTGGCGATGACCAACGCGGCCACCGCGCCTAACGCCGCGAGGAAAACAAGGCAGCATATGGCGGTCACGCGGTGCCTCTTCCAGCCACTGATGCAGGCATACCCAATGAACAAGACGTCGAAGATCACGATCGCGGTGATTTCCACCTTGGCGAAAGAAAAGAAAGACGTCGCCAAGAACAGACCCATGGGGATAAACCACCATGCGGCTTTGGTACGCCCATACCCAATCCCGCAGGCAAACGTCCCAATCATCAAGGCCATGCCCCAGAAATGGCGCTCCCCGGGAAGTGAGACGCAAGCATGGTCCGGACGCTCATGCGCCCCACCCTGCAGATAATGCGCATAGATGTGCCACTCCGCGATATACGAATACACGCATAGCACCAAAACGCCGATGACGATGCCCGTAAGGGTAAGAATCCACACGTGTTTCCCTTTGCCTAAATGGGGCAACACACCGATAAGGAAATAAAGGGTTTCCAAAGTAAGGAAATAGCAACAGGCATAACGTACCTTCTCCGCGCTAGAGAACACGAAAAGGTAATCCGTAGGTTGCCCTACAAAGTAACCCGCGCCGTTATATAGGGGGAATCCCGAAAGCGTCTCCGCGCTTAACCCCGTCACGCTGCCGGCAAAAAGAACGGTGCATAGAACCAACAAGATCCAATTGGGGCGCTTATGGAAGGCGATGTGCCCCACCACGATCAAGACGAGCCCGAGCAACGCCTCCCCGATAAGGATTCCGAAAAACACGGAATCGCTTTCGAAGGGCGGGTTCTCCACATAACGGTATTGCGGCATGCGGTAGGCCACCGCGGCGAAGAAGAGAAAAACGGCCGAGAGAAGACCATAGAGGAAGTAACTGACACGCAGGGTTTTTCTCTGTTCCACGGGGCTATCATAACCGCCCTTTAAGGGCGAGTCACCATAAACCGCCCAAACGAGGCGAAACGGCTTGCCTTTTTGTTTCAAACGACCTTATCCTTCCCTTGCTGTTTATTCCAGAGAAAGAGACAAACCATGGGAAAAATAAAAATCATCTGCACCTCCACGGGCTGTTTGGATTACGCCCCCAAGCAATACGAGGACATTAAGAAAAACATTGGCATCATCCGCATCCACATGTTCTTTCAGGGAAAAGAGTACCTCGAAGGGATTGGATTCGAACCGGAAGAGTTCTATAAGGTGATGGAAAACGTCAAAGACGTGAAGGGCAACCTTCCCCACACCGCCATCCCCACCCACGAAGAAGTCTGCGCGGCCTTCGACCAAGCCATCGCGGAAGGCTATGACCAGATCATCGTCATCGCTTTGTCCGCTTATTTGGGAGGAACCTGGAATTACATCCGCCTCGTCGCCGAGGAATATAAGGGCAAGGCGGAAATCGTCGTCGTGGACGCCAAAGTCACCTGCTTCCAAGAAGGGGAACTTGCCATCTTCGCTCAGGAATTGGTCCAAAAAGGAGCGGACGTGCCCACGATTTTGCAAGAAATCGAGTGGCGGAAGGCCCACCGCGAATTCCTTGGGGTCGACCAGCGTTTGGATTACCTTATCCTCAACGGGCGCCTTAAAGGCGGCAAGGCATTTATGGGCAAAGCCCTCAACATTTGCCCGGTCGTGCACTTCAACCACGATGGCGAACTTACCTCACTTTTCTCCGCCATCGGGGCCAATAACGCCTTAAAGAAAGCAGCGATGCAATTAAAGGCTTGGATCGGAGACCGCAAAGAAGAAGATTACGTGCTCTACCGCACCTATACCGGGGACGCCCTGCGTGAGAAGCAAAAGGCGTTGGAGCCCAAGTTTGGCATCCGTCCCAACCATCCAGACGTCATCATGAGCTGCGTCACCGGCATCAACGTCGGGCCCTGGATCGTAGGCTATGCCTATTCACCGATTCGAAGGGAAGATGAGCCACTTCCCGAGGTCCCCGACTATTACTATGATCAGACGGGGAAGGCCAAAGCATGAGCATCCGTATCGAAGAAGTCAAAACCAAGAAACAGAAGCGGCTTTTCATCGACATGCCCTACGTC
Organism: Bacilli bacterium; assembly: GCA_024695105.1. Lineage (GTDB taxonomy): Bacteria > Bacillota_I > Bacilli_A > RFN20 > CAG-826 > Alloenteromonas. The sequence continues at coordinate 6,259 of JAILIV010000044.1, forward strand.
GTTGGGGTGGGCGATAACCCTAATTTCGTCCCACCGCTATTTGGCGATGAAATGAAAATCCTTAACGGCAAGACCGACTACGCCAAAGATAGCGATTCCGTTTTCTATATCGCCTATAAGGGCAATAAGCCCGTCGGCAGAATCTCGGGCATCGTCCAGAGCGCGTACAACAAGGCTCATAATGAGAAGACCGCGCGCTTTACCCGCTTCGACTGCATCGATGACCTAGAGGTCGCGAAAGCGCTATTCGAAGCCGCCGAATCCTGGGCCAGAGCCCAAGGGATGAATATAATCGTTGGCCCCTTGGACTATTCCGACATGGAACGCGAGGGATTGCTAATCGAGGGCTTTGACCAAATGTCGACCTTTGAGGAGCAATACCACCCCGAGTATTACAAAAAACTCGTCGAGGCGTGCGGCTATGAAAAAGACGTGGATTATCTGGAGTTCCGTTTATACCCACCGAAAGAAAGAAGCGACCGCATTCAGCGAATCGCCAATGTCGCCTTGCGCATGAACAAGCTCCACGAGGCTCCTCTTTTGCCCATCAAACAATACGCGAAGAAATACTACAAAGGTTTCTTTGGCCTCATGAACGTCTGCTACGCCCATCTTTATGGCACCGTGGAATTCGATGAGGAGTCCGCCCTTGCGACCCTAAATCAGTTCTCGTCCATCTTGGATTCCCGTTTCGTGCCAATCATCCTCGACCAAAACGACAACGTCGTCGCAGCCGCGATTGCTTTCCCTGGTCTGAACGAAGCCATCAAACCTTCAAAAGGAAGATTGACCCTGCCTGCGCTATTACGGATCCGCAAAGCGGTCAAGAACCCCAAAACCGCGGACCTTGGCCTTATCGCCGTGCACCCCGACTACCAAAAGAAAGGGGTCAACGCCGTCTTCTTAGCGAAGATGATGGGGTTCTTCGACATCGGCGTGAAATGGTTAGAGACCAACCTCAACCTCGAAACCAACGAAGACGTCATGTCCCAGTGGAAAGCCTTTGACGCCGTAAACCACAAGCGTAGAAGGGTCTATAAGAAAGTTTTATAAGCACACGTCCATTCTAAAACGGGGTCCTCCCCGTTTTTTTCATACGAAACGCTTTGCGGGCCCACGCCCAAAGAGGGAGAATATTTTTCTAAGAGAAACCGCCATGAACAAATCCGCCGACGCATTATTAGAACTTGCCGAAAAGGGCGATGCCCAAGCAATGCTTGAGCTTGGTGATTGCTTCGTTGAAGGCGAAGGCGTGGAACAATCCTTGGAAGACGCCGCGAACTGGTACCAAAAAGCAGCGGACAACGGTCTAAAGGAAGCGGAGGAAAAAGCCGCGAAGTGTTACCTCGCCTTGGCTCGGGAAGGCGATCCGCTCTATATGTTTAACATTGGCCTTTGCTACTGCAACGGCGAAGGCGTGGAACAATCCTACGAAAAGGGGGCGGAATGGTATAAAAAGGCGGCCGATTTAGGGAATGCCGGCGCCATGAACAACCTCGGTCTCCTTTATCGCCACGGGCAAGGCGTCAAAGCCTCTGCCAGACAAGCGGCCATTTGGTTCAAAAAGGCGGCCGAAAACGATAACCCCAATGGTTTTACCAACCTAGGTCTTCTTTATGAAGAGGTTGGAGATTTGGAAGAAGCGTTTCGCCAGTATTCGCTTGGGGCGGAAGGCGGCGACGCGAATGCCATGTTCAAGGTCGGATACCTCTATTACCACGGCATCGGCGTAGAGCAGTCCTTTGAAAAGGCCTTTGAATGGTATTCCAAAGGCGCGGAGCTTGGTAATACCGCGGCCATGTGGGGCCTCGGTGTTTGCTATCAATATGGGAAATGCGTCGAACAATCCGACGAGAAGGCGTTTAAATGGTACGAACAGTCCGCGGAGGGCGGAGATCCGGATGGTCAATGCAAAACGGGCATCTTTCTTACCAACGGCTGGGGCACCGAAGCCGACCCCGAGAAAGCTTTTGAATACTTCCAAAGCGCCGCGGAAGCTGACAACCCCGACGCCATGTGCCACGTTGGCGATTGCTATTACAACGGAGAAGGCGTCGAGCAGTCCTACGAGGAGGCGGTTCGCTGGTACGAAAAAGCGGCGGAGGTCGGAAACGAAGACGGCGAATGGGGCCTTGGCCTTTGCTACGAAAGAGGAAAAGGCGTCGAGCAGTCCTACGAGGAGGCTTTCGCTCACTACTTGAAAGCGGCAGAACACGGTGATGAACGCGCCATGTTTAAAGTGGGTTATCTCTACCACGGTGGGAAAGGCGTCAAGGAATCTTTGGAAGAAGCCGCGAAATGGTATCGAAAAGGAGCCGAACTTGGTGATTCATCCGCCGCCTGGGGCCTCGGCGTTTGCTATGAATACGGCGATGGCGTCGAGCAGTCCGACGAGAAGGCGTTTGAGTGGTACGAGCGTGCCGCGGAAGGTGGCGATGCGGATGCGATGGCGCGAATCGCTTACTTCTACCAAAAGGGCCGTGGCGTCGAGCAATCCGACGAACAAGCGTACTTGTGGTATCTAAATGCCGCGGAGGAAGGCCTAGAAGAGGCGATGTGCGACGTTGGGGAATGCTACGAAAACGGCCGCGGAGTTGAACAATCGTGGGAAAAGGCGGCCGAATGGTATGAAAAATCCGCGAACGCAGGATCGGCATGGGGCCAATTGTTCCTTGGTTATTGCTATGAAGATGGGCAAGGCGTCCCGAAATCGGAAGAAAAGGCCTTAGAACTATATCGTCTCGCGGCAGAGCAAGGGAATGCCAACGCCATGGCACGCGTAGGTGAGTATTACGAACGAGGCGGAATCGTCGAGCAGTCCTACGAGAAAGCCGCGGAATGGTATCGAAAAGCCGCGGGGAAAGGCAACGCCCGCGCCATGCTTTCGCTCGCCGCGCTTTACGATGGTGGCCAAGGCGTGGAGCAATCCGACGAAAAGGCGTTTGAATGGTGTCAAAAATCCGCCGAAGCCGGCAACGAGGACGCCATGAGCGTCCTTGGCTCTTATTACTATGAAGGCCACGGCGGCGTCGAAAAGTCTTATAAGAAATCCGCCGAATGGTATGGCAAGGCCGAAGAGAACGGCAGTGACTACGCTTATTACGGCTTGGGCACCTTGTACGCCAAAGGTCTCGGCGTCCCGAGAAACCCGCAACTCGCCCTTGAATATTTCGAAAAAGCCATTGAGGCAGGCATCACCGAAGCCGAGGAGGGTCGCAATGAACTCCTCGCTGCCTTAGAACAAGAGCGTGGCCAAACCAAGGCCGATACCTTTGAGATGGCCAAAGACACCGATGTCTTCGTGTCTTGGTACCACGAGGACGCCACGTTCAAAGACGCGTTGGTCAACCGCCTCGAAGAAGAAGGTCTGCGCGTCTACGACAGCGACCGCAAAGCGAAAGGCCCTTTGGATGAGACCATCAAAAACGCGATTAATAGCGCGGAATGCTTCGTGATCATCCTTACGGAAGAGGCCATCCGCAAATCCAACTACATGGCCAATGAGATCGAGTGGATCTTCCAACGCATCAAAGAGGAAAACCTCAGCACGAAGATGATCAAAATCTACACGGGCTCCACCGCCAGTGCTTTGGAAAAAGCCATCAAGGAACGCGGAGACGACCGTGGCTTTGGGCTGCTTTCTAACCTTTCCAAAGACTTTGGTCACGACCTATCTTCCTCCGTTGAAAACACCGTCCGCTTCGCAAAAGAATGCATCCGTGACTTCGCTTTGCTTAATTACCGCAGGAATCTGGGTCGCCGTTACGTAGTGTTCCCGATGGCGTTAAGCGACATCATCACCAAAAACGCGGGCAGCGAAGTCAACGGCACGCTTCCGTTCGCGACCGGTTACCTAAACCGCGAAATCGTGGATACGAGGGACCCAAGCAAAGCATATGGTCCAGAAGACGTATTGCGTTCAAAAGCGTTCTTTATCCATGGGGACGGTGGGTCTGGAAAGAGCCTGTACCTGAAAAACTTGGTTCGCCTTTATTCGGGGGATGGGGATTTGTTCTTCTTATTGCCTTGCAGCGAAATCAAGAAGGAGCTGGACCAGCAAAACGGAGGGACGAATTTCCTCAATGCCCTGGAACGCATCTGCTTCCGCCACGACCCGAAGTGCCTGCGCTTGATGAATTCCTCCTTACACAATGTTTTCTTCGACAATCTAGATCTTCCCATTCATATCATCTTTGATGCGCTAGACGAGGCGGGCAACGCGGAAGAAAAGAAAAAGATTCTTGAAGCCGCCTTCGACGCTTTGCCGAATGAGAAGACAATCCATTATCTTTTCACCAGCCGAAGCCAAGATGACGAGACGCTCATCGCCAACATCCTCGGAGACGCCCCCATATCCGCGACCGTATCCCCCGTAAGCGATGCGCAGATCATGGAATTGTTCGACGCTTTCTATGCGCGTAATTTCAGCGGACAAAAGGGAACCAGGGCTCCAAGCGTACCCAACGACCCCGAGAAACCCCGACCAACCAATGCGGAACCCACCCTCCAAAGCTCCGAACGGAGGTCTTTGGTCAACCGTGACGCATTTGAAGAACATCTCGCCTTGCTCCCGGAAGACATCAAGAGAAACCCCCTGCTCGTCTCCAACCTCATTTACATCTATTTCGCAACGCGTGAACTTCGGACGGAACGCGCCTACGTTTTGGAACGTTCAACCGAAATCCTCGTCGACTATTTGGAAAACGAGCGCGGCACCATCACCGCGTTGGCCAAACCGTTACGCGAAATGGGGATTAAACTGGGTAGTCTCCTTGCGTTCATCGCGTGGTTCACCAGCGTTAACGAGGCCGCGACCCTCGAAAGCACGGTCGAACTCTTCTTGGGCGAAAAGGCCAACGAAGAAGCCACAAAGACTGTTTGCCATGGCCTCCGCGGACGCCGTCTCATCCGTGGGGATGACTTCAGCCACAACATCTATCGTGCCTATTTTGCCGCGCGTTACATCTATGACAATGTCCTAGAACGGACCGCGAACAAATTCTTCGAAATAGAACTGCGCTTCAAGCCATCGGGCAAAGAAGACCTTAAGGAATACGTCCATCGGTTCCTACGCCGAGAAGACGGATTATGGCCCGAGATCGCCCTCGACTTCGTGTGCAAACTCGACTACGAGCTAAACGACCTCCTAAGCGGCCAGCCTTTGAAAGAAGACTCTACCAGCGGGAATGCGTTTGCGTTCGTCTTGGACGCGCTTCTACAGCCCGAAGGCATCGGCGGCGCGGCCTATGCCAAACTTGAAGAGGCCGTCCAACAGCCAGGATTACTGCATTATGCAAACTTTATCCGCAAGTATTTAAGACGAAACAAATAACGCAAAAAACGAAGAAAAAGCCCCGCGATTTGCGGGGCCTATCTTTCGTTTGCGCTTATTTCCCTTGGGATTTGGCGAGCTTCTTGTTGAAGCGGTCGATGCGACCGTCGTTGGCAACGAAGCGCTGTTTGCCCGTGTAGAAGGGGTGGCAGTTCGAGCAGGTGTCGACCTTGATTTCCTTAAGGGTCGAACCGGTTTCGAAGGTGGATCCGCAGGTGGTGCAGGTCACGACGCACTTCTGGTACTTAGGGTGGATGCCGTCTTTCATTTTCTCTATCTCCTTTCGCCGTAAGACTCAAGCGGCCTTACAGAGAGCGCGATAATGATAGGCAACGCCCCCGAGGATTTCAATAAATATTTCTAAAAGAAACGCCCTTAATCGTGGACGAGCTCAATCTCGTCCCCGGGTTTCACAAGCATCGCCCCTTGATAGGAGACGCGCATATCCTGCTTCATGTCGAAAAGCATGCCGGGTTTCATATGGTACGGAATCAGGTGTTTGGGCTTAATGATATTGGCGACCCTGGTGGCTTCCTCGGGCCCCATGTTGAAAACTCCGTCGATCGGAAGTAACGCGTAATCGATGCCTTTTTGGTTGAGTCGATCCATGAAGGGCATGTAATCGGTGTCTCCCGCCACATAGATTTTCACGCCATCCACTTCGATGATAAACCCGACGCATTCTTGGGGATCGTGGTTTTTGTTTCCCGCGGGCACGGCGGTCACTTTGAAGCCGAAATAATCGAAGGTGCGGTAAATGCCATCACAAAAGGCGTCCTTGCTATGGACGACGATCGTGCGCGGTCCCATATTCACCAAATGAATCGCGTTATGGTCGTAGTGTTCATGCGTCACCAAAACCAAATCCGCCCGAGGTTCGTATCCCTCGCCCGCGTAAGGGTCGACGTAAACGACCTTCCCTTCGGAGGAAGTGATGCGCAAGGAAGCGTGTCCCTGATATAAAAGCTTTGCCATAACGCTTCGACTTTAGCACAACGGCATTTCTCTTGGTATGGGCGGAAAAACGTTGACACCCTCGAACGCGCGCGCAAAATCTTTTATGTCGCGTCGACATATGGCGCAGAAAGGAATGAAACATGATTAGCAAATCGTTGGCCATTAAGGTACTAAACGCCGCCTTAGCCACCGGTGGCGATTATGCGGAGATCTACCTCGAAGAAACCACCCCCGAAGTCTATTCGTTGGAAAACGGGCGGGTAGAATCCTCCAGTTCGCCCCAAAGCTATGGCTGCGGCCTCCGTATCCTCAACGGACTTCGCTCCGTGTACGGACACACCTCCGACCTATCCGCGAAAAGCTTGCTAAGCCTCGCTGGCAAACTCGCCGCCTCCTATTCTGAGGAACGCAAGATCACCGTGGAAAAGGTCACCCACGTCAAAACCAAAAAGAACATCAAGATCGAGGACCACGTCGCCGACGTCCCCGTCGAGGAGAAGATCGCCTACCTCAAGGAAATCTCCTCCATCATCCAAGGAGTCGACCCACGTATCGTCCGCGTCCAAACCGGACTCTCCTCCAGCGTCCGTAAAATCGAAATCTACAACGCCGAAGGCAGCGAAGCGAAACACTTCGAAAACGTAGAAGAGCGCACCCGTGTGTTCATGATCGCCATCGCTGCGGGACAAGAAGGCATCGAAACCTCCTTCGAAGGTCCTGGCGCCTCCGCCGGATGGAGCTACTTCACCAAGACCTTGGATTACAAGAAGCGGGCAAAGGAGGCGGGCGAAAAAGCCGTCATGATGCTCACCGCAAAAGAATGCCCCTCAGGAAAATTCACCGTTGTCATTGCCAATGGCTGGGGCGGCGTACTCTTCCACGAAGCCTGCGGGCACCCCTTAGAGGCTTCTTCCACCAGCAAAGGACTCTCCGTCTTCTCCGATTCCATTGGCAAGCCCATCGCCTCCCCCTGCGTCTCCGCTTGGGACGATGGCACGATCCCCAACGAATGGGGCAGTGACAACATCGACTCTGAAGGCGTCCCCACGCACAAAAACGAATTGATCCGCGACGGCATCTGCGTCGGGTTTATGGTGGACCGCTTTAACGGCAGACGCCTTGGAATGGAACCTAACGGCACCTCTAGGCGTCAGTCCTACAAATTCTGCCCGACTTCCCGCATGTCCAACACCTACATCGCCGCGGGCAAAGACGACCCCGAACAAATCATCAAGGACACCCCGCTTGGCATTTACGTCGCCAACTTCGGCGGTGGCTCGGTGGATCCCACTACGGGCGAATTCAACTTCTCGGCCTCCGAGGCCTACATCATCCGCGACGGCAAGATCTGCGAGCCCGTGAAGGGATGCACGTTGATCGGCACCGGCCAAGAAGTCCTCATGCAAATCGATCGCGTCGGCAACGACTTGGCGCTTGGCCAAGGCAACTGCGGCGCCGAATCGGGTTCGGTCCCCGTCAACGTAGGCCAGCCCACCATCCGCCTGAAGTCCATCACCGTCGGCGGAAGAGGAGGTATCTTGGAATGAACTTCGACAAATTCTTCGCCCTCGCCGCCTCCAAAGGCATCAGCGAATCCCAAATCAAAGTGAGCAAGTCCAGCTCGATGGCCATCAAATTGTTCCGCCACGAGATCGAGAACTTCTCCGTCAGTGACTCCCAAAACGTCATCGCCGCGGGCATCGTTAACGGAAAGTTCGGGTCCTCCCTCACCGAAAAACTCGACAAGGACACCTTCGAGTTCCTCGTCGACCGCATCCTACGCAGCGCTTCCCTCAACGAGAAGCAAGAAGAGGCCGATATCTTCAAAGGGTCGGAAAAATACCACAAGCGGAACGTCTATAATCCCGCATTGGAAGACGCCCCGGCCGAAGAAAAACTGGCCATCATCAAGGCCGTCGAAGACAAGGCTTACGCCGCGGATTCCCGCGTGGCGGAAGTCGAGGTCAGCTATTCGGAACATTCTTCCGAGAGCTGCTTCTATAACTCCTTTGGCCTGAAGCTGAAGCAAAAGAGCAACTACTTCTACGTCGCACTTTCCGTCGTGCTCCGCGATGGCGACCAAACCAAGACCAACTGGGCTATCTTCTTGGACCAAGACCTAGGAAAACTTGACCAGGACGCCTTGGTGAAAGAGGCAGTCGAAGGCGCGGCAAAGAAGTTCGGCGCCGATTCCATCGCCTCCAAAAAGTACCCCACGGTCATCAACCGCGAGGTCATGGCCAACCTCATCGACTACTTCCTCTCCTCCGCCGTGGCGGATGAAGTGCAACGTCACTCCTCCATGTTGGAAGGGAAGTTGGGGCAAAAGATTGCTTCCAGCAAGCTCACGATTGAAGAAAAGCCTCTGACCAAAAACGTCTTCTTCTCCTATTTCGATGGGGAAGGCGTCGCGACCCAAAACAAGGTCGTCGTGAAAAACGGCGTGCTCAAAACCTACTTCTATAACCGCGAAACGGCGAAGAAGGATGGCGTGGAGTCCACCGGTAACGGCACCTGGGGTGGCGGTAGGGTCGGCACCGGGTTTGGCAACATCTTCGTCAAGCCAGGCAAGCAGTCCTTCGACGAATTGATCTCTGGCATCAAAGATGGCGTCTACATCACCGACGTAGCGGGCCTTGGCACCGGCATGAACGCGGTCTCTGGCGACTTCTCCTGCCAGGCGGAAGGCTTCCACATCGTTGATGGCAAGCTCGCCGAACCCCTGACGCTCATCACGCTGTCGGGCAACCTCTTGAAGATGCTTAAGGATCTCAAAGGATTCGCCAACGACGTCAAGATGACGCTAGATTCCATCTCCATCGCCTCGGCTTACATCAAGTCGATGAATATCGGCGGTAAATAAAAACCCAAGCAAAACGAGGTTATCCAAATAGCCTCGTTTTTCTTTTGTTATGCCCGTTTTGCGGGGTTGCCATTTAAACTGCGAAGAAAAATGGGGCTTTTTCGAAACCCCATTTTCGCAATTGGCTTATTCCTTAGGCTGTTCTTTTTCTTCCCAAGGAAGCAAGTAGACTTCCCAGTTCGGATGAGCGGCACGGACAAGGTCAACGTCGAGTTGGAGCAAGGATTTCTCCGCTTCCTTGAAGCTCGGGTCGCAGTTCTTAATGGCCTTCTCCGCCTTGTCGATCGCGTAGTTGGTTTCCGAATCGCTGCCCTCGATAAAGGCGGCGATCAGCAGGTAGGCGCGCAAGGCAGACAACGAACCCATGTTGGCGATGTACTTTTTCTCATCGTCGGTAAGCTCTTCGTAATACTTGTTGCCTTTCTCGCGGTCATCCTCTTCGAGCAACGTCGTGAGTTTTAACGTCATCGCGTGGGCGACGGTGTCAGAGGAAGGGCCGGTCTCCGCGGCGAGGATGGCTTCTAGAATCGGCAAGGCCTCCTTAGGATTCCCTTCCACCAAACGGCGGTACGCAGTCAAAAGATTTAGTCCGGCGGTGAAGTCGGTGATGTCTTCGTAAATCGGGGTCTCGGGAATGGGTTTGCCCTCGAAAGCGGCCGCTTGGGCGAGAAGAAGGTTGTTATAGGCCTCTTTGTTCGCGGGCTTGGTGAGCAAGACGAGCAAGTAGCCGTCCGTCGTCGAATCGATATGGGCGGGGAATAGATCGTAAAGGTAAATCATACCCGCCACGGTCAGGATGGTCGAAAGGAAGATGCGCACCCAAGAGATGGAGGGGTTATTGGCTTCCTGCCCTTGGAAAAGGACGATCAACACCATGCAAAGAATGAATTCCGCGAACAGGAAGAGAATCGGGAACATGATGTAGGCGGAAAGGCTACTTTCCTTCGCGTCCTTCGGCGCGACCTTGGTCTCGCCAGAAAGCCCATCAAAGCCGGAGAAGCGCGGTTTGAGTTTGCCTTCGACCTTGACGAAGCCCATGCCAAGAACCACCCACTTCAGGATTTCGTATTTCCCTAAGCGCGCGCCCAAATAATGGCCAAGTTCCAAGAACAAAGCGTTCAAAAGCACACCGGCGACCAAGCCAAGGAGCATGATGACGATCGGTTGTAACGGCAGCGAGGCGGAATGGGTATCGATAATGGGTTTGATGACCAAAAATCCCACCAGCAAAGCGATGGCGATCATCGCGACGTAGACGAGGAATGTTGCAAAATCGTTTCGTTTCATAATTGCCCTCCTAGAGTAAGCTTCGGAAGATCGCTTCCACGTCTTCCGCTCCCAATGATTGGTGGCAACAGCCAATCATACGTGTGTTGTTGCCCGTGACCAGAGATACGAGGGAGGGTATGTCTTTTTCGCCAAGTCCCACCTCGGCGAACGTCGTCGGCATTCCGATGGAGGAGAAGAACTCCTTCATCGACGCGACACCTATTATAGACGCCTTTTCGTCATCGCGCTCGTCCACGTTGAATAGAACGCGCGCGAACTTAGCGAATTTCGCCACGTCCCGGGTTCGGACATAGGCCGCCCAGGCGTTGAAAACAAGCGCCACGCCGGCCCCATGGACGATATCGGGTTTATACCCAGACAGTGCGTGTTCCATGGGGTGAACTACGAACCCAAACGTTTTGCCGATGCCCGTTAGGCCATTATGGCTCAACGAAGAATTCAGCATCAACGCGGCGCGGGCTTGGTAGTCCATCGGATCCTTCAAAGCGCGTTTGACGGCCCACATCGTGTTCTTCACTAGGGCCAAAGCCCAATCATCGGCGAGTTGTTCCTCATCGGATGGGTCAAAATAACGTTCCAGCGAATGCATCATGATGTCACTGGCCCCCGCGGCGGTTTGGTACGGGGATACGCCATAGGTCAATTCTGGGTTCTCGATCGCGAATAAAGGCCGATTCAAATCGGAGTTGAATCCCGACTTAACCCCGGTCTCGTCATCTTGCAAAACCGCGGAAGTCGATAGCTCGCTTCCGGCCGAAGCGTGGGTCAAAATCACGCCCACGGGTAACGCCTTTTTCAAAATGGCGCGCTTGGTGTTGAAGTCAAATGGGTCACCTTCGTAATAGAATCCGGCGGCGATGAGCTTGGCGGTGTCGATGGGCGAACCCCCACCGATGGCAAGGATGAGGTCAACGCCTAAGGCCCGGGCCTTCTCCACGCCTTCCCGCGCTTTAGACACCAACGGGTTCGGGCGCACCCCACCAAAACGGAACGAACCGATCCCGTTTTCCGCGAGTTTGGATTCCACCATTGGCAACAAATCCTTCTCGATGCGGGGAGAACCATAGACGATCAAAACGCGGTGAAACCCATACCCGGCGACAATGCAGCCGATAAGGGTTTCCTTTCCTTTGCCGAAGTAGATTTTGGTCGGACTGACAAAGTCGAAATCGATCATTTGCTCTCCTCCTTCTTGCTCATGACGACCAGTGCGGGGAGGATTTCTTCCAGCAGGCTGTTAAAGAACTTGTTCATGCGGTTCACGAATCGCTCCGCGGTCAATTTGGGATCTTTGAAGCAATACCCGAATTCGTCCGCGACAATGTGGGCAAAACGACGCGCCACGGTGCGGATTCCTTCTTTTTTCAGATCGAACGTTTTGGGCGAAGCGGACCAAATATTGAACAACGTGGCGTTTAATTTCCCGAAAATGAAGTCATCGGTCAAATCACGAGCCGCAGAGTTATACGTGGCGCGCAAGAAGAAGAAATTCTCCTTCACGTAAGCGAGGTAGACCTTTAACGCACCCTTGGCGTCTTTGGCTTTGTCCGCGGCGGAAAGATCCTCATTCAACAAAATCGCGGCGATTAAATCGTAGACGTCTTGGTAATGGTAATAAAACGTCTGGCGGTGGCACCCGATTTTATTGCATAAAACGGTGACGTTGATGTCCTCAAGGGGCATCGTGCGCATCATGTCCTTCAATGCGTATTTGAATTTGGCTTCGGTGATCATCGCTTTTCTCCTTCCGCCAAGGCGCAGGCGATCTTCGCGCCCAGAACGGCGTTATTGCACACCAACGCGATGTTGGACTCCAACGAGCGGCCACCGGTAAGCTCGACGACGCGGCGGAGCAAGAACGGGGTGGACTCTTTGCCTTTGATCCCCTGCTCCTCGGATTCGCGAACCGCTTGATCGACGATCGAGTCGATGTATTCGTGGGGCAAGGCCATCTCCTCGGGAATGGGATTGGAAATAAGCACACCGCCTTTTAAGCCAAGCCTTTGCTTCGCCAGAAGGATCTCCGCGGCTTCTTCTGGGGTTTGGAACGCGTAATCGACGGGGGCGTCGGTGGCCAAACTGTAGAAATTAGCGAAATGGGGCGCCTTGTTGGACAAAACGGTCACGCCTTCCGTCTCAAGGTATTCCATGGTCTTGGGGATATCCAAAATCGCTTTCGCGCCCGAGCATACGACGGCCACATCCACTTCGCCGAGTTCTTTAAGGTCTCTGGAGATGTCAAACGTCTTTTCCGCGCCGCGGTGAACTCCGCCAATGCCGCCGGTGACGAAGATTTTAATACCCGCCATTTTGGCGACGAGCATCGTCGCAGACACCGTGGTCGCGCCATAAAGTTTCTTTGCCACAACGATAGGAAGGTCCCGTTTGCTGACTTTAGCGATGCCTTTCTTCTTCCCAAAATCCTCGATTTGGTCGGGGGTCATGCCAACGATGATCTCGCCGTCGATGATACCGATCGTCGCGGGAATCGCACCGTTATCGCGGACGGTTTTCTCCACCTTCAACGCTGTTTCGACGTTTTTGGGATAAGGCATGCCGTGGCTGATGATGGTCGACTCCAAAGCGACGACCGCCTTGCCCTCCTGCAACGCCTTTTGCACTTCGTTATTGATGATCATGTTCGGACCTCCTTCTTTTTGGCCGGATTCGTATGAAATAGACAAGGATGTAATAAACGCCGATGGCCAGGGAAAGCACCACCAGCATCACGAGAGGGTAAGACCATGCGAAGCCACCCCACATGAATTGGAGCAAGACGCCTCTTCCTTCAGGCGTTCGCACGAAGAAATCGATGCCAAAAATCAATAAGCCAAGGGCAAAGCAAGACCCAAATACCGCGGCCCGGTACTTGTTCATCGGTTGGCATACACGGAATAACGTCCAATAGCTAAAAGCCGAGAACGTGATGATGCAAAGCGAAACGGTGTCGATATAGGTTTCATGGGCGTTATAGGAAATCGCCCGCGGCAATATCGCGTACACCAAAAACGGAACGGCCACGCAGATGACCTCGGCAACACCACTAGGCACCGCTTTCGTAACGATGTTTTTAAGCAACGACCCTTCCAGACGATCGGAATTGGGTTGCAAAGCCAAGAAGAAGCTGGGGATGCCGACGGCAAAGATTTCCCATACAAGCATGTGGGAGGTGGAGAAAGGATACTTGGGCCCGCCGCAAAGGACCGAAATAAAGAAAGCGGTCGAGACGGTCATCGCGAAGATGGTCTTGCAAAGGAATAGCGAGCAAGAGCGTTGCAGGTTATTGATGACGCGGCGGCCTTGCGCGACGACGTCTGGGAGGGAGGAGAAATCCGATTTGGTGCAAATGAGATGGGCGGCGTTTTTCGCAGCGGAAGCGCCACTGGCCATCGCGATGGAACAATCCGCGGCCTTTAGGGCGAGGATGTCGTTGACGCCGTCTCCGGTCATCGCGACCTTATGGCCTTGCTCACGCATCGCCAAAACGATCTTCCGTTTTTGCTCGGGTAAGACGCGCCCAAAGACGCGGCAGGAAGAAACAAGGCCCGGGATCTCCTCGTCCTTCACCCCGGACATATCCACGAAACGTTCCGCCATGGGGACGCCACACCGCTTGGCGATTTCGGAAACCGTGATCGGGTTGTCCCCGGAAATGACATAGATGTCCACGCCATTGTCCATGAACCACTTGATGTTGGATTTGGCGTCTTCTTTGATATGGTCGGAAAGAACCAAAACGCCGCAGATTTCGTAATTCTTCGGCAAAACCCCGTTTTCTATGCAGTTTTTGGAATAACCCAAAACCAGGCATCGGTAGCCTTTTTTCTCATAACTTTGGAGCAAAAGGGTGATTTCGTCTTCCTTTTTCGAAGGCACATAACCATACGCCCCCACGACATACGACCCGCCTTCGCGCAGGCTTACGGCGGACAGTTTGCGTTCCGAATCAAACGGAATGACCCCGTTGGTAGGAACCTTATTCCGTCCACCGAAACGCTCGCGCAAAGCCTTCGCGGTCGCGTTGTTGTCTTGGGTTGCGTCTAGAATCGCGGAGACCCCAAACCCGATTTCCAACATACTATGCCCGTGCATCGGGACGATTTCTTCCACGGACATATTCCCATCGGTTAGCGTCCCCGTCTTATCGAAGCAGACGATGTCCACGCGAGCTAGCATCTCCAAGGAATAAAGCTCTTGGACGAGCATGTCTTTCTTCGCCAAATGGATCACGCCCGTGGTCAAGGCCACGGAGGTAAGCAAGAACATCCCGGTAGGCAACATGGCGACCATCGCCCCGGAGAGCCCTTCGATGAACTCGGTTCCGTTTGGGCCCATCGGGATAAAGTCCCCCCATTGGATCGTCCCCGTCCCAAAGCCCACCAAAACATAGGCTATGCCGTAGGCGGTGGCCACGATGGCGCACGTCACGGTGATGTCCCAAATCGTTTGGGCGATTTCCGATTTGGGGCGAGCAAAGGCAGACGCGGTTTTCTGGAGTTTCTCCGCGTAGGAGTTCTCCCCCACTTGAGTCGCCTCCGCGACGCACGATCCGGAACGGACATAAGAGCCCGATAGCAGGGTGTCCCCGGGTTTCTTCTGAGCCGCCAAGGATTCCCCGGTCAGCAAAGACTCGTCACAGGCGCAATGTCCCTTGCGCAGTATCGCGTCCGCAGGAATCTGATCGCCTGCCTTCAGAATCAAGACGTCGTTCAAGACGATTTCCTCGCGGCGCACTTCTATCTCTTGCCCATCGCGGAGCACGAGGCAACGGCCCTCGGAAAGCACCTTAAGGTGTTCGATAAGAATGCGCGCGTGGAAGTCCTGGTAAATGCCGATGGCGATGTTCGCCCCATACACAAAGGCAAAAATGAAGTGGGTAAAGGAAAGCCTTCCCCAAATCATGAC
This sequence comes from Bacilli bacterium, assembly GCA_024695105.1. GTDB lineage: Bacteria > Bacillota_I > Bacilli_A > RFN20 > CAG-826 > Alloenteromonas. The sequence continues at coordinate 21,606 of JAILIV010000044.1, forward strand.
GACCGTGACCACCAAAAGGATCAAGTTAAAAGGGTTGCAGAAATTGTCGAAGAGGATTTTCCACGTGGGTTTACTCACCCGCTTCTTCGTGCGGTTGACCTGCTTTTGCTTTATGCGAAAAGCGACCTCTTCCGAGGAAAGGCCCCGCTCCGGGTCCACCACGATATCTATCGGAGTCCTCTCTTGGTCCATCCTTATTCCGTCCTAAGGCAAATCACGGGATCTTTCTGAGCGGCGATGCGCGCGGGGATAAAGCCGCTGACGAACGCCAACACAATCGAAATTCCAAATAGCAGCAAGCCGTGCCACGGGTTCAAGTGGGCGATGTTTGAAAGATTGCTCCCGGGGAACTGCGCGTTGAGGATTGCGTTAATGGGGAAGCAAGCAACTACGGTAAACCCGATGCCAATCACGCCGGCAAACGCGCCGATGATGACACATTCCGCCTCAAATAACCGCGACACGTCCCTCTTCCTTGCGCCACATGCGCGCAACACGCCAATCTCTTTGGTCCGTTCGATGACCGACACATAAGTGATGATCGCGGTCATGACCGAAGAGACGACCAAGGAAATGGAAGCGAACACGATCAATACGGCGGAGATGACCTCGATCAAGGTTCCCAATCCTCCCATGAAGTCTTTCATGACGTCGCTATAGACGATTTCTTGCGAAGGGTTCTTCTCGTTCCAATCGTCCAACCATCGGTGGATCGTTTCCTTCGTCGTCAAAGACGTAGGGAAGATAAGGACGGAAGAAATGAGGGAGTAAGAATTCGCGTAGGCGATAAGGTCCATGATATTCTCCTCTGCAGAGGAGTCGAACAAATCTGCCGTGTCGCCACTGAACATATTGACCAAGGCGTTTTCGATGTCCCCCAGCTCAAATTCGACACCAAAGTTTCGGCACCAGCCAAGATATCCAGAAATACGCGTGAAGTAGCCTATGGATGTCGGAGAATAATACGCGGTAACCGAATACGCCCTAAGGCAGGAAGGTAATCCATTGGTCATCGCCTCCACGGCTTGGGCCATCGCGGTCTCGCTTTGCTCCCCCGACTCGGAAACAACCTTCACGATAGAGTTCAACACGCTTTGAAGTTTGTTCTTGCCGTCGTTATCAGGGTTGCCGTCGCGATGTAGGCACCAGTTCTTCTTTTGGATTTGGCCCAAAGCATAGGAAGGGGTGCCTGGGGCGATGTCGTCCACCATGAGTTTCGTAAGGGCGGGCGTATAAGCCAAAGAAGCGGGCATCAATTGGATATAGGAGGATTCGGTGGGACGCAAAATGCCGACGATGTGCATATCGATGGCTTTGTATTTGGCGTCATTCGCATACACGTCCTGGATATTCGGAGATGGAAGGGAGCGGACTTGCTTGGTCGCCGTCTCGTCGGTGGTGACCGTGACTTTCAAGTCGGGATCCCCTAACTTCCCGGTGGTTTCGATTTTCACGTCGCCGTGGCAAGGAACCTCAAACGTATGAAGTTCGGGCATGGTTTCCACATCGGATGCCTTTTCCGGCAATTGGTAGAAGGAAGAATTGGTGTAGCACTTGTAATGCACTTTCCCAGGATGCTCGGCGTCTTTATAAAGAATGTCGGAGAATGAGATGTTGCGCTCCGACGGAGATAACGTGGCATACGTCGCGTCGTCGGCGAAGAAGCCAAGTTTTCGCATCGTGGGGAAGTCAACGCGATTGTATTTGTCTAGCACCAGAGCCATTTCATTGGCCGCTTTCGGATATCGACCCTCGATGGTCGTATATAGAGACGAGATGGCCTCTTCCTCGCCATAAAGTTCATGGATGATCGTCGTGGGCAAAGAGGTAATGGAAGAGATGGCCGAGCCAAGGGTCCCGGCGGAGGATTCTTGGTCGATTTTCTTGACGATGGTGTTTCCCTTGTCGTCTTGCCTTCCCGCGAGGAAATGGAAGTCTAAACCACTGCGGTTGTACATGATCGACATCGCCGAACCATAGGCGTAGCAGGTCGGGTCATCCGTAATGCGGTTGATGTAATCGAAGTACTCTTGGCTGAAATTGTTGTACACGGGGGTCGTGATCGCGTTGCTGGAATCGTAGACGCGCACGTTTTTATCCGTGGGGAACTCTTCGGGGAGGTCGCCGATCGTGGCGCTGATTTTATAGGATACGGGACTGATCGAAATAGGCACCGAAGAGGCAATGGAGACTTCCACGTTCCCAACGTATTCCGAGAAACCGTTACTGGTGGCCAAAACCAAGGCCACACCGATGATGCCAAAGGAACATGCGATCGCCGTTAAGGCGGTACGGCCTTTCTTCGTGCGGATGTTTCGGGCGGAAGAACCTAACGCGGTCCAAAAAGACATCGAGGTTTTCTTCCCTTTGGGATTAAGGTCGGCTTCTTGAGGTTCTGGGACAAGGGGGTCGCTATCGGATTCAATGCGGCCGTCTTTCATTTCGATGATGCGGTCCGCGTATTGGTCCGCCAACTCGCGGTTATGGGTGACCATGATGACGCAGCGGTCCTTCCCTACCTCCCGGATCAAGTCCATGACCTGGACGGAAGTGGCCGAATCCAAAGCGCCGGTAGGCTCGTCAGCCAAGATGATATCGGGGTCATTGACCAAAGCGCGGGCGATGGCGACGCGTTGCATCTGGCCACCGGAAAGTTGATTCGGCCTCTTTTTAAGAAGGTCACCTAAGCCGACGCGGTTTAAGACGTCGATCGCTTTGGCTTCGCGTTCCTTGCGGCCCAATCCCCCGAGCTGCAACGACATGACGACGTTTTGAAGCACGGAAAGATGTGGAATGAGATTATAGGTTTGGAAGACGAAGCCAACGCGCTTGTTGCGGTAGTTGTCCCAATCCTTGTCCTTATAGTTTTTGGTGGAACGACCGTCGACGATCATGTCGCCTTCGGTATAGCGGTCTAGTCCTCCGATGATGTTCAAAAGGGTGGTTTTGCCCGATCCGGAGTGGCCCAAAATCGCGACGAACCCTTTGTCGGGGAAACAAAGGGAAAGGTCGCTGATCGCGGTAAACGGAACTTTGTCTACGTAATAGTCCTTTTTGATATGAACGAGTTCCAGGCAAACTCGTTTCTTCGGCTTGTCGTTGTTATCCATGCGCGTTCCCCTTTCGTGCCCGCATACTATAGCACGTATAAAAAATGCGATAACGCCCGATTTTTTGTCAATTTTTTATACAGCGTAAAAACTCCGTAACACAGATATATTTCCTTAAAGGAAAAAATAAGGGGCCAAAACACCGAAAAAGCACGGGAAAACGTGGCGCTCTCCCAACCAGCAGGACGCAGCAAACGGAAAGAAACGCACTCATTCGCGAAGCAAAAATCGATTATTAACCTGCGTATTTGCGTTCTTATTCGAATTTAATCAGGGTTTTATGCGCTTTTTATCGCGTTGAAAAGCAAAGAAGTCTTTGATCGTTTTGGAACACTCTTCCTCAAGCACATACCCTACGACGTTTTGGATTCCGTTATCTTTATCGAAAGCGTGGAAGGCAGATACAACCGCCCCCTCTTCTTCGTCCCTTGCGCCAAAGACCAAGCAAGATAGTCGAGACTGCCGAATCGCACCGGCGCACATGAGGCAAGGCTCTAACGTCACATAGAGAGTGCACCCTTCCAAGGTCCACCTTCCCAACACGCGTTCGGCCTCTTTGATCGCGTTGATTTCCGCATGGCCCGAAATGTCGTTTTGGCCTTCTCGGGTATTATGGCCTTTCGCGATTACCTCGCCCTGGCAAACAATAACGGCCCCGACGGGGACTTCGCCCATGGAAAAGGCGACCTGCGCTTCTTCTAGCGCGGCACGCATAAAGATTTCGTCGGCGTTGGTACCCATGGCCTTAGTATGAAGAAAACCACCGCACAGGGGAAGATACGTTAAGGCTGCTACGTTCCCGTCCTGACCTGGTTCCCTACCCGCTCCTCGCGATGGCGGGGTTATTATACCCTTCTATTTTTGGGAGTGCACTCCCGCCTTAAAATGGCTACCCTTCCTGTTCCGCGTATTGAAGTTGATACAGCTTGTAATAGTATCCGCGTTTCTTAAGAAGCGCCTGATGGCTGCCCTGCTCAAGGACTTCGCCGCTTTGAAGCACGATGATGTTGTCCGCGTGCTGAATGGTCGAAAGACGGTGGGCGACCACAAGCATGGTGCCGATGGTTTTGATCTTCTCCAAAGAGTCTTGGATCAAAAGCTCGGTCTCCGTGTCGATGTTCGCGGTTGCCTCGTCCAAAATGAGGATTTGGGGACGATGCAAAATCGTGCGAGCGAAAGACAGCAGTTGTCGCTGGCCAGCGGAGAAGTTTTCGCCACGTTCAAGCACCTCTTCTTCCAGTTTGTTGGGCAACCGCTCGATGAACGGAGTGGCATTGACGTAATCAGTCGCGGCGCGGATCTCCTCGTCGGTGAATTCGTCGTCATGAAGCGTGAGGTTCGTGCGAATCGATCCCGAGAAGAGGAAAACGTCTTGGAGCATTTGCCCCACCGCTTTCCTTAAGGAATCGATCTTGATGGTCGCGATGTCGATGTCGTCGATAAGGATTTGGCCCTTTTGGATCGCATAATTGCGCACGATCAAACTAAGGATGGTCGTCTTACCCGCGCCGGTCGCGCCGACGAAGGCCGTCGTGGTCTTCGGCTCCACCACAAAGGAGACGTCTTTCAAAATCCAGTGCTCCCCTTCGTAAGCGAACCAGACGTTCTTGAATTCGATTTTCCCTTCGAAATGGTCAATCTCAATCGCGTCAGGCGGATCCACGACTTCAGGTTGGACTTCCAGCAAACTATAGAGTCGCTGGGCGGCCGTCACCGCACGGGAAATCTGATTCAGTTGGTCCGCGATGTTTTGGATGGGGTTAAAGAAGCGGGAAAGATAAAGGTAGAACGCCACGATCTCCGCCCCACTCAAAGCAATGCTTAAACCCACCCAGAACGTAACGGCGATGGATCCGTAATAAAGAAGGTTCAAGAAAGGGCGATACAAGGCAAACGCGAGGACAACCTGGTAATTCGCCCGGCGAATATTTTGATTTTTCTCGTCGAATTCGCTCGATTTGCGTCTTTCTTGGTTGAAAATCTGCGTAATTCGCATGCCGGAGAGATTCTCGGACAAGAAGGCGTTCAAGTCGGAAATGTACTGCCGTTCCTTGTGGAAAATCCTCCGCACGATCTTGCCAAAGAAGAAGGAAGTCACGCCGGCGACAAGGGCGAAGATGAGGAGATATAGCGAAAGGCGGATCGAGATGAACATCATGATCCCAAGCACGCCAAACACCGTCAGAAGGTTCGAAATCAAATGGACCAAAACGGAGGTGAACAAATCCGATACGGCGGCGGTATAGTTGCACGCCCTGGTAACCAAAGAGCCGGTGGCCATTTGGTTAAACTGGTTCAACGACATGTTTTCGATATGCTCGAAAACCTCCATGCGCAGACCATAAACGATGCGTTGGCCCGCTTTTTGAAGCGTCATCGACTGCAGGTAAAGCACCCCTTGCTCGGCAAGGCCAAGCGCGGCATACCCCGCGACGATCCCTACCACCATCGACAGCGTTTGGGAGTTGGTCTCTTCCTGAAGCACGCGAACCAATTGGCTGGTAAGCATCGGCAAGGCGATACCCGCACCAACGTAGAGGGCGATCAAAAGCAAAGAGAAGATGATCGCCCACTTCTCCTTGGCGACGTAAGGACGGCTGTGGCGAAGGATTTCGCCCAAGCTCATCTTGCGGTCACCGCTAAGACGCTCTTTTTCGTCATCCATTCGCTCCACCTCCTTCCACTTCTCGTTCTAGCTGTTGCAAATACACCATCTTCGCGTAGGCGGGGCAGGTCTTCACCAAATCGTGATGCGGCCCAAAGGCGATCGCCCTTCCTTCTTCGATGACGAGGATTTTGTCCATTTGGGAAACGGAGGAAACGCGGGAAGCGATAAGAAGGGTCGTCTTCCCTGCGCGTTGACGCTTGATGTTGCCCAAGATGATCTCTTCCGTCTTCACGTCGACGGCGGAAACGCAATCGTCCAATACCAAAACCGGCGCGTCCTTATAGAAGGCACGTGCAATCGAAACGCGTTGCTTTTGGCCTCCGGACAACGTCACGCCACGCTCCCCCAAAACAGTGTCATACCCCCTGGGGAAGGATTCGATGTTCTCTTTGACGTCGGCAAAAGAAGAAGCCTCCTCCACCTTGCCGTGGTCTACCGCGCCAGAAGAGAAAGAAATGTTGTTCTCGATCGTGTCGCTGAAAAGGAAGTTGTCTTGGGGCGCATAGGCAATGACTTCGCGCAGCGAAGGAATGTCGCATTCCATGATGTCGTGACCATCGACGAATAGTTGTCCCTTCTCCACGTTATACAAGCGGAAAAGCGCGTTGACGAACGCGGTTTTGCCCGACCCCACCTTGCCGACGATTCCGATATGCTCCCCCGGGGCGATATGAATGGAAATGTTCGACAAAGCCGGTGTGGTGCCATCTGGATAGACGAAGGTGAAGTCCCGGAATTCGATGTCGCCTTTGGCGTTCTCCAGTTTCACGCCATCCAAAGGGTTCACCACGTCAAAAGGTGTATCCAAGAACGCGCTGATGCGCTTTAACGAGCCTTTCGCGCGCGAGCGCATAGAAATAATGTTACCTAAGGCGAACATGGGCCAAATAATCAAGTCCACGTACCCCACGAATTGCATGAGTTCGCCGGCGGTAAGCTTCACTTCCTGGCCGAAGATGATGGAGGGGGTTCCCGTCGCGGTGGCGTAGACCATCCAGCCACCGACGCCCAAAAGCATGGTCATGGCCAAGATGATGACGGATTCGATGACCACGTCGAACAAAACGTTTAACCGGGCATAACGGACGTTCACGTCCTGGTTCTTTCGGGCGATTTTGGAAAACGCGGCAATCTCTTTGGTTTGCTTTACGAACGACTTAATGACGCGGATGCCCGTGAAGTTCTCTTGGGCGAAATCGTAAAGTCGATCATATTCGGCCTGACGTTGCTCCCAGCGTTTGGTGAATAGCCGATCCCCGAACAATCCCCAGACGGCGATCAATAGGATCGGAATCATCAACAAGATGGTCAGCCAAGGGTTCAACCGCACCATGGACACGATGCAGGAAGCGGAAAGGAACAACGCGTCGACGATCATGACGGTGCCCCACCCGAAGAAGTCGCTCACTTCCTCGATGTCGCTGGTGAACCAGTTCATGATGTTGCCGACTTTGGTGATGTGGTAATAAGAGGAGGAAAGTTTCTCCGCCTTGTCGAACATCTCCTTGCGAAGTCCCGCGGCAATGCCGGTGGAAGCACGGAAGATGGAGATGCGCCACACGAATCGGCCCGCGAACATGATGCCTGCGCAAAGCATGACATAGCCCACGATCTCCCCTAATTGAGCCAAATCGGCGATCAGTTCGTTGTTTTCGTCGATGATGCGACCCAAAAAACGGGGGATGAACGTTTGGGCGACGTCCACCACGATCAGCATCACTACCCCAATTAGGAATAGCGCCCAGTACTTCTTGTAATATTTCGCCAAATATTTCCCAAAGAGCATAGGTCGAGGAATATCATGCCCTAACGCAAGAAAAAGACAACGAGTTTGCTTACACAATAAGCAAAGACGCGCAACTTTCGTGCGCGCCTTCGTTGTCTTACCGGGTTTTCTTATTTTTTGATGGGATGGATGGCCTCAAGGCCGCCCATCCATTTCCGGAGCACTTCGGGGATGCGGATGGAGCCGTCCTCCATCTGGCACTGTTCCACCAAAGCCGGGAAGATGCGGGAAGTCGCTAGACCCGAGCCGTTCAAGGTATGGCAGAAATGCATTTTGCCATCCGCGTCTTTGTAACGGCACATGCCACGGCGTGCTTGGTAATCCCTGGCGTTGGAGACCGAAGAGACTTCCTTGTAGATGCCCATGGACGGGATGTATACCTCGATGTCGTAGGTGCGGGCCATCGAATGGGAGCAGTCCCCCGCCGCAAGCTTGTCGACTTGGTAGGTTAAGCCAAGGCCTTCGACGAGCTTTTGGGCTTTGTGGTACATCTCCTCAAACGCGGCATCCGACCCTTCTTCGGTGGTGTATTGGACCATTTCGACTTTGTTGAATTGGTATCCACGGATCATGCCACGCTCCTCGGTGCGGTAGCTTCCAGCCTCCTTGCGGTAGCACGGGGTATAGGCGAAATACTTTCGGGGCAACTCGCTTAAGGGCAATACCTCGTTGCGGTGTAAGTTCACAAGCGCGGTCTCCGCGGTGGGAAGGATGAACTTCCGGGGTTCCAAACCCTCCAACCAGAACACGTCCTCCTCGAACTTAGGGAATTGGCCCGCCGTGTAGCCGGAGTCGTAGTTCAGGATGTGGGGAGGCAAGATCATCTCATAGCCATCGTTAAGGTGGGATTCGATGAAATAGTTGAGCAACGCCCACTCCAACCGCGCGCCAAGGTTGGTGTAAACCCAGGTGCCGGTGCCGGAGATCTTCGCCGCGCGTTTGTAGTCGATGAGGCCGCACATTTCGCAAAGGGTCACATGGTCCCGGGGCGTGAAGTCAAACTTCCGCTCCTCGCCGAAATGGTAAATCGGGGTATTGTTCTCTTTCCCGCCGGCGAGCAAGTCCTCATCGGGCATATTCGGAAGCACTTCCACCAAAGCCTTCAAGTCGGCCTCGATTTGGGCAAGCTCTTTTTCCCCGGCGGCGTTTTCCGCGGCCAAGGCTTTGACTTTGGCGAAAATTAAGGACACGTCCTCACCGTTTTTCTTGGCCTCGGGGACGGATTTGGAGAGACGGTTTTGCTCCGCCTTGTTGGCTTCGACTTTCTGGAGCAGCTCCACGCGCTTCTTGGAAAGGTCGATGACCGGTTGGGGATCGAAATCCCAAAGTTTCTTGGCCAATGCGGCCTTCACGTATTCGGGCTTTTCGAGGATGAGTTTGATGTCGATCATAGGTTTTCTCCTGAAACGAGTTCTTCGTAATAGGCTTTCAGCTTCCTTCCATAGGAAACCAGGTTATGGGCTTTCGCGATCGCGTAGGCCGAATCAATTGTGCTCTCCGCCGTTCCGGAATTCAACGAACTGAGGTAAGCCCCCATTTCGTCGGGGTAAGAGAAGAAGTAGCACGACTCATTCTCCACCAGAATCGGGTTGGGCCGCGCCGAGTTGAAGGCGACGACCTGCGTCTGGGAGGCAAAGGCTTCCAAGATGGCGATGGAGTCGGGTCGGACGGAGTCGTTTGAAATGTAAGCGATGGAGTTCATCAGCGCGCTGCGATAGACGTCGTCTTGGACGATGTCCTTGAAGTGCAGATTGCTGGGCCGAGACAGGCGATGCGCGCGTTTTGCAAGGTTTAGCGGATCGAACCGTCCCTTCGCGCCAAAGAAGTAAAACTCGAGGCTTGGGCAGGATTCTGCGACCTTTTTCACCATTTTGACGGTGTTTTTGTCGGTGTAAGAACCCGTCGCGACGACGATTTTCACATCATTTGGAACGCGGAAGTACCGGCGGAAGATTTTGGCTTCGGACGCGGTTTTGGAGAAGCGGTTCATACGTACCGCAGGTTCCAATACGCGGATCTGGGAAGTGACGCCCTCGTGCTCCGCGAACGTCTTCATGCGCTCATCGGGGACGAGTACTAAGTCGGCTTCGTTGAGAAACGTGCGCGCCACTTTGTTGATGTGGATGTTCTTGTCGCCCGTGAGTAAGGCGACGTTGGGGTCGTCTTCGGCGTAGAAGGCGGACACCACCGTGGCCACGTCCTTATCCTTTTGCTGCCGGAGCAGCATGAGGTCAGAGGGCGAGATGAAATGGGCGATGCCCACACCGTCTTGGGGCGCGTCGACCCACGAGAGGTCCACGATTTCGCATGCGCCCTTGAGGGTTTTCCTTAATCGGGTGCCCTCAAAGGCGTCTGCGGCATTGCGCGGTTTGTAGTGGATGAAGACCTTCATGGCCAAAGCGGATTATTCTTCTCCGCCTTCTCCTTCGTCGCCACCATCGGTTTCGGGGGCGATATTGGTCTCGTCTAATAAGGTCTCGTCGTCAGGAAGCTCTTCGCCTTCGCCAGGCTCATACTCTTCCTCTTCGTCGGAGTGCGGGATGATGGCGATGGAGGCCACGCGGTTCTTGTCGTCGATGTTGATGATCTTGACGCCTTGCGTATTGCGCCCGGCGATCTTGATTTCGGAAATGGGCGTGCGGATGACGATGCCCGAGGTGGTGACCACAAGCAGGTCTTCGTCGCCGCTGACGGCGCGGACACAGCAGAGTTTGCCGTTTTTCGGGGTGAGGTTCATGGTCGTGACGCCTTTGGAGCCCCTGTGGGTGACGCGGTATCCGTCATAGTGGCGGGTCGTGCCGTCTTCCATCTCCACGTCGGTATCCTCGGCATAGGAGATCTTGCCGAAGCCACGGGTGGAAAGGACGAGTAGCTTGCTGCCCTCGAAGGAACCGGTGACGCCCACGATGGTGGAGCCATCCTTCAGATCCATGCCAGTGACGCCGGCCGCGGTGCGGCCCATGGCGCGCACTTCGTCTTCCTTGAAGGAGCAAAGTTTGCCATTGCTGGAGCCCAAGGAGATGAGCGAATTGCCGTCGGTGCGCTTGACGTCGAAGAGGTCATCGCCCTCTTTTAGGCCGACGGCGATCTTGCCGTTACGATTGATGGAGGCGAATTCCTTGAGGGACGTGCGCTTAACAATGCCGTGCACGGAGGTGAAGAACAGGTAGTTGTCCTCGGGGTAATCGTCGCACGGGACGATGGCCACCACTCTCTCGTCTTTGTCGAGATTGAGGAAGTTTTGGGCCGGGACGCCTTTGCCCACCCGGCCCGAATCGGGGATCTGATAGCCACGGAGGCGATAAACGCGGCCAAGGGTCGTGAAGAAGAGGATGTCGGTGTGGGTCTTGGTGTGCTTGATGAGTTTGGCGATGTCGCCGGCGGTCATCTTCATGCCAGTGAGGCCACGTCCGCCACGATGTTGCGTCGCGAAGGTGTCGTCGTCCATGCGCTTGATGTACCCGTTGCGGGTCAAGGCGATGATGATGTTCTTCTGCGGGATGAGGTCCTCGTTCTCGATGTCGGCGGCCTCGTCGGAGATCTCGGTGAGGCGGGAGTCGCCAAACTTCGCCTTGATCTCGGAAATCTCCTGGATCATGAGGTCCACGATGTTGTCCCTGGCGGAGAGGAGGCGGTTATATTCGGCGATGTTGGCCTCAAGTTCGGCCTTCTCGGCGAGGAGCTTGTTCTGCTCCATGCCCTGCAAACGGCGGAGCGTCATGGCCAAGATGGCATCGCACTGCTCTTCGGAAAGGCCGAAGGCGGCGTTCAAACGGCTCTTGGATTCCGCGTCGTCGTTGGAGTCGCGGATGATGTGGATGACCTCGTCGATGTTGTCATGGGCGAGGATCAAACCTTCCACGATGTGCAGACGGCGGGTGTCTTCGTCCAAAAGGAACTGGGTTCTGCGGGTTAAGACGCGAACCTGGAATTCGATGTAATCCTTAAGCAATGGGATGATGCCCAAGGTTTTCGGGGCGCCATCTTCAAGGCAAAGGTTGATGATGCCGAAGTTGGTTTGAAGGGCGGTATGCTTCAAAAGGTTGTTCGCGACGACCTCGGGGATCACGTCCTTGCGGAGCTCGATGACCACGCGGATGCCCTCTTTGTTGGACTCGTCGCGGATGTCGGTGATGCCGTCGATGACTTTTTCACGCACCAGCTGGGCGATGTTTTCGATCATCGCGGCCTTGTTCACCTGATACGGGATCTCGGTGACGATGATGCGGGATTTGCCATTGGCCATCTCCTCGACGTGATAACGGGAGCGGATGGTGATCGAGCCGGTGCCGGTCTCGTAGGCGTTAAGGATTCCCTGACGGCCCAAAATGATGCCACCGGAGGGGAAGTCGGGGCCGTGGAGGTAATCGGTCATGATTTCCAACGGGGTGATGTCGGGGTTCTTCGCGACGGCGATGACGGCGTCGATGGCCTCCGACATGTTGTGCGGGGCCATGTTGGTGGCCATGCCGACCGCGATGCCTTGCGATCCGTTGACGATTAGGTTCGGGAAGCGGGAAGGCAAAACCTCGGGTTCTTGGAGGGTGCCGTCGTAGTTGGGCACGAAGTCGACGGTGTTCTTGTCGAGGTCGCGGACCATCTCGAGGGAGAGTTTGCTCATTCTGGCCTCGGTGTAACGCATGGCGGCGGCTTCGTCTCCGTCGATGGAGCCGAAGTTGCCGTG
>JAILIV010000069.1 GCA_024695105.1 Bacilli bacterium
TCCGAGGGCGTCTCCTCCGTCAACAGGCTCGTCTTCAAGGGCTATTACTACGATTCCTTCCTGAGGGTCTACCGGTTGGGACTGCGTTGCTACGACCCCAGGGCGGGGAGGTTCTGGGAGCCCGACTCCCCGGACTACGCCTACCCCTCCAGGGTGGGTGGCCTGAACCCTTGCGTCTATTGTTATAACGACCCCGTCAATTATTCCGATAGATCCGGACATTTCCCTGTATTGGCAGCCATCCTGATTGGTTTAGGTGCAACGGCATTGGTTGGCGGTGGATTGATTGTTGGCGGACGCCTGTCGGGGAACGAAGCGCTAACGAATATAGGAGATACCATAATATCCGTTGGGGAAACCGCCGCTGGCATAGCGATGATTGCCACTGGGGTTGGTGGTCCGTTTGGTATGGCTCTGCTCGGTACAGGAATTGGTTCTTTCACGAATGGTTTGATAACTATGTTTAATGGGGGAAGCTACCATGCCGGATGGGCTGGAGGACAGCTCAGCGGCGCTTTATCTTTGATTCCGTATTTTGGTGGCGCAATCGGGGCTTTCGCCGGGTCTGCACTAACGGATTTGATTGATTCCGATTACGACTTTAACCAGATTGATTTGGCTAAAGCGGGTGCATCGGCTGGAATTGCGTTTGGACTTTCTTGGTTTGGAAATGCGGTTCCTTGGGGCGATATTCAATTTAATAAGGCCGCGCAATTCGCCTTATCCTACGACTACGCCCTGCTTGGCATTAGCAATAGCATTATCAATGTGTATTGGAGGGGTAGGAAAAAATGAAGCGATTCATTCCGAGACCAACTCTATGTGTCTTTCAATCGTTGACGATTATGTTCATCCCGCTCTTGGCAATTCCGATATTTAAGCTTTTAAAAGGAGATGTACTAATTGTGATTCTTCTTTTGCTCGGGATTGTTTGGGCTGCTGATTTATCGCTATTCATTCTTTCCTTTATTCGATTGTGGAATGTTCCAATGTTCATCGGGGAAGAAGGCATATCAGCAAAAAAGAAAACAATTTGTTGGAACGATGTTAAAACCGTAAAACTAACAAAAAAATGGAAATCTATTTATGGTTATCTTCATGTCCGCATAATAATCACAACAATTGATGGATTGGAATTTAGATTTGAACCAACTCCGGAAATATGTAAATGCATTCGCGATGTATGTGCCAATTTGAGTTTTATTAGGCAGCTCGACGATTGTTTTGATAATGCAAATTAATGTCATGCGGGTTTCCCGCTGTTCGACTTGTCGAAAGTGGAGATGACACAAAATGAGCCAGTTCCTTATCCTGCTTAGCAAAGAATGGCTTTTTTATTGTGGGGCATATGAGATCAAGACCATCGAAGCGTCTTTGTCCGAACGCCATCCGGAAATTCTGATGAACAGGCATGCCCTCTATTTAAAAAGAAGTGGTTTTCAGATGGTTATGACATATTTAACGCAATCCATTCCCCTAGCCTTTCGCATTAGCGGCATGGCGTCGGATGGATGGCAAGCACGCTTTCGTCACGTAATGAAAAAGCGCTCTTGGGGCCGAGATGCCATCAATACCGCCAAAACCCCTCACTTCGTATGCTCCCATGCGCGCCACGTGATAAGATAGACCCAAACAAGGAGCAAACACATCAATGCTTACCGTAAAACAACTACCCGATCTCCATGGGAAGAAAGTCTACGTCCGCGTCGACTTCAACGTCCCGCACAAGGGAGACGTCATCTCGGATGACAACCGCATCCGCGCCGCCATCCCCACCATCAAGGCCCTTTTGGAAAAAGGCGCCCGCGTCCTGCTGATGTCCCACCTCGGCAAGGTCGACTGGAAGAAACTCAAGAAGGGTGAGAAGACCCAAGAGGAAATCGACGCCCAGATGAAGAAGAACTGCCTCTCCATCGCCGTCGAGCCCCTGAAGAAACACATCTCCGAAGCCATGGGCAAGGACGTCAAGGTCAGCTTCTGCAAAGAGCGTGGCCCTGAGCTGAAAGAAGCCGTTGAGGCCCTCCAAGACGGAGAGATCCTGCTCGCGCAGAACACCCGTTATCAGCCCGGCGAAGAAAAGAACGACCCCGAGCTCGCCAAAGAATGGGCCAGCCTGGTCGACGCCTACGTCATGGACGCCTTCGGCTCCGCCCACCGCGCCCACGCCTCCACCGTCGGTGTCCCTGAAATCCTCAAAGCCGAAGGCAAGCCCGTCTTCCTCGGCTACCTCATGATCAAAGAGGTCGAGAACCTCACCCGCTGCGTCGAGGTCAAACCCGAAGACCGTCCCTACGTCGCCATCCTTGGTGGCTTGAAGGTCTCCGACAAGATCAAAGTCATCAACGCCCTCATCGATAAGTGCGACTACATCATCATCGGCGGCGCGATGAGCTATACCTTCAAGAAGGCCCGCGGCGAGGAAATCGGCGGATCCTTCTTGGACGAAGCCTCCCTCGACTACGCGAAGGGTTGCTTGGAGAAGGCCGGCGACAAAATCGTCCTTCCCGTCGACTCCGTCATCACCGATTCCTTTGAACCGGTCGAAGGCCGCAAGATCCAAGTCGCCAAGGCCATCCCCGAGGGATTCCAAGGCGTCGACATCGGCCCCGAATCCGAAAAGCTCTTCGCCTCGGTCATCGCCAAGGCCAAGATGGTGTTCTGGAATGGCCCGATGGGCGTGTTCGAACAGGAAGAGTTCCAATCCGGCACCAAGGCCGTCTGCGAAGCCATCAAGGACCTCGACGGCAAAGCCTTCACCGTCTGCGGCGGCGGCGATTCGGCCGCGGCCATCAAGCAGTTCGGCTACAAGGAGAACTTCTCCCACGTGTCCACCGGCGGCGGCGCGTCCCTTGAGATGATCGAGAACGACGGCCACCTCCCCGGCGTCGATGTGTTGAGGTAACCGTCATGCGTAAGAAACTTCTTCTCGGCAACTGGAAGATGAACAAGACCCGCCCGGAGGCGAAGGAATTCGCCCTCGGCTGCGGGGAAATGGTCTCCTATGCCGTCTCCCATGGCATCGATGTGGGCGTGGCTCCCACGTTCGTGTGCCTTGATTCTGTCTTAGACAATGCCCCCGGCGACCTCATCGTCGCGGCGCAGAACGTCAACGAGCATCCTTCCGGTGCCTATACGGGCGAAATCTCCATCCCCATGCTTCAGGAAATCGGCGTGAAGTGGGTCATCTTGGGCCACTCCGAACGCCGTGAGTACAATGGCGAGACCTCCAAGGCCTGCAACCTGAAGATCAAGGCCCTCCTTGAGGCGGGCATGATCCCCGTGTATTGCTGCGGCGAATCCTTGGAGACCTTCGAAAAGGGCGAAACCAAGCCCTTCGTCGAAGAGCAGATCAAGACCGGTTTGGCCGACCTCACCCCCGAACAGGCGGAGAAGGTCGTCATCGCCTATGAGCCCATCTGGGCCATCGGCACCGGCAAATCCGCGACCAAGGAAATCGCCGAAGACACCATCGGCCACATCCGTGGCGTCCTCAAAGGTTTGTTTGGCCCCGTCGCGGAGAACATCCGCATCCTCTATGGCGGCTCGGTGAAGCCCGGCAACATCGCCGAATACATGTCCGAACCGGACATCGACGGCGCCCTTGTCGGCGGCGCCTCGCTGACGCTTGAGTCCTATCGCGGCTTAATCGAAGGGCTGGTGGGATAAGATGGCGTACGCTAGCTTCCACCAGAACCCGAACGACCCCCAAACCCCGATCAAACAAAACGACATCACTTCCGGCGGCTTAAGCCAAGGCAAAGCCTTAGCCAAGATCTATGGCTATATGGCCATCGCCTTGCTCGTCACCGGCGTGGTGGCATTCTTCACGGCCTGGCTTTTCTCCAGCAAAATCAACGAATGGTTGGCCCAGGGCATCGCCCAAGGCGTGACCAGTCCCTGGAGCATCGCCCTTATCGCGGCGTGGGTCGTCTCCCTGATTGGGTTGCTCATCCTCTCCTTCGTGATCCCCGTCAACGCGCGAAAGAAGGGCAGTGGTCTATGGTTCCCCTATATCCTCTTCAGCATCTTCATGGGCGTCTTGCTCAGCGCGATCTTGCTGACGGGGGTGAAGTTCTACATCATCGCCGAGGCCTTCGGCATCACGGCGTTAGCCTTCGTGGGCATGTTCCTCATCGGGTGGTTCACGAAGAAGGACATTTCGATCCTGGCCTATATCGCGATGATCTTGGGCCTTGGGGTCCTGGCCGTGGCGATCGTGGGGTTCATTACCTTCTTGCTCCACGGTATGACCGCGGACCAGTGGTTCTGGTTCGACATCGGCATCGAGGCCGCGATCATCGTGGTGCTGCTGTTAATCACCGCGGTGGACACCTTCCGCATCAAGAAGATCGTCGCCAATTCGGGCGAGTCCAACAACATCTACCTCTATTGCGCCTACGTCATGTACTGTGACTTCATCTCCATCCTCATCCGCGTCATCTATATCCTGGCGCGAACCCAAGGAAGGAACTAAAAAGGAAAACGCAATGCAAGCCTCCTGGGAACGGGAGGCTTTTTGCTATGGTATAGGCAAAATCAAAATCCTTTAATGCGAGAAAAGCCGACCCCAAAACATATATCCGAATATATCTTTTAATGGTAAAACCACGAAAAAGGTCACTAAAAAGTATATTCAAATATATCTTTTACGGAGAATTGCCCCATAAAAGTGATGATGCCTTCGCAGACCATTGGATAGCCCTCTGCGCATAGATAAATATATATAGACGCACATACAATACGCATGCGCGTGTATAAAAAACCTAAGATCTTCAGGGCTTAAAAACCCATGTTTCCCGCGAAAATAGGTTCCCAAAAACTTTTTTGAAGAAATTTCAAAAATTTAGATATCTGAAGATATCTACAAAAAAGTTTCAAAAAAAAGTGAAAAAAAGTGTTGCACAGTTCAAATAGACGCGTATAGTTATCTGTTCCGCGGGGAACGCAAGGTTGCAAAACCAGGCGAAACCGCTGAACCATGTTAGTAAAACTAACATGCGGGGAACGCAAGACGCCCCGAGGGAAGGCTCCCCCTTCCTCAAAGGTCTGCTTCCTCGAAAGAGGGTAGGGGTTCGGGCCCTTGAAACCCGGATCCTACGGAACGCTCCGCCATTCGGTACACCGATGAATGGGAGGGCGGCCAAGGAAACCAAATCCTGAAACGGGTTTGGGAGGAGATGGCCGCGAAGGGCTCCTTGCCTGAGGCAATGGGACGCCACCGCGAAAACACGACCCCGGCGGCTCGTAAACGAGAAAGAAGGGGGGTTGCGGAAAGCCCTGAAACGGGAACATCCGCAAGAGGAGGACAACGCGCTTCAGCGAATCCTCCCGTGGGAAGATCCACCCCACTCCGTAAACGGAAAAACGATGGACCTGGCCCCCGTGGACATCCGCGAAGATGCCTGCCAAGGCCGAAGGGTAACCCCCTGGAGGAATCCTGCCTCCCTCTGGTAGACCAGAAAAACCAAGGATGACGCGCAAGGCCACCTCACCATGGCCATAGACGTCCAAGGAAGTAGGGCGACCTACTCCCGCGGAAGACTCCATCCGCTCGATACGATCGAAGAACATGGACCCCAGGATACGCCCCGCAAAGGACGCCCTGGTCAAGAGGCTGCAGCGAAAGCTGATGTCTCGGGCGGAAGCCGCGCCGCCCCTTGGTGGAACCAAAGAAGAAACGTAGCGGCTGGATGGTGACATCCAAAGGGGAGAAAGACCCCAAGCCCCGTGGAAAGGCTCCGGTAAACCGAAGAATCTCCACTCCTCCCGCACCGCGTGGCCGAATAAGCCCTCCGCCGCGACGAGGTAGTCGCCCCCAAAGGGCGCCTCGAGAATCCCCTCGAGCGTGAAACGAAAATCGGGATTGCGAACGCGTCGATCAGACTTCGGTCCGGTAGGCCTGTCCGTGAACTCCTGGGAATTCATAACCAGGACGGTGCCAAAAGAGGCTCGGCGCGCGGTAAACCGCTGGAAAAGCCTCGAACCCGGTTCAACCGGGGGATGAATGGAGACGCAAGTCCCCATAGGAAGTCGTTCCACCCTGCAACTCGTGAAGTTGGAACGTGGCGAAGCCATCCAAGAGATTGAAGATCCATCTTGGAGACGACGTCGAGACCCGTCAAGGCCCATCGGCCTGGGGCGGGCCTAGGAAGATAAGAGCTCTTCTCAGCGGTACACCGCAGAACGAAAAAACTTGCTCCTGAATGCGTCAAGATTCAAGGCTTGCCGTGGTAAGAAGCGATCACCTTCGGGTGAGTGGTTGGTTGGGATCTCCCACGAGGTAAACCTCGGATACGAAATGCCCCGTCAAAATTGGAGCTATACAGGACGTTAAATCGGAAAGCCGAGTGACACCACGCAGCGATGCGTGGCGTTTTC
>JAILIV010000011.1 GCA_024695105.1 Bacilli bacterium
AATGGTGGAACTTATCGGGCTCGAACCGACGACCCCCTGCTTGCAAAGCAGGTGCTCTCCCAACTGAGCTAAAGTCCCAAGCCCGCTATCCACTGCCGGATGACGGCTCGCATATTATAGACACGTACTCGCAAACCAACAAGACGGAAAATACATATACGCGCGCATATTAAAAGCCATCCCCAAGTTGACCCAAGGGATGGCTATGTGCCTTAGAACTTATGGCCGCAGTTGGGGCAGAACTTCGTGCCCTCTTTCACCTGGGCGCCGCAATCGGGGCAAGTGACCTCGGGATTGATGGTCTGTCCGCAATGGGGGCAGAACTTCACCCCCTTCTCCACGCCCTCGCCGCAATAGGGGCAATACTCCTCGTACTCCTCCAGCTTGGGTTGATGTTCTTCAAGCGATTTCTCAATGACGTCATAGGTCTCGGTGTCGAGTTTGTTCTGCTGGACCAAGCCGATGATCTGGGTGACCAGAATCGGCCAGAACACCAGCATGGCGATAAGCCCTGGGACGGCCTGCTTGCCAAAGATGCCCACGTCCATCCTGGCCTCCAAGGAATCGTCATAAAGGCTAAGGGAGATATTTAGGCCCGTCTTCAAGCCCGAGACGGTCTTGAAGAGGTTGGCGTTGGTAAGCGAGAGGAAGGCCCCGTCGGCGGTCTCTTCGGTGGTGACCTTATACCCCTTGTCCTCGAAATGGGTGCGGAAGTCCTCAATCACGGGATCAAGGTTCTTGATGGTGGTCTTAAACGTGCGTTTGGTGGATTTTAGTGCCATGGTGTCTCTCCTTTAATCTTCGTCGACTTTCTTGCCGCACTTCTTGCAGAAGCGGTGCCCGGGTTGTAGCGGCGCCCCGCAATGCGGGCAATGGCTCTTGTCCGCGACCATCTCTTTGCCGCTAAGGCGGTCGGTGATGTTCTTAAAGGCCTTGGATTGCGCGAACAGGTACGCCTCACGGGCACGTACGGCCGAGAAGGGGTGGTCATGGTGACGGAGTTCCCAGAACTCAAGCGCCTTGTTCCAGGTCGAGGAATCCACGTATTTGAAGTAGTCTTCCGCCTGGGCGAGGAAGAGGTCTTTGTTGATCTCGTCGTAAACTTCCCTACTGCCGCCGGCGAAGCGCATCATGACCTCGATGCTGCTATCGGGCTCGCCGTCATAGATCGCGGCGCACCGATCGGCGGAGAACTCCGAGCAACGCATCCAATACGCGAAGGCGATGTTTATGGCCTCGGTGAAGAAAGGGCCTAGACCCAGTAAGGCCGCGCCGCCTTCAAGCAATAACGAACCCATCGTGTGGTACAAAACGTGGTGGCAGACGATGTGCCCCACCTCATGGGCCAAAACGGTACTGACGAGACGGTCGTCCATGATCTCCAATAGACCGGTGGTCACGGTGATGCACACGTAGGTCTCCGTGTCGCCCGCGGTGTAGGCGTTGGGGGAACGGTCCATCTCCAAATACATGTCGGGCACCTCGATGCCAAACTTCTCGCAGATGGGCACCACGAGGTTATAAAGCCTCGGACACTGCTCGGGGGAGAGGTGGATTTTGCTGGAGAGGTTGGTAATCTTGAGGGTGTGGGACGAATAGATCTTCATGAACGCGCGAAGAAGCGGCGTGAAGCCTGGGATCGCCTTAAGGTTCTCCAAGGCGCGCCGATCCATGTCGTGGATAAAGACGCTCGGATTGATTTTTGCTGGCATGGTGATGCTCCTGCTTTATTTTCCCCACTTTACCATGCCGAAAACGCCTGAAAAGCCACGAAACATGCCGAAAAAAGAAAAGCGCCTCGTTGGTTGGGAATTACCCACGAACAAGGCGCGAATGGTTTATCGAGAGCCCGCGTCGGACTTATAGATCTCGTTGATGTTGACCGAGGAGAAATGGCGTAAATCGTAGCCATCCACCAAGATGACGTGGACGATGTCGTCGTATTGGATGCGGGCGTCGATGACGTTGCCCTTGCCGATGAACATCTTGATGACGTTTTTGCCCTTGGCCTTCTCCTCAAAGGAATTGAGGCGGTCGATACTCTTCTCAAAGTCGGAGGAGGAGCCTACCTGCGAGAGCAAGACGATCGCGATATTGAGCTCTTGGGCAAGCGAAGCCAAATCCGCGACGATGGACTGAATCTGCTTCAGCGAAGTGGCCTCGTCGACATCGGGCCCATAGGTGGCTTGCTTGAGCAAATCCAAATAGTCGATGTAAACGACGTCCACCGAGCCTTTTTTCGCCCGGATCATGTCGATGAGCATGGACAGGCCGATGCCCGAGGCGTCGACGATGTTGAGGCGGTATAAGGCGGACCAGTTCACCCCAAAGTGGGAAATGAGTTTGTTATAGATGATGGATTGGGCGTATTCGTAGGAGAAGAAGATGACGCTTTGGGCGATTTTGAGGTATTCGCTGGCGTCATAGACGGTGATGGTCGACTTGCCCATGTCGGTCTTGCCGGTGAGGATGGTCAAACGGCCTTTTTCGGATTTGATGATTTCCATTGAGAGATCCTTCGCTGATGTTGTCCCTCATTATAGCATCGAGGGCGTCTTCGTGGCGTGCCCTAAGAAAAACTCGTCGACGCGGTCGAATAAGTCCTTATCTAGTACCGAGCACATCCGCTTGTCGTAGGTGGAGGCGAAGCGTTGCTTCTCGCTTTCGGGGATGGCGTCATATTTGCCCCCGTATGCCGTAAGCAAATCCTTCGCCGATTCCATCGCCTGTTTCGCGTATTCCCTCGCGGGAAGGGAATAGAAGATATCCATGTGGCCCGCGCCCGGACGGAGTAAGAAACTGGCCCCTTTGCCAGAAAGGGCATCGAAGGTGGACACGCCCTTTAAGGGGACGGTGTGGTCGTTATCGCCATGGATGACCAAACATGAGACATCGGGGTGATCCAAAACGGACCTCGAGGCGGAAAGGTCATAGTTCTCCCCTACCCGTTGCCTTAAGGCTTCCTCTAGCCCTTGTTTGCCAAGGAAACTTAGGTCCACCCCGGCTTTCTCCGAAGGAAGCCCAAGCATCTCCTTTAGAGGTTCGTCAAAACCCGACATGGCCGCGATGGCGTGAGGCTTCGCCCCTAGCCCAAGGCTGGCGGCCACCCCATAGGCGCCCCAAGAATGGCCGAAGAAATATAAGGGCAAGTTCTTCAAGTCGTTACGGGAAAGGATAAAGCGATACGCCGCAACCACGTCATAGGCGCTTTGCTGCAGGCCGCTGATGGAAGATCCCCCGGAACGTCCCGAGCACGTCAAGTCGATGGCTAACACGTCATAGCCCCGGCGCAAGAACTCCGCCTGAGCGATCGCGTATTTGTCGTCGGCGCACCCCATGATGCCGTGCACGTAAAGGACGAGCCCTTTCGTGATGGAGGAAGGCGTGCGGTACAAATACCCACAAAGCGTGTTGCCCGAAGAGGGAAAGCGCACGGTTTCGCGGTGGGCTAACTCGGGGATTTCCTCCCGTATAAGCCACACCAGATAGTCGACGTTATGCTTATACCCCTCTTCGTCTGAGAAGCGCCTGGAAAAGAAGGCACTTAAGGCCACCGAAGGGTCCAGCGCCCCATTCTCGCTATGCTTCACCGCGTCGGCGATATTCAACGCGGTGAATACGTTTTGTAGTACCTTTCGCGGATCCATGGCCCCTATTGTCCCATGCGTGGGAAATAGACGGAAGGGCTATTCCGCGTAGGGATGGTCGATGGATAGCTCCAAGGTGTCCGCCAGAGGGGACAAGGCTTCCTTCACCTGCTCGTCCCCTTTAAAGCCAAAGGGGGCTTGCACGTCTAACTGGAGCACGCTTTTCCCTTCGCGGGTTAATAGACGCAGGTCATGGAAAGAAAGGCTAGGGTCGATGCCTTCAAGCAACGCCTTTACGCGCTTAGCTATCTCCTGACGCTTCGGGTCATCTAAGGAAACGGGGTCGATATGGACGGTGGCTTGGAAGGAAAAACGTTCCGATATCTCCGTCTCGATGGCATCCGCCAGGGCATGGGCCTTCTTAAGGCTCATGTGCTCGTCCACCTCCACGTGGAGGGAGAGGAAGTTCACCCCCGGCCCATAGTTGTGCAAGATGACGTCATGGACGGATAAGGCTTCCTTATGGGCAAGGCATAAGGACTCGATCTCCCCTAACTCTTTCGCCGAGTTGGGCAAGCCGATGAGGGGGTTGGCCTCCTCGATGATCATCCGCACGCCCGAGAATCCCACGAAGAAAGAGATACCCATGCCTAGATAGGCATCGAGGTTCCCCCGTTGGAAAGCGAAGGCGAATATGCCCCCTACCAGCAACGCAAAGGTCGCTGCGGCATCGGTGAAGGAATCCACCGCGGTGGCCTTTAAGGCAACGGAAGATATGGCTTTGGAGATCCCGATGTTGACGTAGCCTTGGAGCAACTTTCCCGCGACGGCGATCCCCATGACGACCAAGGTGGCGGCGTCGTAAATGACCTCTTGCCCCGAGAAGGCGTGGCTTAGGGATTGGCCGAACAGTTCCATCGCGGCCGCGACCACTAAGACCGCCACCACGAGTCCCGCCACGTATTCAATGCGCCGATGGCCGAAGGGGTGCCCCGCATCCGCGGGCTTCTTGGCCAAAGAGAAACCTACCAAGGTAACCACGCTAGAAGCGATGTCGGAAAGGTTGTTCACCGCATCGGCGATCAAGGCGATGGATAAGGCGCCCCCGGAAGAAGAGGCGAGAATAATCGCCGCGGCGAGTTTGCCGCCCGCCAAAAGCGTGTTGGTGATTATGCCCCACCACGCGGCCAAGACGCCGTGGGCGGAACGCACGTTCACGTCCGATACGTTTTGGTAATCTTTGACGAATAGGCGACGCAATAAAGTGACCATGGCCTAATCTTGCCTTCCGAAGCGTCGGTTAATCAACGATAACAACGTATCTCTAAAACTACGCCAGCCCTAAAGCATCTTTTTCAATGCGCTCCGCTGATCGTGGCGAATGAAGACCACCGCAGTGACCCAAACCGTTTTATTCTGTTCGTCCACATAGTAAGAAACAAGGGGGCTTCGAACCGGCATTTTCCGATACCCTTTGTATCACCAGTGCTCCGGTATCGCGATAGGAAACCCATTGGGCATAAACGAAGGGCTTTCGATCCTTCTCGAAGCGAATCCGACCAAGATCGGGCGATGTCTGGAGCCATCAAAACCTTCGATATGCATTCGATCGTTTCTTGGGCTTGGGCAATTGCTTGTGGCGAAATCCTTCCCAAATAGTCCATGTCAGATGTTTTTGTTTATCTCCTTGAACGATTCGTCTACCGAAACGTCAATCCCAGCTTGGGCTTCGTCGACACCGTCAGAACCAGCCTATCGAATAATGTGCCCGATAAGGAACACCCCTATTCCGAAACGATGTCGCCATCGGCGCAGTGAATCATCGTGAATTCGAATGCGTCTTTCTTCTTTTTGATGGCCTGCCACTGCTTTTTCGTCCCTTCGAACGTGATCTGATCCCAATAGTAGTCGTCGGTTATCAAATCGATTCTTTTGACGCTTTTGGGAACAAAGACGTTTATTCCCGGGCCTTGGTAATCGAATAGACATCCCTCATGGATGAAGACTTCTTCCGTTAAATCCCCGTCAATGCAGTGGATACGGTAATCCGTAAGCGTCTTGTGGTTCCAGTACGCATGTTTTTCGATTCGGAGCCACTCTGATTTGGTCCCGGCGTAATGAAAGGACAGGCCGTCGGCGCCACAACAGTGAAACGCGTATTCGTGGATGGCTTTTAACGTCTTGGGGAAAACGACCTTGTGGAGCCCAACCATATAAAAGCAATCCGGGGCAATATCCGTGATCCCTTCCGGTATCTCCACGATCGGGTCATCTGATTCGTATTTGATCAGCACGTTATTGTCTCTGTGGAATCCGTCCATTTTTCCCATAAACCATCAAATGAGCCCTTGTCTGAGCGTCTCGCTCCGCATCGCCATTGACTTTACTTGGAGCCAAAAACGAACCGACGAGACGTTAAGCGCTCTTTTTACAGGACTACATTTTAATCCAATCCTCGGCTTTTGCGCGATAGCATACGGCCTCAAGCCCAGTGCGTTTCGCCAAGCGCATTCTCCTATTTTCGTCACGCCCATAAAGCGTCACCTTGCCGATAGGATTGGTTTTATTCCGCTAGGGCTTCGCTAACTTAATCAAGGGGATTTAAACCATTTCAACTCTTCCGCGGCGGCGAAGCCCTGGAAGAAGCTAGTCGATGGCTGCCCTCACTTCATCCCGTCGACGAATTGGCTATATTGAAAGTACCGACCGCCATCGATGATGCCTATGATCTCTTCCATCAGATTCACGATCTCGTCTTTGGCTGAGCCATAGCATTCCCCATAGGGCTTCAGCTTCTCGGAAAAATGGAACTTGCCTTCTTTCACCCAGCCGCATCCTTTTTTAAGCAGCGGAGCCGCGTCGAAACCTCGGGGATGATCCTTCAGATCCACGGACAGCCCTGCGTCGTTCGGATTGCGTAAAACCGTTGAAATCTGAAAGCGGACATTTTCGCCTGCGTTGCGGATCCCGTTTTCCAGCAGAAGTTTGACCGTGGACAACAGCACTCCGTCGATATCTTTGTCGTCTTTGAGGTCAATCCAGACGCAAGTGCTATATTCTTCGCCAATGTACCGATAGGTCTCATGATGGAATGAAATGTGGTCAACGTTCATGGTAATGCCGCCCCTTCCTCAACGCTTTGCTTCATGCCACCATCCAAAAACCGTTTGAGATGATGGCACCACGATGCCCATTCATTTGCTTTTGGGCCCGTTTTGTTTTTCTTCGGAACCATCATAGCATTTCAGGCATTCGCTTCACAAACGCCCACGCCCTCGCCCAAAGACCCAATTAGCGAATTTAGGGCGATGATGTATCATTCTATAAGCGCTTCACCACCGGAGAAAAAACCATGGACACCCCGAACAGAGAAAAGGAAATCATCAAAACCAGTTTTATTGGCATCATCGGGAACGTATTGCTGGTCGCCTTCAAGGCGTTCGTGGGCATTCTGGCGGGATCGGTCTCCATCATCATGGACGCGGTGAACAATTTCACCGACGCCTTGTCGAGCATCATCACCATCGTTGGGACTAAGCTATCGGGCAAAAGGCCAGACAAGAAGCATCCCTATGGGTATGGGCGCATCGAGTATCTGACCTCCACCATCATCGGGGTGCTCATCCTTTTCGCCGGTGGCATGGCGATCTATGAATCCATCCAGTCCATCATCGACCATTTTCAAAACGGTTCGATGCCTTCTTTTGAGACCTATTCCATCATTATCATCGCCGTGGCCATCGCGGTGAAGGTGGGCATCGGCATCTACTTCCGTCTCAAGGGCAAGAAGATCGACAGCGACGCCCTAAAGGCCTCGGGGATGGATGCCTTGTTCGACTCCATCCTTTCCACAGGCACCTTGATTGGCATGCTCGTGGCCAAGTTCGCGAACGTCTACGTCGAAGGCTACATCGGCATCGCGATTGGCTTATTCATCCTCAAAGGCGGATTCGGTGTTTTAAAAGAATCCCTCTCGTCCATGATCGGCGACCGCTTCGAGCGTGAATACGTGTTGCAGGTCAAAGAAGAGATCTGCAAAGTAGATGGGGTCCGTGGCTGCTATGACTTGATTATGAATAGCTATGGCCACAACAAGAACATCGGCTCCGTCCACATTGGGGTGGATGCGAATCTAACAGCGAATGAAATCCACGTGATCGAGCGCAATATATCCGCGTTGATGTATACGAAGTTTAATACCATCATGACCATCGGAATCTACGCAGAAAACCCCTCCAATGAAGCGGACAAGGAAAAGCTCAAAGGCATCCTCGACATCATCAAGGAACATCCAACCGTCTTGCAGATCCACGGTTTCTACGTGGACGAAAGCGCCAAATCCATCAGCTATGACTTGGTCGTGTCCTTTGACGACAGAAAGCCCGAAGAGACCATCCAAGAGATCAAAGCGGAAACCGAAAAGAAAAACGAAGGCTATATGGTCTTTGTGCAATACGATCAAGACTTCAGCCTGTCCGAATAAAAGAGGCGCCCACCCAATTCAGTTGTCCGCAAGATGAAGGCAACTAAAAAAGAAAGGGTCCAGTTTAACCCGATAACGCCCGTTTTTTCTATATTATTTCCCAAAAGGTGTTTCTTTTTTTGGCGCGCCCTACAGGACTCGAACCTGCAACACCCAGCTTCGAAGGCTGATGCTCTATCCAATTGAGCTAAAGGCGCGTAGGCAAAGTCTATGCCACTCCTGGTTATTTTTCTACCCTTCCCCCGATAACTCCGTTACCATGTGCCTATGAATCCGTTATTGCTCGCTATCGCCCCTCGGTTGAAAGAATCCTCCCTTCCCGTGCTACGGGCGCTCTCCCAAAAGGGATACCCCTACCAACTCCTAGAAGAAGATCCCAAAGATGGAGACCTCGTCCTTTTGTTTTTGGATTTGAAATCCACCAAGGAGGAACTATTCGATTCCTTCCCCTGGCTAGAAGCCCAATACGAATATTCTTCCCTTAAGGGATTTCGCCTGATGCCCTTTTTGATGTACCACGGCAAGCAAGGCGACATCGAATCCCTTTATGAAGAAAACCTCGCCGACATGATGGACGAGGTGATCTCGGGCGAATTCAAGCCCTTTGGCTTTGATTTGGATGCGGGCTTCCCACTGGAGGAATTCCCCGCCGTTTTGGAATCCTATTCGGAATAGTCCCTATACCTTGCGCGACAATATGAGCAAGGAATGAAGCGTCGCAAGCACCGACACGCCGGTGTCCGCAAGCACGGCGATTTCCATCGGCATCCTTTCGCCTAAGACAATCGCAAGCATCATGACCGCAAGCTTCGCGGTTAAGGCGAAGATAATGTTCGTCACCGCCGTGATCCGGCAGATTTTCGATACACGTAACGTTTTTAATACCATGGAGGGATCATCCCGAAGCAAGATGACGTCGGCCTCTTCGCAGGCAAGCGCACTTCCCGAGGCGCCCATGGCGATACCCACGTCGGCCCGGGCTAACGCGGGGGCGTCATTCACCCCATCACCCAAGAAGGCAATGGAACCGTTCCCCTCGCCTTTCTTTTCCTCCAAAACCGCAAGTTTGTCCTCGGGCAATAGGCCTCCCTTATAGGAAGTGACCCCGATCTGCTGCGCAAACGCGGCGACGCGGCTTGGCTTATCCCCGCTTAAGACCATCGTCTCGATGCCTTTTTCCGCCAAGCCTTGCACGGTGGCTTTGGCTTGTTCCTTCGGCCCATCGGCCAACGTTAGATAGCCAAGGATGCCATCTTCGTCGCATAAAAACACATTCACGCCTTCACTATTTTGGGTCACTGCCTCAAAGCCAAGGCGTTCCAATAGCTTCTCGTTCCCGGCGTAATAAAGCTTTCCGTCCACCTTGCCACGCACCCCTTCGCCAGGATAGGCGTCAAACCCTTCCACAGGTAAGGCGAGGCGCCCTTCGTAATGGGCACGTATCGAAGCGGCGATAGGATGTTGCTGACGCGATTCCAAACTAAGCAAGGCATTCGCGAACTCTTCTTTCTTTGAAGCATCCACCACCTCTTCCTCACAGACGGAGAAGACGCCGCTAGAAAGGGTGCCCGTCTTATCCGAAATGAGAAGACGTGTCTCGTATAACGTATCTAGGGAAACCGCGTTTTTGACGATGATGCCGTTTTTGCTGGCAAGTCCCACCGAGGCGAAATACGCCAGTGGCACGGAGATGACCAAGGCACAAGGGCAGGAGATGACCAGCATCTCCAGCCCGGTGAACACCGCGCCTTCCCAACTCGTCCATAGTAGCCCCGCCAAGACGATGTAAAGCACGGCGACGCCAAAGATAACAGGCGTATATACGCGGGCAAAACGCGTGATGATTCGGTCCACTTTGCCTTTGTGGCGGAGGGAGGAGGACACCATCTCCAGAATCTTCGCGCTGGAAGAGGAGTCATAATCTTTGCTGGCCTCCATCTGCACTTCCCCATCCGTGAGGAGATACCCTCCGCAAACCTCTTGGCCCGCGGATAAATACACCGGCAGGCTTTCCCCGGTAAGGGAAGAAGTGTCGAAATGCGCAGAACCGGAAACGATCTTGCCGTCCACCGGCACCGCCTCTGCTTTGCCTAAGACGACGATATCCCCAGGAACGACTTTCTTCACAGAAATACGCGTGGGCGTTCCATCTTTCAAAACCAGGCAATCCCCTACTTGGCTTTTGACGGCATTAAGCACGGCATTACGGCTCTTTTTGACCGCGAAATCCTGCAATAGTTCGCCAATTTGCCATAAAAGGCACACCAAAATCGCTTCGTAATGCTCCTCAAAGATGAAGACGTCGTTACCAATCGCAGTCGCGCTTCCATACTTCGCATATTTCAAACTGGCGAGCACAAACGCCCCTGCGGAAGCCACCAAAATCAACAAATACTCATCCAGAGGGTTTTGCTTTTTGATGATGTTTTTGACGACCTGGATCGCAAGGTCATAAGCAATCAATACATAGGTTGCCAAGTAGATGGCGAAGCGTACCCAATAATGCGCGTGGAAGAAGAATCCGCAGGTAAAGAATGCGGCGATGGCGATCAGGATGCGGGCAAGCAGCAAACGCTGTTCTTTGCCAAAGAAGCCTTCTTCCCCCTCGTCCATCTTCAAAAGATGGATGTCGTCATCCTCCACCTCAGCGATGAGGGCAAGTAAAGCGGCCTTGGATAGCTCATCCTCCTTAAAAGTGAGGCATAAGACGCCGTTGACGTTATCTAGCCGCGCATACTCGATGCGGGGATCTAAGTTCAAATGGCGTTCGACCTTATCCGCGCATGCGGCGCAGTCTAAACCCGTGATGCGGTAAGAGACTTCCATCATGGGGTCATTCCTCCAAAACGTGCTCCAACACCACCTCAACCAATTCGATGACGTGGGCGTCGGACAAAGAGTAATAGACGTTCCTCCCCTCCTTCTTGCTGGAGATGAGCTTGGCGTCTTTTAGAATCCGCAATTGATGGGAGACGAGGGATTGGCTCGCGCCGACGAAGGCGATGATCTCGCTGACGCTTTTGCTTATCTGGGGCATCTCCCCCTCCAAAGCGCAGCGATGCTTGCCTCCTAAGCGATAGTCTTCGCCCAAAAGGCATAGCAAGATCTTCAAACGAGTTTGGTCTGAGGCAATGGACAACATGTCGGCCATTTTCGCTAAGGTGAGTTCATCGATCATACGGATTTCCTCCGAAGCCACTATAGACCCCTTTTATATATGAATCAATATTTATATGAATATATTTTCATTTATTCAGGCGAAAGAAAAGCCGAAGGTCTCCCCTCGGCGATTCTTTTCGGTCCAAACGCCCTTATTTGCTTAAAGCGGGAAGGACGACGCCACAGGCCAAGGACGCACCGCCCAAGATGGCGAAGATGCCATTGAACACCGCGCCAGGGGCGAGCAACAGGGTGGAGTTGGCAAGGCCAAGGCTCGCGAAGGACAAGATACCGCAGACGAGGGCCAAGACCAAGACGCCGCCGGCGATGCAGAAGCGGATGATCTTGTTGTCGAGGAACTTGAGCTTCAACGCGCCGAAGAGGTCGAACACAACGATGAAGCAGGCGCCAAGGAGCAAGAGGAGCTGGAAGATCCAGTTCACCAGGATCCCGCCGACGAGGTCGTTGTAGTCGGAGCCGAAGGCCAACTGGTACCCGGTGTAGTGAACGTTGACGGTAATGCCCAAACCTTCCGCTTTCTCACCGATGAAATCGGCGGCGAAGAGGAAGAAGGCGACCAACAACAGTCCAGCCCCGGCCAAGATGGTGATGAGGCGAATCAATTTTGCATTTTTCATAATCCCTAGAAAAACCTCCTGTGTGTACCTTACTCCTCCTCGCGCGCGTTGCAAGGAAAACAAAACAATGTTTTCAGAAAAGGAAGCGCTTTCTTTTCATTTCACCTATTTTTATCCCTTTCCTTTAGGAAATGGTGAGAACGAATACGCCGAATCCTTTTGCGTCGACAAAAAACGTCCCTTGCGGGACGCTATGGTTTCTTAGGCCTTCCGCCGCTCGAAGGGGGAGTTTCGGTAGAAGGAATCCTTCTCCGTATACATTTGCTTCTCGGCTGCTTTGAGCATCTCATCGATAGTCAACGGGCGGTCGGCGCGGTAGCAATAACCCACCGAGCAGAAATACTCGGTCTTCGCCAAGGCGATCTTAAAATTCACGATGGTGTCTTGGATCTGCGTTTCGTTGGACTTAAGCGCGATGAGCAGGAACTCGTCGCCACCCATGCGGTAGCCATACATGTCCTTTTTCGCGGAAGAAAGGATCAACCCCGCCACGGTGGACAACGCTTTATCACCCTCCAAATGGCCAAAGTTATCATTGATGTGCTTCAGGCCATTTAAGTCAAAAAGAATGACACCTGTCGCGGATTTTTGAAGCTTCGGGAGGTCGCGGTAATAGGTGGTGCGGTTCAATAGACGCGTCAACGTGTCGATCTGGGAACGCTCCGTATATAGATGCAGGTAATAAGTCAGGGTGCTGACGGCGATGGTGGAGTTGAGCAAGAACACGTCGCCGTTTTCGTTGAAGAACGTCTCAATGACCACCGCCAACACGACAAACAAGACACAGAAAGACGTCGCCATGAAACCGGAGATGTGCTTGGAACGAAGCTGACTGGCGGCGGTGCAGACCGAGAAAACGAGGTAGCCTGCGCCGATGAGGTGGGCGCAAAAGCGTAGCGGGCCGCCGCCAAAGGCAATGCCATCGACCGCATCGCCGTGGAAATAGAACACCCATTCCTTCGTCGCGGGGATGAAAGCGAGCATGTAGACCGTGATGTTTAGGAATAGCGGGATGGCCAAATAGAGATAGGTCATCTTGTTCTTGGCGTTGAGAGTCATCAGGATGAACAAGTAAATGCAAGCAGGGCGTAGCACGTAGCCCAAAAAGGCAAATGCCGTCGTTAGCGGGATGTTGGCAATCGTCTTGCCATATTCCTCCAGGATGTTGCATACGGCCAAAAGCAAAGTCACCGAAGCGATCAAGACGATGCAAAGGCTCATCTTGGAATGTTGCTTCCTCCGCTGGATCGAGGTCGTGAGCAAAACGACGCTGATGCACAGCAATACGAAGTAGCGGATGATGAACAGACGAACCCACTCCATGTGCACGCATTATAAGGCGTGTGCGATTAACGTCCATGGTTCCTTGGGTTTTATCCCCAAGAAAGCGCTTTACTAAACACGAAAGCGCACCCTTCCGAAAACGAAAGAAACGTTTTTTTGCGCATTTTTCCCCAACCGTCACGATTCCATGTTGCCCAAAGGGCATACGCACGGAATAATAGGGCGACCCTTAAGGAGAAACCCCATGAAACGGAAGCAACTATGGATCCTCTCTGGCACCGCCGCCATCTCGGCGCTTGCCCTGACCGCCGTCGTCTTGTCCCACGGCACATTCGACCAATACCTCGCCAAGGCCGGCTTGGAACATAAGCTCACCCTAAACGCGGATACCGTCTTAACCGAGCAGGACCATGGCTTCTACCATTCCGCGGAAGATAAAGGAAACGAGTTCGATTTCCTGGGCTATTCGCCCGTGGAAGGGAAGCTTGGCAACATCAAGAAGAAGAACTATAACGGCGTCTACGACTACGTCGGCATGGTGTATAACCGCGCCGCGATCAATGGCTTCAACTCGCTGACGGTCACTTTCTCCGGCGCCAACCTCTACTATTCCTTCACCCCCTATTTGATGCAGGACATGTCCTTCGATAAGTCCCACCAAGCCATCTCCGGCGAAGCGATCCTGGCCGGTTCTAGCGACGCCTATTTCGTCCTTTACACCGATGATGCGACCACCGGTGTGGACATCGATGACATCGTCGTGGATTTGGAATGTGACGGCAGCGTCGATGGCACCCTCGTTTTTAACAAGGCCTCTACCTTAGGCAACGCCCGAAGTGCCCCGAAATCCTTCACGCTCCATGACAACTACATCGAGATGGCCAATAAGCCCACCGCGACCACGAACAACTACTCCACTGGCAAAACCGGCACGAACGACAACACGTGGTACCGCTGGAGCGGCAAGCGCTTCGATAACTCCGCCGTTTTAGGCAATGAATTCTCCTTGAACTTCACGATTCTTGGCAACATCTCGCAAGCGGTGAACTACTATGAGAACGCCGAGGATAACTATTTCCACTACTCCGTCTGGCCAAAAATCTGCGCGGAAGGCGACACTGAAACCTACAACTGGGGCATGTTCTACATTGGCAACGACAACTATGAGCCACTAGGGAAAGACAACCCAGACAGAGTCCACAAAGACCTTTACGGCAACTATTCCTATGCGGGCCGGTTCTTCACCCAATACAAAGACTATGGGACGGATGGCTGGCAATTTGCCGATCCCGACACCACGAATGTCTTGGATGGCACTGAACGCACCCTCCGCCAAGCCTACGAAGCCTACACCCTCCCCTATTGGTACCTGAAATACGATTTCCACATTGAAAAAGACGGAGGCAGCAAAGACGAGATCCGTTTGGATATCTACGTGAACAACATTCACGTGAGCACCGAGAGCTTCTTTGATTCTGACGAGTTCACCGGGCAAAACTTCTACGTACAGCAATTCCATATGCACGCGGTGAACTATGGCAAAACCGACGGTACCCCCGCCGCTTCTTATCCGGGCGTGTTCACCTATCCTCGTCTAGGGTAAAATCTCCATAAGGAGAACAACCAATGGAAAAATTCTACGCGCTTAAAATCACTCTTAGCGATGGCGATTGGGGCTATTACTACGCCTGCCCGCCACGGTTAGAAAAAAGGTGTGAAACCGGCGTCCGCGAATTCGACACCATCGACGAAGCCCAAGACTTTGGCTCCGACCTCATGTGGGGCCAAAAGTTCCACGGCGAATCCGTCATGAAGGTTTCAATCGTCACCTGCACCCGCGGTTTCTAATAACCACCCCCACCTAAAACAAAACGGTCCACATTAGGAAGCGGGCCGTTTTTTCTATGAGCCTAATGCTGGGCCTAAAACCCTCTTAATGGGCGAGGATCAGGCCTCTTCCATCGCCGCGATCTTCTTGGCGAAGTTGTTGTTCAGGTAAACCGCGCAGGGAATGATCGCGATCATAATCGCGGCAAACACCACGAGGTACCCAATGAAAGCGTATGCGGGAAGCAACGCTGG
>JAILIV010000019.1 GCA_024695105.1 Bacilli bacterium
AGCAATACAAGACGACCCGCACCGGAATAAAAAGCGACGATCCCAGCGATAACGCGAAGCGGAAAGCCTTGGCCGAAACCATCGTCGATCAGCTCGGGGGCAACGCGACGGATATCCCCGCCGACGCATTCTTCGCTCGGAACAAGACGGAGAACGCGAAGGTCGTGGACATCTATAACGGCTTCTGCCGCACCTATGGCGTGGACATCGTCGCCTCCTTGGCCATCTGCGCCGCCCACATCTACGAACATGGGCAGGCCCCGCAGCAACAGCCGAGCAAGCTTCACGTCACCAACGCCGTGACCGGTGGCCCGATCGGTTATACCGACGTGGCCATTTTGGGGGACTTTGAGGCGACCTTTGCCGATCTCATCGACGACATGGACGTCTATTTCGACCAATCCCCGTGCATCCCGACCGTCGATTTGCTCGACGGCGATGGGGCGTATATCCGTAAGGCACAGGCCTCGGATTTGTCCTTCATCGCCAATTTCTTCGTCGACGATAGCCGCATCAGCGTCGACGTTTCTAAGACCGACAATATCGTCCAAACCGGCGCGCTTTATCAGGCCAACTACATGCTTTTGGGGCTGGATTTGGTTCGCGACGGCGTCACTTTGGACCACGCCGAATTCCTTCTTGCCTGGGGCGAGGCGGAACGGGAGCTGGAAGGCTGGCCCACCGAATTGATCCAGCGTTACGGCCTAGAGGGCATCTTGCCCGTTTTCGTCGCCGAATCCCCGAACGCCCTTGCCCAAAGCGAGGACGTCAAAGAGGGCTTCGACCTTTACGTCAAAGGTGTCAACGAACAGGAAATCGCCACGTACCTGGAGACGTTAGAAGCCTCCGGATTCATCCCTTATGCCA
The DNA here is from genome assembly GCA_024695105.1 of Bacilli bacterium. Taxonomy (GTDB): domain Bacteria; phylum Bacillota_I; class Bacilli_A; order RFN20; family CAG-826; genus Alloenteromonas. The sequence goes on from JAILIV010000019.1 coordinate 868, forward strand.
AAGGCATCAATTACCTCCTTAAGGCGGGGGACAAGGTGTTCACCCTTTCGGGCGAAGAGAGTTCCGAATCGTTGAATCTATTCATCCGTTATGCGCCGCAGGAGTACAAGGTCGCCTATTCGGATCAGGACAAGGCCATCTTCGCCGAATTGGACCAAGACGTCTTGATGCGGGAGGGGTTCATCTTCCGCCACCCGTCCTCCGGCGACCCGAATGCGTTCCATTATTTCGGCGTGGCCGAGAAAGACGTGGGGCAATTCAAGGCGGACCTCGACTTCATGGGGTGGGCCGGGACGAAGGAATCTTCCGCCGACGTTTTCCGTCGGGACGTGGACCTTGACCATTACGAAATCCGCATCCAGCGGGATGAGTATTCCCTCGTCGTTTCGTATGCGAAAACCTCCGATACGCCGGAGGTAATCGACTATCAACCGTTGTTGGTTTGCGTTGGCGACATGGAATTCCCCATGGAAAACGACATGGATGGGAACCCCAACGTCATCCTGTCCTTCGGGAGCCACCAAACGTTCTATATCATCGGGGGCGGGCAACGCCAGTACCGCTTCGGTTACTCCTCCCTTTCCGCCGATTCCTGTTCCAAGGTTGCGGAGGGCAAGAAAGACACGATCCTGGTCCTCGATGATTGCGAGCTCAAGGTAAAACTGCTTCTGGACGGGAAGACGCCGAGGATTCTGGTCACCGACCCGCAGGAAGGTGGCGGCGGGGAAGAGGAGCAACCCTTCGTCGCCACGGTCCAGCGCGTCCATTTCGAGCGCGCATTCCTCACGGGTAGCTTCAGCAACTGGGACCTGAAGGAGACCAGCTATGAGCTATTGCAAGACGAGGTAACCGGGGCGTATTCCATCGTCCTTTACCTGGACGAAGGGGCCGAGTTCAAACTGACCTTCGACTTCTCGTGGAATAATTGCCTGGGTTTTGCCCAAATGCCGGTTTTCGCGGGGTATCCAGAGTTATTCGCCGGCAAGGGGGAAGAGAGCAACGTCCTCGTTCTGAAACCCGTGACGATCACGTTGGGAATCTCGGAAATGCAAGGCGATTCCATGCAGCTTTCCTTGCTCGCTAAGGCGTCTTGATCCCAAAACCGCTGCCCATTAAGGGCAAATCGCTATCGTTTCCCCTTTTGTAACGAACTAAGTTCGATTACAATTCCATTAGAGGTAGATTTTTGCGTATTTTGATCGCCAGCGACATCCATGGCCGACTCCTCGCCACCAAACGGCTTGAGGCGGTGGTCACCAACCTGAAACCCGAGCGGATCATCCTTTTGGGCGACTACCTTTACAACGGGCCGCGCAACGGCGTGCCCAACGACTACGACCCGATGGGGACCGCCACGATCCTCAACCGGTTCGCCCCGATCACCATCGGCGTGCGGGGCAACTGCGATTCCCGGGTCGACGAATCTTTGCTGCGCTTCCGCATCGAGGATTCCCAGGTCATCTACCTCAACGGGTTCCGTTGCGACTTGATCCATGGCGACTTGCTCACCTCCGACCTGCTGGAGGTCGAGCGCGGCGACGTCTTGATGTATGGCCATACCCATGTGCCGATGCTTAAGAAGTCGGATGGGGTCGTCTACGTCAACCCGGGCTCCATCGCCTTCCCCAAGACGGGGTACCCCGCGAGCTATGCCCTGATGGATGGATACCATCTCGAAGTGCGTAAGCTCGACGACGATGACCCGATACTGACGCTGGATCTATATTGACGAGGACGAGACGATGAACGACAAGATTCGCATTTGCGCATTAGGCGGCCTAGACGAAGAAGGCAAGAACTGCCTGGTCGTGGAGATCAACGACGACATTTTCGTCGTGGAAGCCGGCATCATGGAGCCCGACAAGACGATGCCGGGCGTCGACTATGTCATCCCACGCTTCGATTACCTGGTGGAGAACAAATCCCGCCTCCGGGCCTATTTCCTCCTCCATGGCCATGACGACGAAACCGGCGCCTTGGCCTACATATACGAGCAAGCCCCCGCGCCGATCTACGGCTCGAAGGTCACCCTCGCCATGCTCTCCCTCTTCACCCGCCACGTGAAGAAAGACCCCAAGATGTACCAAACGGTCGTGGTGGAGCCTTCCTCCACCTTCAAGGTCGCGGGGCGGAACATCACCTTCTTCCATACCGCCCATAACATCGCCGACTCTTCCGGCATGGCGATTGAGACAAGCCTAGGCCAAATCGTCATCACCGGGGACTTCGTCGTCGAAAACGCGGCCGACCCGAGCTTCCTCAGCGACATGAACGCCATCGCGCGATTGGCCGAGAAGCCCACGTTGGCCTTGCTCCCCGAATCCGTCTACGCCGAGCGTCCGGGCTACACCGCCCCGCTATATAAGCTCACGCCCCATATCCAGGGCATCTTCAAAAACGCCACCGGGCGCATCTTCGTCTCGGTGTTCTCCGCCAATCTGTACAACATCACCGAGGTCATCCGCCTCGCCTTGGCCGAGAAACGCAAGATCGCCTGCTATGACGCGGCGACGTTGGATACCCTGCAAACGATGCAGGAGTGCGGATCGGTTTTGATCCCCCGGGACTCCTTCGTCCACGCCGACGACATCATCCGCCAACGCGACTCCGACCTCGTCATCCTGATGACCGGGTTCGGGGCGAAGCTCTTCCGCAAGATCGCCTTGCTGGCCTCGGGCCAAAACGAGGACAAGCGGATCAAGATCAAACCGACGGATTCCTTCATCATCGCCTCGCCTTCCGACGACAACACCGAAATCGAGTTCGTCGACGCCGCCGATGAATTGTTCCGCACCCAGGCCGATGTCACCATCGTCCCGAAGAAGAACTTCCTGCGCATGCATGCCTCCGAGGAGGATCTGCGCATGATGGCCTCCATCTTCAAACCCAAGTACTACATCCCCATCAAGGGCTTCTACAAATCCTTGCTCCGCAACGCGATGTCCGCCCTCACCATGGGCATCAACCTGAGTCACCAAAACGTCTTCGTCGTCGAAAACGGCATCTCCATCCTGATCGACGAAAAAGGCGGCAGGGTGTTCGACGAGAAGATCCCCCATGGCGACTTAATGATCGACGGCGACGGGGTAGGGGACATCAGCCAGAACGTCCTCTCCGACCGTCAGAAGTTGGCCGAGGGCGTCGTCATCATCGCGATGACCATCTCCCGTTCCCGCGCCCAAGTGGTCGCCGGGCCGGAGACGCAGATGCGCGGATTGCTCGTAGCCCGCGACGCCGAGACGTTGCAGCGCGAATGCTCCAAAATCGCCCTTGCCACCGCGGAGGAATTCCTGCAATCCCCGTTATATAACCTCGACGAGATCAAGCAAAACGCCTACGAGAAGGTGGGCCGCATGATCCGCCGCGTCACCGGGAAGGAACCGATGGTCCTCCCCCTGTTCACCGAAGTGGATTGAGTCCCTCTCCCTTCCTCCCCCTGAATCCGAACCCATTTTCAAACCCCCATGAGCGCACGTACCCCGAAACCATTCCAACGAAGCACCGTTCTCTCCGCCTTAGGCGTGAACGTGGCTTTGTTTTCGGCACTGCTTTTGCTTTGCCCGCTGACGCGGCTACGTTACCTGTCCTTCCCCATCGAGTTCCTCTTTGGGACGTTAGGGTACCTTTTGGTGGGCGCCTTGCTTTTGGAGGTGGGCTTACACCTCACCCTCAACCGCGTCTGGAAGGTGTATCCGATCCGCGTCTATTTCGGCTTGTCCTTGTCCATCATCGGCCTTTGGCTGCTTTTAGGGCAGATCCTAGGAGCCGGCAGCCAAGACCCCGCCACCTACTTCGGGGCGTTATCGGAAGCCTATGCCGGTAGCGGCGCCGCTTTGTATTTCGCCCCTTCCATCAGTGGGGGTTACCTTGGCAGCCTCATCCTTCATTCCATCCATGACGGCGTCGGGGCGTTTTTGAACTACATCGTCTCGATTTCCGTGCTTTTGTTGGGGTTGGTCCTTTTGTTCTGGCCCCTTTTGAAGGCGCTATTCTCCTCCATCCGGGCCGGGGCCGCCGTCGCCAGCGCCAAACGGATGCAGGAAAAGGAAAACCGCGCCTTATACCGCGATAACGACTTCGTGATCGAGTCCAGCGACGACAAGGCCCCGATCCCTTCCTTCCAAGTCGACCTCACGCCCCCTCCCTCCCTGAACTTCCCGAAAGAGGAGGACGAGGAGGAACCACCCGTGCCAAGTTTCACCGCGATGGGTGGCTTCGCCCGCGCCGGAGGGAGCACGTTGCCTAGCCGCAAGACGCTGCGCATGAGTTCCGCCAAGGTCGCCAATGAGGAAATCAAAGGCGATCCCAACCCCATCCATTCCCCGACGGCGCCGGTGGAGATCCCCACGCCCAACCCGAGTTTCTTCGCCTCCGGCCCGGTGCGCACCAGCGGATTACAGGAAGCGTTCTTCGTGCCTTCGGGCAGCCCCGCCCAAGCCGCGCCGATCCCCGAACCCAAGAAGGAGCTCGACGAGGTTACCTTCGTGCCTAGTGGCATGGCCTCCGATTCGCAACCTGCTCCCGCGCCCATGCCCACGCCGATTCCCGCGCCCACGCCGATTCCCGCTTTCCCACAGCCCGAACCCGAACCCGAACCGGAGCCCGAACCCGAGCCCTTCGACGAGGAAGAAGAGGAGGAATACGCTCCCCCAAGCAACGAGCCCATCGTCTTGGCGCCCGACCCCACGGTCATCCTCACGCCCGAAACCTTCGCCCCAGAGCCCGAGCCCGAGCCCGAACCCGAACCCGAGCCTGCGCCGGTTGCCGATGACGACGTGGAAGGCCCCTTGCCTCCCTATGTCTTCCCTTCCGCCTCCTTATTGACGGAAATGGAAAACAACCAAGACATGGAAGCGATCCAGCAGGAGTGCCAGCAAAAGGCCGCCCAAATCGACCAGATCTTCGCCGAATTCGGCGTCGGGGCGCACGTCAGCGAATTCTTGGTGGGGCCTTCGATCACCCGGTATTCCATCGTGGCCGACCCTGGCGTCTCGGTCGCGGTCATCGGACGTTACATCCAAGACCTCGGCGTCAAACTGGGTGGCATCTCCGTCCGCTTCGTCGAGCGCGTTTTGGGCATGGCTTGCAGCGCCCTGGAAGTGCCCAACGAAAACCGTCGCACCGTCCCCTTCAAGGAAGTGTTCACCGCCCTTCCCCCGCGCAAGGAGACCGCCGACCTTCACATTCCCTTTGGCATCGATATCTCCGGCCAGCTTAAGGAAGCCGACCTTTCCAAGTTCCCCCACATGCTCGTGGGTGGCACTTCGGGCTCTGGCAAATCCATTTTCGCCCACGGCATCTTGCTTTCGTTGGTGATGCGCAACCGCCCCGAGAATCTGAAACTCATGCTGATCGACCCCAAACGCGGCGTCGAGATGGCCCCGTATAAGGACTTGCCGCATTTGCTTTGCCCCGTCATCAAGGAGGCCAAGCCCGCCAAAAACGCCCTGAAGAAGATGTGCGATTTGATGGATGCGCGCTACGACCGCTTCTCCGAGGTCGGCGTGCGTGACATCGGCGAGTACAACTCCATCTACGCCTTGCCCCAAGGAAAGAAGCGCATGCCCTATATCGTCGTGTTGGTCGACGAGTTCTCCGACCTTGTCGGCGAGTGCAAGGAGATCTCCGAATACGTGCTCCGCATCGCGCAGAAGGCCCGTGCGTGCGGCATCCACCTGATCGTGGCCACGCAACGCCCCGACACCAAGGTCATCACCGGCACCGTCAAGGCCAACCTGCTTTGCCGCGTGGCCCTCACCATGGCTTCGCCCACCGACTCCATCACCATCTTGAACCAAGGCGGCGCCGAGGACCTTTATGGCTATGGCGACATGCTCATCGACTGCCAGCAGCTTTCCAGGCGCGACTTCGTCCGCGCCCAAGGCTGCCTGACCACCGGCATGGAGATGAAATCCGTCTGCGACTTCATCCGCAAGCAGATGAAACCCCATTACGACCCGGATTTCATCGACCTGGAAGACCATGAGGACGACATGCCCGAGATCCGCGATGGCGGTTATGCCCCCATGGCGCCCACGGTTTCGACCGCCGATTTGAAGAAGATGGCCGACGAAGACAAATACCAGCTCGTCAAAAGCGTCATCATGACCCGCGAGTTCTGCTCGATCTCGATGATCCAGCGCGAATTCGAGGTCGGCTTCCCCCGCGCTGGCAAAATCCTTTCCCGACTTCAAAGCGAAGGCATCGTCGCCTCCAGCGCCGACACCCCCAACAACTCCCGTGGCTGCCGGGTTTTGGTCCACGAGGACCCAAACGGCGGCCAAACCTCCTAATACGTTTACGAAAAGGACTTCCGTATGAAAGACACCTATCTCAACTGCAAACTCGTCCAACCCGACCTGATCCGACTCGTCGTGTTCTCCTCCCTTCCCTGGGAGAAGATCGAACCGACCTTGGTGGTGGACCACATTCCCACGAAGAAGCTTAAGCCGACGCGTTTGAACACCCTTTCGAGCATCGCCATCGCCGACTTCCGGTTGGAAAGCGAATTGGAGCTAGGCCATAGCTATTGCCTGATCATGCCCCAATATGGCTCCGTGCCGATCGACGTATGCGAGGCCACCGGATTCCCCGGGTTCGACGAGAAGTATTATTACGAAGGCGATGACCTTGGCGCGACCTACGGCAAGAAGGAAACCCGCTTCGCCATCTGGGCCCCTTTGGCGTCCCGAGTGGTTTTGGGATACCGCAAGAAGGGATGCGAAGCCTTCTCGGCCGTGTCGATGAAGCGCACCGAGAAAGGCGTATATCGCGCAACCCTTCCAGGCGATCACCATCTGACCGAATACCGCTACTTCGTCACCAACGGCGAAGTGACCAAGAAAGCCACCGACCCCTACGCGAAAGGCTCCATGCTTAACGGGGAAAACTCCGTCGTCGTGGACTTTTCCCGCTTGAAGACGGACTTCCAACGGCAATGCCTGCCGATCATGGAATCCTATTCCCAAGCCGTCATCTACGAGACCCACGTCCGCGACATGACCATCTCCCCCGACACCGACATCAAGCGCAAGGGCACCTTCCTTGGTTTGGTGGAGGAGGGGAGGAAGACGGCCGGGGGCAACCCCGCGGGCTTCGACCATATCCGTGGCTTGGGCGTCACCCACGTGCAATTGCTCCCGATCTACGACTTCAAGACGGTGGATGAGAGCAATCCCGCCTCGGGGTATAACTGGGGTTATGACCCGGCGCAGTATTTCGTCCCGGAAGGAAGCTACGCCTCCGACCTTCAAGACCCGCTTTCCCGCATCCGGGATTGTAAGGCCATGGTCGCCGCCTTCCATAAGAAGGGCATCCGCGTCGTCATGGACGTGGTTTATAACCACGTGTTCGAATACGAGAACTCGGTGTTCGAGCGCGTCGTCCCCAATTACTATTTCCGCCATAAGTCCTCCGGACAGATGGCCAACACCTCCGGGTGTGGCGACGATTTGGCCTCCGAGCGCCCGATGGTGCGCAAGCTCATCGTCGACGCGTGCAGGCACTGGATCGAGGAATATGGCATCGACGGATTCCGCTTCGATTTGATGGGCATCATGGACGTGGATACGCTCAAGGAAATCGCCCGCATCGGATTCGCCGCCCACAAGTCCTTCATCGTCTATGGCGAAGGATGGAACATGGGCGGGGAGGTGAAGGCGCCCCTGGGCCACATGGGCAACTACCGCATGCTGCCCGAGTTTGGCTTCTTCAACGATTATTTCCGCGAATCGATGAAGCGTTTGTTCGTGGGGGACCGCGGCGCATTGGGCGATTGCAAAAACGTCCTCTGCGGCTCATGCACCGACTTCATCGTCGGGGCGAAGTTCCTTTCCGCCAACCAGACGGTCAACTATGTGGAATGCCACGATAACGCCACCTTCTTCGACTATTTGGCCGCCAAAAGGGGCGACCTTCCCGAGGAGACCCGCCTTCGCATCGTAGAGGAGGCCACCGAGACGGTCTTGTTCGGTTTGGGAATCCCCTTCATCCACATGGGCCAGGAAATCGGCTTGACGAAGTTCGGGGAGGACAACACTTACAACAAAGGCGACCATTTCAATCAGTTCGACTATCGACTTTTGGATGCGCGCATCGACATGTGCCATCGCGTTGAAAAGGCCATCGCGTTACGCAAATCGCTGCGTTTCTTCCATATCTTCGACCCACGGGTCATCGGACCTTCCGTCGCCTTCACCGACCATTATGAGGTGCTGCGCATGGATTTCGTCGACCCCAACCTCATCGGCCCGCGGAAAGGATGCTCCGTTTGGATCAACCCTTCCCCCCGGGAATACCTTTGCCCCTTGCCCCAGGGGAGCCGCGTGCTCTTCGGGGATCCTTCCTTAATGGAAGAGAATAACGGGGAGAGGCAGCTGCGCGTTCCCGCGTGGACGCTTCTTCTTACCGAAGCGGCCTAGTCGCTTCGCCTTTATCGCCATCGCCCCAAATAAGCCATTGCCCCAACGCAAAGAACAAGGAGGATTTTTATGCTCTGTTCCGTCTTTCTGTCGGGGCGGCTTGGGAAAAAACCCGATCCCGCCACGCGCTACGTGGAGGTCGACGAAGTGATTCCCGGCCCCACGGGCACCTTCCGCGTCCATCTTATTCCCGTCCGGGCGCGCTTTTCCGGGAAAGGGGCGATCTTCACCGCCCCCGAAGGGGCGTTTGCCATCGTGAAGGGGCGGCTTGAGACCGATCCGGACATCGGCGTTTACGTCCAAATGGAATTGGAAGAAGTGTTCGTCCCTTCCCCCAACGTCAAAATCATTCGCAAAGCCCATTCCTAAGCTTTCGCAGGAACGTTTCTTCCCTTTTCCGCGGATGGTTGGTCTTTCTTGTTGACCTAGCAAGGTATATCCTTAACCCATGGTTAAGCTCTGGAAGTACCTTCGCATCGGACTGATCTGCGGGTGGCGTGTCCTGTTTGAATACCTCACCTGGATTTTGCCTACTTCCAGACACCCCGATAGGACACCTTTGTCGGTCCGTTACGCCAAGGCGCGATCGCTGATCGTTTTCGTGCTTCGTCATCTCGTGATCGACTTCAAGATCGATAACCTCGAATTGCTCCAAGCCAAGGAACCGACCTTATTCATCGGCAACCACCTTTCGATGGTGGACGCCCTCATCCTTATCGCCCTTTCCCCACGCCCGGTCGCCTTCGTGTCGAAGATCGAGGCGCGCAAGATCATCGTCGTGGGTAGGCTTATCACATGCATCGACGGGGTGTTCCTCGACCGCGAGGATCCCTTCCAGGCCGTGAAGGCCTTCCGCAAGGTGGCCAATAACATGAAGACGGAGGGCGTCTCCTATTGCGTCTTCCCCGAAGGGACGAGGCAACGCGACCCGTATTCGGGAAAGCTATTGGAGTTCCGTTCCGGCTCGTTTAAGATCGCCCACATGGCCAAATGCCCGATGGTGACCTTCGCCTTGTTCGGCACGATGCACATCTTCTCCAAAAGCCCCGTTCGCGGACACCTCATCCAAATAAAGGGCCTGACTCGGTACGAGGCGGAGGAAATCGCCGCGAAAAAGACCGTGGAACTGGGGGATATCACCTCGGAGGAGATCGCTGCGCAGTTGCCGCAATTAATTGCCTTCGACCAAGAAAACGAAAGCCAAAAGCCGCGCCACAAGGCACAAAAGTGGTGGAAGGCGCTTCCTAAGGGGGAGTGAAGATGGGCCTACGCGACGTGGACAAGGAAGGACCGAAGAAGGGCGAAGGGCTTTTCCGTACCCTCTCGATGGCGTTGATCATCGCGGGCATCATCAGCTTCGCCGCGATGTTCTACGCATTGTTCCAAAACCGTCCCGAAGCCGCGGGCGCGTCCTATTACCTTCCTTGGTGCCTTCCCTATGGCATCGTCAACCTGCTGATGGCCGCGATGGGAACGGCGTTCACCACGTTATCGAAAGAGAAACCCAGCCTCTATAAGCCGGGGGCCATCGCGGGTATCGTCTCGGGTGGACTATTGATCGCGCAGTCCGTGCCGATCGTGATTTGGCTAAGCAACGTGGAGTTTTTCATTTCCGTTGCCGTGATCGGGGCTTGCGTCATCGCGATTGGGATATTGACGCTTTCCTCGTTAAAGGAAGACGCCTAGTATTTGCGGCGCAACCCCTTGGGGTAATGGTTCTTGGCCACGCCGCGGACGACTTTGACGAAGCCAAGGTTCAATCCTTCATGGGAAACGATGGCGAAGCCATCTTTTTCGTCTAGGGGCAAGGTTTCGCCGGAAAGGTACTTTTTGGTTTGCTCCAAAGATAGGGGGATGCCACGCGCTTTGGAGGCCATCGCCAGGGCGTGGTGGGGTGGCTTTTCTTCGTTTCCGTCCCCAAGTTCCACTCCATAACGGATCAAGGATAGCCCCTGGATGGGCAGGGGCTTGCTGAGACAGGAATAGGTCCCTTGGGGGGATTTATGGACGTCGAACCTTTCCAAACCAAACCGGCCCAGGAGGCCTTCGATGCCTTTGGCTCCTTTTTGCACGGGAGGATAGGGGACGGTAGAGGCATCCCCTTTTTTGCCTAATAGGCAAAGGAACTGCCCTTCCCCCGGAAACAGATGAGGGAAAAGATGGATGCCTTGGGGCAGGTTTGGATGATGGTAAAACTCTGGGTTATCGGGCAGGTGAAGGGCTTCGAAGTCAGGGTGTTCTTCCAAGAAGGATAAGACGCTGCCTTCGTCCTCCTCGTAGGAAAAGGAACATGTGGAATACATGATCCTGCCACCGGGGTGGATGAGCTTGGAGGCGGCGTGGAGCAATCCGTGTTGAAAAGAGGCACAATGGAGCACCTTTTCTTCGCTCCAATCCTTTTCTAGGCGCGGGTCCTTGCGGAACATCGCCGAGCCGGAGCAGGGGGCATCAAGAAGCACCGCGTCGAAATAGCCTTCGTAAACGGAAGGGAGTTTGCTTGCGTCCCCACAGGTGAGGGCGACGTTGCGTAACCCAAGCCGTTCGACGTTACGCGACTCCTCTAGGGCGCGAGAATGGGAAAAATCGTTGCTTAGCAATACGCCATCATCGCCTAATAACGTCGATAAGATGGCGGTTTTTCCTCCAGGAGCGGCGCATAAATCGGCGATGCGCTCCCCCGGTTTCGGGCAAAGGAAGAAAGGCGGGAGCATGCTGGCGGGGTCCATTAGGTAATAGGCGCCGAGGTTATGGTAAAGAGTCTTCCCCAAGCCGTAGGGGTCCTCGTCGAGATAGAACCCATGCGGGACGATCGGATGTGGTTTTAGCGATGGGAAAAGGGATAAAAGCCTTTCTTCCCCAAAGCGCGGGAAATTCAGGTATAGGCCGTGCTTTTCCTTTTCCCTAAGGCTATCCAAAAGGGGATCCACGACGGAAGAAGGGTAACGCGCGAGGAGATGGTCCTTGAAACTCACCCCATAATCCTACCATCCAGGGGAGGAAAACGTATAACGTTTCCCATACCTTTTTGCCGCCTTTTATACGATAATGGAAGACATGAGAATGGTAGATATCATCGAAGCCAAGCGCAACGGCCGGGCGCTTAGCGAAGAAGAGATTCGCTTCTTCGTCCAAGGCTATGTCGACGGGAGCATTCCCGATTATCAGGCCAGCGCCTTTGCCATGGCGGTGTATTTCCGCGGCATGGACGCGAAAGAGACCGCGATCCTCACCGACGCCATGATGCATTCGGGCGAGACGATCGACCTTTCCGCGATCGAAGGCATCAAGGTGGACAAACATAGCACCGGCGGGGTGGGCGATAAGACTTCCCTCGTGGTGGGACCGCTTGTCTCCGCCTGCGGCGCAAAGGTCGCCAAGATGTCGGGCAGGGGCTTAGGCCACACCGGTGGCACCTTGGACAAGATGGAATCGGTGCCTGGCATGTCCATTTCCCGCACGAAGGAGCAATTCATCCAGCAGGTCAACGACATCGGCATCTCCATCATCGGTCAGACCGGTTCCATCGTCCCCGCGGATAAGAAGCTTTATGCCCTCCGCGACGTAACGGGAACGGTCGAATCCATTCCCCTTATCGCCTCTTCGATCATGTCCAAGAAGCTCGCCGCCGGAAGCGACGCGATCTTGCTGGACGTCAAGTTCGGCTCGGGCGCGTTCATGAAGACGTTGGAGGACGCGACCACCTTGGCCAAGGCCATGGTGGAAATCGGTGACCATTTGGGCCGCGATACCCGTGCCATCCTCACCGACATGGATCAGCCGTTAGGACTTGCCGTAGGCAATGCCCTGGAGGTGAAGGAAGCCGTCATGACGTTGCAAGGCAAAGGGCCCAAGGACCTCGTGGAACTCGTGAAGAAGGCCGGCGGCATCATGCTGCAGCAAGCCAAAATCGTCGATAGCGTGGAAGAAGGCGAGAAGCGTATCCTCGCCGCCATCGAAGACGGGTCGGGCTTCCAAAAACTGCTCGCTCTGTTTAAGGCGCAAGGCGGGGACGTCTCCTATTTGGAGGACATCGACAAGTTCCCGCTGGCTTCCCATATCGTCCCTATCCTCGCGACGGAAGAGGGCTATGTGCGGCGCATCGATAGTTTGGCCATCGGATTGGCCGCGATGAAGTTAGGCGCGGGCAGGGCCACGATGAAAGACGTCATCGACATGTCCGCCGGAATCCAGTTACGAAAGAAAGTGGGGGACAAGGTCCAAAAGGGTGACGTCCTTTGCTATTGCCATACGAATAAGGAAGGGGTCAAAGAGGTATTCCAAGAAGCTTTGGATGCCTTCGTCTTATCGGAAGATCCGATTGAGGTGGCCCCGATCGTCCACGCCTATATCCATTAGCCATGCGCATCCTTCTCCAAGTCGTCCAAAACGCCTCCGTCGTCATTTCGGGGGAAGAGGTCGCCTCCATCCAAAAGGGCTACCTGCTTTTCGTCGGCTTCACCGAAGGGGATGACGCCTCGGTTGCGCGTAAGATGGCGGAGAAAGTATGCAAGTTGCGACTTTTCCCCGATGAGACGGGGAAGACAAATAAAGGTTTGAAGGATGTCGATGGGCAGATTTTGAGCGTTTCGCAGTTCACGTTGTACGCTTCCGTGAAGGAGGGCAACCGCCCGAGTTTCACATCGAGCATGAGCAAAGAGCCGGCGGGGTCGCTCTACGAAACCTTCTTCGCCTATTTGAAGGAACTTTGGCCCAACAGCCGTTCTGGGGTGTTCCACGCGGACATGAAGGTGGGTTTGGTCAACGATGGTCCCTTCACCTTGATCCTTGACTCGAAGGAGTTATTCGCATGAAGGTCATGGTCGGGTTAAGCGGGGGCGTCGATAGCGCCGTCGCCGCGCACCTTTTGTTGCGGCAAGGCCACGAGGTTGCGGGTGGATTCATGCGCAACTGGGATGCCTTGGCCAATAACGATTACTTGGGCAACCCCACCCTCAATGAGCCACAGTGCCCCCAAGAGAAAGACTATTGGGACGCGGTGGAGGTGGCGAAGAAACTGGGCATCCCGCTTCTTCGCGCCGACTTCGTGAAGGAATATTGGGATAACGTCTTCTCCTTTTTCCTCAGCGAATACGAAAAGGGTCGGACCCCTAACCCCGACGTCTTCTGCAACAAGTACATTAAGTTCGACTCTTTCTATGAATTCGCCAAGTCCCAAGGCTATCCCGTCATCGCGATGGGCCATTACGCTTTGCGTGGCGAAGACGAGGAAGGGAACCCGCGCCTATTTAAGGCCAAAGACCGTAACAAAGACCAAACGTATTTTTTGTGCCAAATCAGCAAGGAACAGGTCGCATCCTGTTTGTTCCCTCTAGGGGAGATCGAGAAAGGCAACGTGCGTAAAATCGCCCATGAGCTCGGCCTTTCCTCAGTCATGGACAAGAAGGATTCCACCGGGGTGTGCTTCATCGGGGAACGCCATTTCAAGGAGTTCTTGCAAAACTACATGCCCGCTAAGCCGGGCAAGATCGTGCTGATGCCCCAAGGAAGGGAAATCGGCACCCATTCGGGCGTGTATTTCTATACGATTGGTCAGCACAAAGGACTTGGCATCGGCGGGGTCAAAGGCGAAGGGGAAGGCGGCTATTTCGTCTACCGCAAGGACGTGGTCAACAACATCCTCTACGTCGTGCAGCCCAAAGATAGGGAATCGCTCCTTTCCACTTCCTGCCGCATTTCGCATCTTAACCTTCAGGGGAAGGCGCCGGAGGATGGGACGCCTGTGGGCGTGAAGTTCCGTTATCGGCAACCCGACCAGCCTTGCAGGTTATATGTCGAAACGGGTGGCAATGCGCGGCTCGAATACGAAGACCATCCGGTCGAAGCGGTGACGCCAGGCCAAATCGCCGCGATCTATCTTGGTGACATGCTCCTAGGCGGGGGGATCATCGAGGAAACCTACCGGAATGGGGTCCGCACGGACCGATAAGGAAGAAACCCTTAGGAAATAGACGCGAACGGCCTTCGCGTTTTCTTTTTCGTGGTCTGCCCGCGATTCTTTGGTCCGCAATATTTGATTTTGGGAAGGTACTTTTTTGAAATGTACATTCCGAAAGTTCAAAACGGGGTTCTTCCCAACATGCGTATGCGTGATAAGATAGCCCGAAAGGATTTTTGACATGAAAGAATTACCACGCATCCAAGACGACCTATATGAGGCCGTCAACGGGGAATGGCTGGAGACAGCGGTCATCCCCGACGATCGTCCGACCACCGGCGGATTCGCCACCTTAGACGAGGAGGTCACCAAGCTTCTCATCGCCGATCTGACCAAGTTCTCTTCCAAGGGCAACGTCCCGGAGATTCCCGCGTTCAAGGACGCCGTTTCCCTTTATGGGAAAGTCCTCGACGTTAAGCGCAGGGAAGAGGAGGGCATCACGCCTATCTTGTCTTTATTGCAACGCATCCAAGGCCTCAAGACGGTAGAGGATTTGAATACCCAACTCGGGGAACTGGCCGCCCTCCCCATCGAGTTGCCATTCCGCTTCTACGTCGCCACCGACATGGCCGACGCGACCAAGCATTGCTTCGCGTTGATTGGGCCCGGTCTTATTCTGCCTGATGTCCCGTATTACGCCCCCGAGCATCCTGCCGGCAAGGCCTTGTTGGGCGTCTATTCCCAAATGGCGACCGCGGCGTTGGCCTTCTCCCCTTTAAGCGAAGAGGAAAAGGTCCTCTACGTGAAAGACACCTTGGAATTCGACGCGCTTTTATCCACCTCCGCGAAGAGCCAGGTCGAATGGGCCGATTACGTCCATAACCATAACCCGATGAAGGCGGAAGAAGTGGCGAAGCAGCTCGCTCCGCTGGATTTCGACGGGTTCCTTAAGGCCCTTTTTGGCAAGGAAAAGCCCGAGATCGTCGTGGTGTATGAGCCTAAGGCCATCGAAAAGCTCTCCAGCCACCTTGAAGGTGAGAACTTCATCAAGTTCGTCCATTGGTGCTATGTGAAGACGTTGCTCCGCAACTCGAATTTGCTTTCGCCCACGTTGCGCGCCATCGGAGGAATTTATCGCCGCACGCTGACCGGCCAAGCCGCCGACCCCAGCATCGAGAAAGACGCGTTCAACCTCGCCTCCCGCACGTTCTCTGAACCAATTGGCGTCTATTACGGCCGCACTTACTTCGGCGAAGAGGCGAAGAAAGACGTGGTGGCGATGGTGAAAGAGATCATCGAGACCTACAAGCGCCGCGTCAAAGTGAACCCGATCCTGTCGGAAGAAACCCGGGAAAAGGCCATCTTGAAGCTCTCAACCATCGAGATCAAAATGGGCTACCCCGACTTCGTCCATCCGATCTACGAAAAGATGAAGGTAGAGCAGGGGGATTCCCTTTACGCCACGATGGAGAAACTGGAGAAGATCCTCTTTGAGGATAACCTCTCCAAACTCCACGAGGAGGTCGACCGTCAGGAATGGGCTATGCCGGGCCACATGGTCAACGCTTGCTATGATCCTTCCAAAAACGACATCACCTTCCCTGCCGCCATCTTGCAAAAGCCGTTCTATTCCCTTTCCCAACCCCATGAGGCCAATTTGGGCGGCATCGGGGCGGTCATCGGGCATGAGATCTCCCACGCTTTTGACAATAACGGGTCCCACTTCGACGAGAAGGGCAACCTCGCGTCGTGGTGGAAGGAAGAAGACTTCGCCCGCTTTAAGGAGAAGACCGACGCGATGATCGCGCTTTGGGATGGCATTCCCTTCCATGGTGGCAAGGTCAACGGCACGCTCGTCGTCAGCGAGAACATCGCCGACTGCGGTGGCGTGGCCGTCACGTTGGAGATCATGGACCATCTCCCGAACGCCGACTACCAAGAGTACTTCAGAAACTGGGCGCGGGTCTGGTGCGTCAAGGCGAAGGAAGAATACATTCAGTTACTGCTTGCAAACGACGTCCATTCCCCCGCGAAGCTGCGCGCGAACATGCCACCGCGTTACTTCCCCCAGTGGTATGAGGCCTTCGGCGTGAAGGAAACCGACGCGATGTACCTCCCACCGGAGAAACGCATCGTCATTTGGTAAGCGTAAAGAGCCCGATTCTGAATTAAAGGCCGTAAAAGCGAAGAAGAAGCACTGGCACTGCCTTTCCATGGTTCGTTGTTTTCTTGGCGTGGTTCATGAGATACGTCCGTCATTTTCCGAAAGCCTCTTCCATCGTTCGCCCATGCGCGTATGATTAAACCATCGGGAATTTGCCACTCCCCCTTATGCGGGCAATGCCGCCGTGGTTCGCGCGTTAAGCGATAACGAAAAGCGCACCACAAGGTGAAGAAGGATGGTACCGCGCCCTCAGGGCGTTCCTTCGCCGGGGCGTTTTATTTTTTTGGAGGTTCACGTATGAAACCACTCACCGGGGCGGAAATCCGCCAAAGATGGATCGAATTCTTTAAGTCCAAAGGCCATGCCTATGTCCCTGGCGTTAGTTTAGTTCCCCACGACGATAAGTCCCTTCTTTGGGTCAACGCAGGCGTCACGGGATTAAAGAAATACTTCGACGGTTCGCTTTTGCCACCGTCCCGTCGCATCGTCAACGTGCAGAAGTGCATCCGCACCAACGACATCGAAAACGTCGGCCGCACCGCGCGTCACCACACGTTCTTCGAGATGCTCGGAAACTTTTCGATCGGCGACTATTTCCGCGATGAGGTCATCCCTTGGGCCTATGAGATTCTGACCGATGAGGAGAAGGGCTTTGGGCTAGACCCGAAGAAGCTTTACATCACCTATCAGCCCGATGACAAGGCCACGTTGAACCTCTGGATCAAATGCGGCATGGATCCCGACCACATGATCCCGATGGAATCCAACTTCTGGGAGATCGGGGAAGGGCCGTGCGGTCCGGATACCGAGATGTTCTATGACCGCGGTGAGGAATATGACCCCAAGCATCTAGGCGTCCAAATGCTTCGGGATGACATCGAAAACGACCGCTACATCGAGATTTGGAACATCGTCTTCAGCCAATATAACTCCGTGGCTGGGGTGGACCGCAAAGACTACAAGGAACTCCCTTCCAAAAACATCGACACCGGCTCAGGTTTGGAGCGTATCGCCTGCGTCTTGCAGGGTACCAAGACCAACTTTGAGACCGATTTGTTCTATCCCATCATCGAGGCCACGATGAAGCTTTCGGGGCAACCTTATGAAGGGGATAACCTCATGAGTTACCGCGTCATCGCCGACCATGCCCGTTCCCTTACCTTCGCCTTGTCCGACGGGGCTTATTTCTCCAACGAAGGACGTGGCTACGTGCTTCGCCGCATCATCCGCCGCGCGAGCCGATATGGCAAGAAACTCGGCATCAACGAACCCTTCGTGTATCGCCTTGTCCCGGTCGTGGTGGAACTCGCCTCTTGCTTCTATCCCGAACTGGAGAAAAACGCCGAATTCGTCGCGAAGATGATCCGTTCGGAGGAAGAAAAGTTCCTTAAGACCCTCACTTCGGGCGAAGAGAAGCTCCGCGAAGCCATCGAAGGGAAGAACACCCTCCCCGGAGACGTGGCTTTCCGCCTCTACGATACTTTCGGCTTCCCGTTGGACCTCACCAAGGAGATTTGTGAGGAAAGTGGCGTCAAGGTGGACGAAGAAGGCTTCGCCGAGAACATGAAGCAGCAGCGGGAACGCGCCCGCGCCGCCAGGGAGCAAGCCAGTTCCTTCCATAAGCAATCCAAGGACCTACTTGCCTTTGATAAACCTAGCGAATTCCTTTATGGCGAGACTTCTTGCAAAGGCAAGGTCATCGGCCTATTCGTCGATGGCGTGGCCGTGGAGGAGATCGAGGAAGAAGGGGACGTCGCCTTGGACCAAACCGTCTTCTATGCCGAATCCGGCGGCCAAGTGTCGGATGAAGGCCGTATAGAGGGCGAAGGCTTCTCCGCCAAAGTCACCGCGGTGGGCAAAGCCCCGGCGGGCCAGCGCCTCCACCACGTGGTCATGGAATATGGTTCGTTACGCTTAGGGCTAGAGTGCGAGGCCAAGATCGACGTGAGCAAGCGCCTGCTTACGGCGCGCAACCACTCCGCGACCCATTTGCTCCACGCTGCGATTGGCGAAGTCCTTGGCACCCACGTGGACCAAAAAGGCTCCTACGTCGACTCGGAAATCCTGCGTTTCGACTATAGTGCGCTCTCCCGTACCACCCCCGAGCAACTCCGCGCGATCGAGACGCTTGTGAACCAAAAAATCCTTGAGGGCATCGAGCAAAAGACCTTGGTGCTTGGCATTGAGGAGGCGAAGAAGCTCGGCGCTGAGATGGAGTTCACCGAGAAGTATGGCGACGTCGTCCGCGTCGTCACCTTCGGGGAATTCTCCAAGGAGTTCTGCGGTGGCACCCACGTGAGCAACACCTCCGACATCGGTTTGTTCTTGATCGAATACGACACCGCCCTCTCCAGTGGCGTGCGCCGCATCCAAGGCCGCACCAGCTTTGGGGCGTACCAATATTTGTCCCAGAAGGCCCAGACGCTTTCCGACCTCTCCGCCCAACTCGGCGGGGCCAAAGACGGCGAGCTTTCCCCGCGTGTGGCTTCGTTGAAGCAGGAAGTGGTCGCCAAACAGAAGGAAATCGATTCCTTGAAGTCCAAGATCGCCTCCGCCTCCGCGAAAAACGTGGGCGAGGAGTTCGAGACGGTTGGGAACGTGAAGTTCCTTTGCAAGTCCTTCGAGGGTATGGGACGGCAAGACCTGCTTAAAGTAGGGGATGCCCTTAAGACCCGTTATCCCGATTTTCTCATTTTGATGATTGGCAAATCCGACGCCGGCGTGTCCCTCGTCAGCTTTGCCGGGGGCGAAGGGGCGAAGAAACTAGGCGCAGGGGGCGCGATGCGCATCGCCTGCCCGTTATTGGGTGGCAACGGTGGCGGACGCCCCGAGATGGCGCAGGGGTCGGGCAAAGACCTTGGCCGTATTGGGGAAGTCGCCAATTCCCTTAGGGAAGCGCTAAAATAAGCGAAAGGAGTTCGCCATGATTGAGATTAAGAACGACAACGACATCGTCATCACCAAAGAAGACGGCACCGAGCAATTGCTCAAGATCCTGTTCTACTTCCATAACGACCAGCGGAACAAGGACTATTACTTCATTTACGAAGAGGGCAACGAGGACGAGGTCATGGTCCTTTCCTCCTCCGATGGCAAAAGCTTAGAGACCCTTACGGATGAGGAATATGACGAGGCCGAACAGGTCTTCGAGGCCTATGAGTCCGACCCCGCCATCCAAAAGCTCAAAGACGACGAATAAGACCTTATGGCGGCATGCCCTTCATGCCGCCTTTTTCATCCGCCATTCGCATTTCCCCTTAGGGGCATAATGGATACCATTGTATAAACGTAAATAAAAGGAGACCACCTATGGGCGTTTCGCGTGCTTGCTTCTGTTTGCTCCCTCCGAAATCGGAGAATTTGGATCGTTACATTTACTTCGCTGAGCATCTTCGATCCCATAACAACTACCATCCTCAGGGATTTGTGATCAGCCGCATCAAGAAGGATCTTCCGGTCGCGAATTCGCTTGATTCGCATAAGAAAACCGTCCATGGCATCTTGAAAAAAGGCCATCTTGTCTTGTTCGCCTTAGGGGATTGGTTTTGCGTGCCTCATTGGCTTTTGAGCCTTCGTACGTTCGGTGGCTTTTGCGCCGCCCCCCTTTATTACGACAAAGACAACGCGGGTTGGGACAAGGAGAGAGACTACATTGAGGATTTGGTCGTCTACGATCCCAGGGAATCCCTTAGCGAAACCGATAAGCGTCCGTTCCTTTACATCGTCGAAACGGAGGAGAAGATCCCCGTGGAAGACAAGGAGTACTACCGCAAATTCGATGAACGGTATGCCTATAAGCCCGTAGGAGAGGAGGACGAGATCTTCTTCCGGCGGTTTAAAAGGCACTTCAACATCCAGAAGCCACGCCCTTTCAACGCGGAACTATTCGCGGGCAAAAACGTCACCGTGGTCGGTGAGTTTGATGGATATAAGGAAATCCTCAAGGAGTACGTCGCTTCTTGCGGTGGCACATTCCATACCGCGATCAACAAAGGCACCGATATCATCTTCTTCGAACGGAACACGATCACCCAGGACCAACTCGGACGGGACTATTACTACCAGACCGATTTCGATAACGACATCCACGTGGCCGAGAAGGAGTTGGACTGTTTCTTCGCCGACGATTTGTTCTTCGACGTGGATTTCCTCGCCTTCGGCCGACAATACGTCAAAGACCACGCGGAGAAGTATGGTAATCGCGCCTCCTACAAAACCTTGGTCCAAGGCCAGAAATTGCTGCCGACCCTTTTCTCCTTTGGGGTCATCGCAAGCAGCAAGCCCAAAAAGCCAGGCAAGTTGGCCGCTTCCTCCGCGAACAAAAAGACCATCGTTCGGAAACTGTTGATCGAAAACGAGGCCTATTTCGATTTGATGGACGAGTCGCTCCAAAAAGACGTGACGTTCCTTCTTTCGGCAACGGAGAAGAACATGTTCGTCTACTTCCATCTAAGCGAGGAGGTCCGAAGGAACAAAAAGCTCATCCAAGGAATCGTGAAGCAACATGGCGAAAGCATCGTCCCCTTGCTCGATGAGGAAACGCTGCAGGATAAGGAAACCTTTGTTTCGATCATCAAGCAGTGCCCCCGCGCCATCCGACTATTTGGCGGAAACGTCCGCAACGACCCTGAAATCCTCGTCGAGGCCGTCACCAAAGACGCGAAAGCTTTGCTTTACGCCGACGAATCGTTCCGGAAAGACAAGGATTTCCTCCTTGCCGTCTTAAGGAACGGTTCCGGCGCAGGCGTGATAAAGTCGTTCGACGAATCCTTGGCAAACGACAGGGAAGTCGTGTTGGAGGCGGTACGCCGATATGGGTTCCGGGCCAAGGATTGCGTGGGGAAAGCCGCCTTTACGAACGACCGTGAACTGGCCCTAGAAGCGGTGCGGATCTCCGGGCAGTATCTGGAAATCGTCGGTGATGCATTCAAGAAGGACAAAGAAATCGTTATGGAGGCCGTGCAACACGGGGAAGGACATCTGGTTTCCCCGTTCATGTACGCCGACGAGTCCTTGAGAAACGACCGCGAAGTGGCCCTTGTGGCGATCAAGGCCGGGCGTTGCGGTGTGTTGGCGCATGCCAGTGACGCGCTGAAAGAGGACAAGGAACTCGTCTTAGAGGCGATCCAACGCGATAGCTATGCCCAGGCCTACCTTGGCGAGAAGATGAGAAATGACCGTGACGTCATCCTCGCGGCGCTTAAGAACCCTCCGAGCCTTGGATTTAAAGACGATTACCCCTTAAAGACGGCGGGGGAAGAGGTGCGGAA
This sequence comes from Bacilli bacterium, assembly GCA_024695105.1. GTDB lineage: Bacteria > Bacillota_I > Bacilli_A > RFN20 > CAG-826 > Alloenteromonas. Next base: position 22,618 of record JAILIV010000019.1, read on the forward strand.
AGACAAGGAGGTCATCCTCACCGCGGTGAAATGCAATGAATGGTGCGGCGTCCATCCTCTTCAATACGCAGATCCCTCTCTCAGAAAGGACAGGGAATTCACCATCGAGGCGTTGAAGCTGAACAAAGATTGCGCCGGTGACATCGACGACTCATTTAAAAACGATAAATCGTTTATCGAAGAGGTATTGAAAGTCGACCTAAGCCTCGCCCGAAACGTGGCGTGCCATAGCCCATTAGGTCGTGATCCCGAAGTCCGAAAGATGCTTGGCTGGCCCGAACAGCCACCTAAGTAATCCCACGGGTTCCATATTGGGGGCAACTCCTCCTTGTCCACCCCTTATGCAAAGCATATAATTCGTTCACTGAGGTAACTAACAACCATGGCATACAAGAAAATCATCCTTACGCAGCAAGCCCGCGAACAGCTCGAGCGTGAATACCGCGACCTGCTCGACGTGCAGCGTCCCGACGTCATCGAGAACATCGTTTTGGCCAAGAGCCAGGGCGACTTAAGCGAAAACGCCGACTACGACGCCGCGCGTGACCGTCAGGCCAAGATTGAGGCCCGCATCACCGAGATCGAGGAAATCCTCAATAACGCCGTCTCCGTCGAGGAAAGCGGCATGGGATCTGGCTCGGGCAAGATCGGCATCGGCGACGTCGTCGACTTCCTGACCCTCTCCAATGGCGAAAAGTCCACCGTCCGCATCGTCGGCCAGGTCGGCGCGGATCCTTTCGCCGAACCCCCGTCCATCTCCAACGAATCGCCCATCGGCTTGGCCCTTATCGGCGCCGAGGCGGGTCAGACCGTCTTCGTGGAGACCGCGGAGCGTTATCAGATCCAAATCCTCTCCGTCTACCGTTAAGGAAGGGTAGGGGAAACCGCCACGGGAGACCGTGGCTTTTCTTTCCTTTCACAAACTTATTCTTCAGATAGTTGAAAAGTAAGTTTAAGGAAGATTGTCCGCCAAATTAATGGAATAATTCGACACTACCGCCATATTCCAACGAATATTAGACACTGTATAATTCCTTCTTTCCCCATTGTCTTTTCTTTTCCCTATAAGGGAGTGAAGGAGGTTATTCCATGAAAACCATTCTTATCATCATCGCCATCACGGCGGTGGTCTTGGTGGGGTTTGGGGCGACGTATGCGATGATCAACGCGACCAACTCGCCCATCACCCAAAGCGTGAGCTCCGCCGACATCGACGCGCTTACGGTGGCCATCTCGGGGGAAATCAATTACCCAGGGACCTACGTCCTAACCAAAGGGGCGAAACTGTTGGACCTGATCTCGGCGGCGGGAGGCACCAATTCCAACGCGGATTCCTTGGCCTTCAACACGGACTACGCGATCGAGAACAAGGGCAGCTATTACATCGCCCCGCTTTACGACAATTCCGACAATTGCTCCGCCTCGCCCATCATCAAGACCAACATCAACGCCGATGACGCCGACACGATGCAAACCATCGCCGGTTTCACCAAAACCGTGGCCAACGCGATTGTGTCCTATCGTTCCTCCAGCCCTTTCAAAGCCATCGAGGAGATCAAAAACGTTTCGGGCATCGGTGCGGCGACCTACGAGAAGGTCAAGGCCAAGGTCACACTGCGCTCGGCGTAATAAGTGGGCGCGTTTTTCGCCGCGCTTGGGGTAAGCCTTGGCTTGTTGATCGGCTATGGTTTCCCCCTTGCGCGGAGTTTGCTTTGCCTTTTCGTCTCGATCATCGTCTTCCTTTGGGCCAAGCACAAACGGCGATGGATCCCGTTTTTGGTGGCTCTGGCGGTGGGCATCGCGTTGGGCGCGTTATCCTATTACCTTCCCTATCCGCAGGACCGTACCGTCACCGGAATCGTCGTGAAGGCATCGGATTCCTATTTCGTTTTGCAGACCTGGACCCACCGATACTACGTGTCCCTTAAGGGACATGGGGCGGAGGTAGGGGACATCGCATGGCTGAGCGGAAGGCTTTCGGACATTAGCATGGCCCATTACGAGTCGCGCTTTGACTTCGCCTCCTATTTGGCGGAGTTTGGGGCGCGGAAGCAGCTGTTCACGACGAGAATCGAGACGCTTTTCGCCAATCCCGTGAGGTTTCGGCAGTGGACGGAAGCTTACCTAAACCGTTATCAGGGAGAGGGAAAGGCGTTATTGGCCTCGCTGCTCTTTGGGTCCAAGGATTATGACTCCCCGAGTATCGCTTTGGCGGACGATCTGAACCTTTTGTTCCTTTTATCCGCCTCTGGCCTTTTTTATGGGACGTTTCTGCGGGCGGTGGAATTGGTTTTGGGCCAATGGATGGAGAAGGGGAACGACGTCGCAACACTGATCGTTGGGGCATTATTCCTCCCCCTGGGGATAACCAAGGTAGGCATTGTACGGGTATGGGTATCGCGACTGCTCGCCATAACCGACAAGTATCTCCTTAAAAAGGACATCGGGTATTTGGACCGTGCGGGGATGGGGATGCTTCTTTTGCTTCTTTTGGACATCCATTACGTCTTCAACTCCGGGTTTTGGCTGGGATATGGAATCGGCATGACGCTTTATCTGACGCCGTATTTGACCGCAAGCAAACGAAAGGTCATCGGCAAGCTGAAGGCCATGGTCTTCATCCGTTTCCTTTTGCTTTGCTGTCTTTTTTATGCCGGCGGGAATGTGCATTTCTTTGGGCTAATCTATTCGGTTTTGTTGCTTCCCTTGTCGGTTTTGTTGCTTGTTTCGGGGTACGTTGGCTTAACGGGGATCCCGATGGGCTGGGCGGTCAACGGGCTTGGGGAGGCCGTGTCCTATGTCCTAAAGGCGTTCTCTTCCTTTGATTTGTCCATTCCCATCCCTGGCGATGGTTTATGGGCGTGTTTCTTGTTTTTGGGCGTTACGTTTCTATG
>JAILIV010000022.1 GCA_024695105.1 Bacilli bacterium
TTTGATGTATTCGTAGAACGTGTCCTCGGACAGTGACTGCCCATGCTCGTTGACGTCCTTGATGATGGTCGCGTTGGTCACGGGGATGGTGATGTTTCGGGCGAGCGAAGCCAAAATAGCGGCGGTTGTATCTTTGCTCAAGCTTAGGCCGGTCGCCTCCTGAATATCGATTTCGCAGATGGAAACGAAGGCTTGCTCTCCGTAATGGGAGAGCTTCCTCGGCGGTCGGGCGATGGCTTTCGGCCAGCCCCCGCGCACGATGGCTGCGGTGATGCCGGCCTTATCGAGCTTTGCGCGTCCTTTGATTGGTCCGTTCTTTTCACTAAAAAGCGCAGCGAAACTGACGTCCCCGCTCGATTCGTCGGATTCCCAAAGGGACATCGACTCCATATCTAGGCGGCTGATTCTCATCGCGCCGGTATGCTTAGTCGAACCAGGCTTAGGTGTTATTGAACCGGTGAGGAGGAATAGGCCATTGTCGGGGCTGTGGTCGCATTTTCCCCTGACGGCGTCCCATACGGAAGGGAAAGTCTGCCATTCGTCGATGAGGTGGGGCCTTTCGCCTTCCAGGAACAAAGAAACTTGTTGGGATGCGATTTCCTCGTACTCTTCCAAACGATCCGGATCGTTCAGGTAAATCGCGGACTCGGCGAGGCGTTCCGCGCTCGTCGTCTTTCCGCACCATTTCGGGCCGCGGATTAGGACCGCGCCGAAATCGGTAAGAAGATCCTCCAATTCTTTGTCTTGGATTCTGGGCAAGTAGTTCCTCGTTCAATAGGCTGATGGCGCTGCGAAATCAATATATCTCCGAGAGATTTGTGGATTTTGGACCGAGAATATTGCGGTATTTGCTCCGAGAGATTTGTGCAAATATTCCCGCATCGTGCCCCATGAGTCCGGAAAGTGTCGACGAATGACCGCATCTATTTCGCCACCGTGAAGGAGCCATGCTCCAAATCCGACGCGGAGCCAAGCGACTTCATCGCCAAAAACGAGATCGCCATCGAAGAGGAAGACGAAAATACCTTGGTTCATTTTAAGGTAGGGGATGAGGGCCTACAGGCCATCTTGGACGAAAACGACATCTTCCCAGGGGCGCTTGAAGGAACGCTTACCTATGAGAAGGAGTCGGGGGAGTTCACCGCTTTCGATTATCAAATCGTCTACGTGGCAAACGAACGAGACGCGGATGGCTACAACGTCCATACCGCCTCCATGGAATTCAAGGCGTCTGGCTATTCTTGGAACCAGAAATACGGCAAGGAACTCTAGGATATTCCCGATCCCACGGTCTACGAGGATGCGGAAGTTTTCCTAGAAGACGTCATCGAGGAAGTCATTCCGCCTGTGTTTTAGGGAACTATCCTTAACGCGCTGCACGCCAAACAATCGCGCGCTTGCATGTTGGCTAGTGATTATTCCCCAATAAGGATGGATAGTCGCACCAAAGAAGGCTATGATGAAACAACAACCGAATTCGTAGCGGCGGCCTTGCTTCGCTTTCCTATTAGGGGTAGTGGGGCATAACCGCAAAGAACGGGACCATGATGCTAGGGAAAAGGAAAATCACTACCGACGTGGGCTTGGACATGGATCGACGCTTCGTCCATATCGCCCAGGCTTTGGCATGGGGTTATACCGATCTTTATTACGTCAACATCGCGACCGACGAATTCATCGAATACCGCACGGACGAAAGCCAAGGACTTTTGGTGGAGGTGCGCCGCGGGAACGATTTCTTCCCCGGCTGCGCCCGCGACGCGAAGAAATACATCCATAAAGAGGACCAAAAGCTCTTCGTCGGTACGATGAAGCGCGCCTTCTTGGAAGAGGCCTTAAAGGAAAAGCGCACCTACGAATTCCATTACCGTCGTCTTTTGGACAAGAAGCCCATTTATGTGCGGATGCACATCACCCGGACCAGCGACGACCCCAATTACATCGTCATCGCCGTCTCCGACATCGACGAACTGACGAAACAAAGGCAAATGGACGCCCGCATCCGCGAGGAGCGCAGCGTCTACGCCCATCTTCAGGCCCTCGTGGGCAATTTCATTTGCGTCTACGTCATCGACCCCGAAACCGATGCCTACCGCGAATTCTCCGCGAGCAACGATTACACCGAAAACTTCTCCCAGGCCAAGTCGGGCGAGCGTTTCTTCGACGTCGTGCGCAAGGTCGCGAAGGAATTCAACCACCCCGAGGACCTCGACCGATTCCTTGACGCCTTCACGAAAGAGAAGATCATCGCCGAAATCGAGTCCAGCGGCCTTTTCGTCTTGGTATACCGATTGATGATGGAGGGGAAGCCCCGTTACGTGCAGATGTCCGCGGCGATGGTCGTGGACAAAGAGGGGAAGCGCCTCGTCGTTGGGCTAAACGACATCGACGCCCAATACCGTCAGAAGGAAGCGGCGTCGGAACTTTCCCGCCAAAAGGACCTCTATGGCCAAATCGCCTATTCCTTGGCGGGCCAATACGACACCCTTTATTACGTGGACGTAGAAACCAACGAGTACGTCGAGATTTCCGCCACGGAGGAATATAAGAAACTTCACGTCCCGACGACGGGGAACGACTTCTTCGCCGAAAGCCGCAGGAGCATCCGCCGTTACGTCCATCCCGAGGACATGGACAAAGCGATCGCCGCCAATTACAAGGAGGCGATGCTCGAACACCTGGAGAAGGCGCATTCCTTTTCCATGTCCTGGCGGTTGGTGGTGGATGGCAAGGTACGTTATATCCGCCATACCTCCCTTTTGGCGAAAGATGGCAGGCACATCATCGTTTCCATTAAAAACATCGACGCCGAAATCGAGGCGGAACGCGCCCTGGAGGAAGACAAGAAGAAAAGCGTCACCTTCACCCAGATCGCCGAGCGCTTGGCGGACCGTTACGACTTCATCTACTACATCGATTGCAAAACCGGGGCTTACATGGAGCTTTCCGCCAAGATCAAGCTCGGCGAGCTTTACGTCAACGACGAAGGCAAAGACTTCTTCAAGACCTCCCACAAAAACGCCGAACACCTCGTTTACGCCGAAGACCGCGAACGGATCGTTTTGTTCCTCGACCGCGACAACCTGATTTCCAAATTGGAAACCCGGCAGCGGCTGGTCCAGGACTATCGTATGTCCTTGGATGGCAGGTTGCAATTCACGCGCATGTCCGTGACCTATTCCTCCGACAAGAGCCATTTCATCATCTGCGTCGAAAACCGCGACGAGGAGGTGCGCAAGGAAAAAGAGCACCTCCAGGCCTTGTCTAACGCCAACGAGATGGCCAGGCGCGACGACCTCACCCACACCAAAAACAAGACGGCCTACCATGAGGCGGCCAAAGAATTGCAGCGTCGGGTGGAAAAGGAAAAACCAAGGTTCAGCGTCGTCATCTGCGACCTTAACGACCTAAAGACCATCAACGACACCGAGGGGCACGCCGCGGGGGACGATTGCATCAAAAGCGCCAGCATCTTGATTTGCCACACCTTCCTCCATAGCCCGGTCTACCGCATCGGGGGCGACGAGTTCGCCTTGTTCTTAGAGGGGGAGGACTTCGAGAACCGAGACCGTCTGATCGCCAATATCCGTCGGCAGATCGAGGAAAACGTCCGCATGGGCGAAGGGGTGATCCTCGCCGTGGGCATCGCCGATTACATTCCCCGCCAGGACAAGGCCATCGAAGACGTCTTCAAACGCGCGGACACCCAAATGTACGCGGACAAGGCGCGGCTAAAGGAATTAAAGCTGCTACTGGAAAGCCGTTCGCTGAAGCAAAAGGCGGAGGTGCGGGTCATCGACGAGGAACGTCGTCGGAAAGTCGACACCCTCTTTAAGGCCTTCGACATCGTCGCCGAGGGGACCTACGTCTACCTTTGCGACATGAAATTCGATTTCTCCCGCTGGTCCAAATCCGCGGTCGATACGTTTGGCTTGCCTTCCGAATACATGTATGGGGCAGGGGACATTTGGGAGAACCACATCCACCCCGAAGACCGCGCCGCCTACCACCAAGGCATCGACGAGATTTTCTCGGGCATCGCCTCAGGTCACGACATGCAATACCGCGCCAGGCGCTCCGACGGGGAATATGACGTATGCACGTGCCGAGGCATCGTCATCCGCGACGTCTCTGGCGAACCGGATTACTTCGTCGGCACGATCCGCAACCACGGCAGCCAAGGGCACATCGACACGCTTACGGGGCTCCGTAACCAATATGGCTTCTTTGAAGACCTCGACGGCGCGATCAAACGCTGCGCCGAGGTGCGCGTATGCCTTTTCGGCATCACCCGCTTCTCCGAGGTCAACGAGATGTATGGGTACCGCTTTGGCAACCGCGTCTTGCAGCAATACGCGCGTTTGGTGTTCGAACGGATTGGCAACGCGGGCCATACCTACCGCATCGACGGCCCCAAATTCGCCATTATCAGCAACACTCTTTCGATCGATGAACTTCATCGCAGGTATGACGCGTTGCGCGTCTTCCTCCACGAGCATTTTTCCGTCGATGGGCGGCACATTCTCTTGGATTTGCATTCCGGGGCGGTGAACCTCGACCGTTTCGACATCGATTCGCAGACGATCTACGCCTGTTTGAATTACGCCGACGACGAATCCAAACTCCAAGGTAATGGCAACATGACCGTCTTCAGCGGCGACCTCAACGAAACCAGCCAGCAGCGTTTGGAGATGATCAACGCCATCCGTCTGTCCATCATGCATGGCTGCGAGGGGTTCTATCTGCGGTACCAACCCGTGGTCGACGCCAAAAGCGAACGCCTCATCGGGGCGGAAGCGCTATTGCGGTGGAAAAGCGAGCAATATGGCAACGTCCCGCCGGACAAGTTCATCCACATCATCGAATCCGATACCCTTTACCCAGAACTTGGGGAATGGATTTTGCGCGAAGCCATCGTGGCCGCCAAGCAAGCGCGGAAGAAGTACCGGGACTTCATCGTCAACGTCAACCTTTCCTATACCCAAATCCAAAAGCCCGATTTCGTGGATATGGTCGCCTCAACCCTCGCCACTCTGGATTATCCCGCCAACCATCTTTGCCTCGAGGTCACCGAACGATGCCGCCTGCTGGACGTGGAACTGATCAAAAACGTCGTCGTTTCCCTCCGCTCCATGGGCGTGGTGGTCGCTTTGGACGACTTCGGCACCGGCTTCTCTTCGACGAGCATCCTAAAGGATATTCCCGTCAGCCTCATCAAGATCGACCGTAGCTTCGTCAAGTCGATCGAGACCGAGGAAATCGATCGTCAACTGGTCCGCAACATCGTCGATCTCGCCGCCATCTTCGGCGCGAAAGTCTGCGTGGAAGGCATCGAAAGCAAAGGGATGCGCAACGTTCTTCGCGGATACCATGTCGGCAGCTTCCAAGGGTTCTACTACGGGAAGCCGCTCGATATTGAGCAATTGCTCGCGTGGAAGAAGCCCTAAGGTTTCATTCTTTTTGAGTGCTTCGCAATGCCTTGGATTGGCTTCATTGCAAATGAAGTGATGGGCATTTAATATTTTCCTGATAAAACGCGAGAGAGGGTATCCCATGAAAAAACGGGCCGTTTCCTTATTTTGCTTCCTTGCTCTATTGCTGACGGGCTGTTCTTTCATCAACGGCTCTTCCTCCTCTTCCCAAACGGGTCACGTTTCCTCGTCCCTTACCGAAGAAACGGTTTCTTCGACGGCTTCCCATACGGCATCCAGTCCGGAAACGTCCTCGCATTCTTCCGATGATGTCTCTTCTTCGGAGCATTCTTCCGAACCCGCGCACACTTCTTCGGATGAGCCATCCTCCAGTTCGGATGTCGTTCCTCCCTCGAGCGAATCGATTTGGAGCAGCGACGAGCCCACCTCTTCGTCGCAAGAACCTTCTTCCTTCAGCTCGGACGAACCTTCTTCCTCCTCGGACGAGCCATCCTCCAGTTCGGAAAGCGAACCGGGTTCCAGCGATTCCAGTTGGAGCGAGGATTCCTCCTCCACTTCCGAAGAAACGGATAAACGCCTTTACGTCTTCGTCACCAACGAAACCCCCGAGGGATTCTTCGACGTGCACATTGACGCCAAGGTCGAGACGAAACTCACCTCGCTTTACGCTGAAAGCGTCATCGTGCTGGACGAGGGCATCGATATTGAGGCGGAGAACCTGCAGTGGTACATCTACGCGGAACACTTGGGGAACATCTATTTCGGGGAGAACATCGTGGCCATCGGGAAACTCCACCTCGGGTTTAACGTCTGCTACCCGCAGATCCATTTCGGCAAGGCGCTTCGTTCCATCGATTACCTCCATGTGTCGCTAGGCTGGGACGCCTTGGTGGCCTCTAATGGGAAAAACCGCGCGGACATCTATTTCGGCGGGGATTGTCCCGAGATGGAAGATGGCACGCTTTATAACAATGGTTTCTCTGGCGTGATGATCCATTACCATCAGGGGGCCAAAGGGTTTAAGACCTTCATGCAAACCGCCTCTACCACCTGCATCGAGGACGAGGCTTTTATTCCCGACCTCAGCATTTCCGAATATGTGTTACGGGCCAACCGCAAGGCCAGGGAACTCGCGAAATCCATCTACGACCGCTCCGTCGAGATAGGCAATGATGAGTTCCTTCTTTTCCCCATCGGCGACTTGGATTTCTATTTTGAACTGAAGGAATTCGTCCTGGATTTGACCGCAAAATGCGCGTCGAATTACGAAAAAGCCCGCGTCATCTTCGATTGGATCGTCGAAAACATCGAATATGATGACGCATATGCGACGGCCTCGGTGGAGGAGATCTTCACCGAGAAAAGGGCCGTCTGCGCCGGCTATTCCTTCCTTTATCACGACATGCTTGCCGCCGTGGGCATTCCTTCTTTCTATACCCGTGGGGCCCCCGTGCATAACTTGCCTAACGACGATATCGAAACGTTCATCCGCGCATCGTTTGACCCATCGGGTCCGTCGGCGACGCATGGATGGGTGTACGCCATCATCGATGGGAAGGCGGTGTGCTGCGACCCGACATGGGGGGATTTCGATCTTACCGACGAAGCCCTTTCCGCGACGCGGCTTATCTTCCAAGTCGACGGCATCCAGGTACTTTATGACGATCGTCTCTATCCGCTGATCCAAGGCCCGGCGATCGTCGCCTATGAGGGCGAATACTATTTCGTCGTGGACGGGGTTGGCTCTTCTTCGAGCGAAATCGTGTCTTTCATCAATGAAGTGCTTACGCTACGGTTCCGCACGAACCTCAATTCCAAAGTGACCCATGGGGCGGAGTCCTTCTCTTCCTTCATCGTGATTCCTTATGGGGCGGTTTACCATGACGGCCTGTTTTATTTCGACGACCCGGAGTCCGTGCTCCAAAGAGGTTTCTCCATGTGGTGGTATTGCATGCCCGATGGCAAGACGATTGACTTCCTGCTGCTACTCCGTTACATGAACGAGGAGCAAAAGCGCTACGGCACGGTTTTCCAGAACCAATTCGACCTTGGGTTCTGCTTCATGCACGAGGGGATGATGTATTTGGAGTATGAACCCGACAAACTCATGCTTTTCGCCGCGATCGACATGCCCACGTCCTTCACGGTTCCAACTTCAATTAATGGGAAGAGGGTTACCGCGTTAGGGGGAGACTGCTTCGCCCATATGGATTCCTTGGAGGAGGTCGTCATTCCCGAAGGCGTGGAATGGCTGGCGGGCAGTTGCTTCAGCTGGTGCTCCCACCTCACTTCCGTCAGTGTCCCGTCCACCATCACGGAGTTTGGGAACTGCATGTTCGATTATTGCCCTTCCCTGACGGACGTTACCTTGGCCGAGGGCATCACCCTCATCCCCAATGGCACCTTTAGTTTCTGCACCGCGTTAGAGCATATCGACATTCCGTCCACCGTCACTTGCATCGAGGACAACTCTTTTGTCAATTGCACCGCGTTAAAAAGCATTACCCTGCCCGCGGGGCTAGAGGAACTACAGGAATACGCCTTCTGGTACTGCACTTCGCTCCAGGAGGTCTTCATCCCCGCGAACGTGAAGGAAATCGGGGAGGCGGCGTTTGGCTTTTGCCCCAAGCTCACTTCCATTAGCGTCGATCCGGATAATCCCTATTTCGATTCAAGGCAGGGCTGCAACGCGATCATCCGTACCGAGACGGACACTCTTGTTTGCGGGTGCAAGACCATGGCGATTCCCGAAGACCTCCGTGGGATTGAGGCGTATTCGTGCGCCGGGATCCTTGGCGTCGATACGATTGCCATTCCTAGTGGTGTCACTTATATCGATGACTTTGCCTTCTATGGTTGCGAGACGCTTCAGTACGCCGATTTTGGGGAGA
>JAILIV010000066.1 GCA_024695105.1 Bacilli bacterium
GAGGCTTAAGCGTGCGTGAGTTGCAACCCCCTATCTCGGTACCTGGCCACCGCTTCCTCCTCATAAAAGCAAAAACGTCTCCCATGCGGAAGGCCCGGAATTCAGGAAAAGCCCGCATCATCAGCGGTTTTCCAAGAAAAAATGTTTCTGATTGGTTGCATCAAAAACATATTAGACGTTTAGCTACATTTATGTATTTGGCACGATGACCAACCTGCCGTATGTGAATGGCTTCTCCATTGAGGCATCAATCCACGATCAACGGCATGCCCATAGGACACCAATCCCTGGCATACCCAGACATATCGCCATGAACGCGTAACGCAAAGGGACGCATCTTCGCAGAACCACCAAACGCGGAGATTTCGACACGGGAGACGGAAGATGGGATATCAATGGGGCTATTGGCCTGTAAGCAATACAGGAACGCACCGATACCGATGGATTTAAGGCCTTGGGGCAAAACCAAGGTGTTCACCGGATTCGATATCGACGGGATCAAGGAAGCGAGCACCTCCGTACCCTCGGGGATGGGGCTTTGCCCATATCCATCACCCGCGTAGAAGGCGTAATTCGGATTTCGGTGGCTCGGGGTGATTAGCGCGGTGCTGCTGCTGACGGGGCGATAATGGACGACGGTGTCCGCAAGGACAATGTTCTTTACCATAAGACCACTGGATGGGAAATCCACATGGGTCACGCCTTCGGGGATGTCGATTGCCGCATCGCTTGGGGTCGAATAACCGAAATAGCAGAACTGGCAAGGCAAGATCGAACTCCCGTGATAATCCACCAAGGCAAGGCGCACACCATCGTTGGAATAAAGATAACCACTGCCGTTTTCCTGCGTTAATTCAGCACCTCCGCTAATCAACGCCTCGGCCCACGAGACATCCCATTCGGTAAGGCTTGAAGGTACGATAAGCTTGCCAATATAAGGCCGTTCTTGATACGAACCAAGATAATCAAGGTGACGGAGGCCACGGTCTATTTGGAACGATTTCAGGCGGAATCTCCCGGTGCTTGGATCCCTGCCGCATCCAGTGAACGCGTAAGGTTCGATCGTTTCAACGTGAGGAATGTGGACGCTGGTCAGGTAATTGCAATAGGCGAAGGCGTATTGGCCGATGACCTTCAGGTTGTTGGAATCCGGGAATGCCACTTCCTCAAAACCTTCGCTTGAAAACGCGTATTGGCCGATGCCTTGAAGCGTCGAGGGCAGCACGAGTTTCCTTACCCCATTCATTTTGGCCGTGAAACCAATATGATGGCCGCAGACGACGCGGCACCCTTCGGCGATTGAAAAGGTTTCCCCCACTTTCCCCTCAACGGGCCCGAGGAAGACACAATAAGGGTTGGTGTCGTTACCGAGGTAAAGCCCACCATCCTTGGTATTCGTGACAAGGGAGGTGTCGATTCTTGTGTCAAACGTCGTGGAGAACGACTGGATCCCCTCATTAACAAGAAACCGCTTCATGTTCGGCGCATTGAAGTAATGGGAATGGAACTCCAATAAGGAAGAGGGAAGTATGACCTTTTCCGCGAACACGTCGTTGAATTCAAACGGGATGTTAACTTCTTTAACAGGCTTCCCGCGGAACGAGAAAGGGAAAGCGAGTTCCTTTCCCGCCCCGACGAATCCGATGATCCGATACCCATTTTGGTAAGGTTGGTACAAGAACCCGTTGTCATCGTGGCTCACGCCATATAAGGAACGCCCGCTTCCCGAAAGCCAAGAATACCACGTAGGGTAAATGTCTTTCGCGCCGGAAGAAAGATCATCGGCGAAGTAATAATGGACGTTCATGTATTCCAGGGTCGCGGGGAACGACCGGATGCTTGAAGGCAAATAAAAATCACATTGTAAGGCCCAGTCGATCTCCTCCTCGCGGGACCACGTCGACCCAAAGGCCATGCTTTCGATCGTTTCCACACCTTCGTCCATGAACACGTGGCACGGATTGACCTTGTAGAACGCCCTTTCCTTGATGGTGAGCACGCTGCCGGGGATTGAGATGGCGAATATCGTATTCTGGTTGGCGAATCCTTCCTTGGCGATCGCCGTTACCTTTTTGCCGTTATGGGAGGGAGGGATGCGGACAACGGCCTTGCTAAAGCCTTCCTTAGCGGAGATTTCGTACGTCCCGTCTGGAAGTTGAACAAACACATAGTCGCTCTCGTCCGCGACAAGGGAAGGATCCACGTCGACGAATTCGGCGTCAGGCTCGTTTGAATGCGAGCCGCATCCAAAAAGAGGAACGGCGAGAAACGCCAGAAGCAGATAAGAGAAGGGTTTGTTCATATTGGGGTACCTATAGATTAATTATCCATCTGTAATGTGCGCATGCACTATCAAATTGCTGCGTTAATGAGCAAAAGTGAAAACGGTATTTCGCGCGGTTGTGTTTGATGCAATTTCGGCCTTCGTGTGCAAGCCGCGTATACCCACTTGGCATCAGCGAAACGTTTGCTGCCGCCTTTTGCCGCGTTGCCATTAAGCGTTGCGCATTGAGCCTGCCCCTGAATAAACTACTCTGAAAGAGGCGACACCCATGAAATTGAACATCCACAACAAATGGTTCTCGCTCGGAGGAAGCTCCGTGGTCAAAGACGAGAACGAGAACGACGTATTGAAAGTCAAAGGAAAAGAATTCTCCTGGAGAAGGTGGAAATACGTCATGGGCTTAAACGACAAAGTCTATTACCAAGTCCGCAACCGCTTCTGGAACTTCTTCCAGCACGCCTGCTACGTCTTTGACGCCAATGACAACAAGGCGGCTACCCTCACCACCCGCTTCTGGACCCTCGCGGACCATTATGACATCGACTGCGCCTTAGGCATCTTGGCCATCCGAGGCAACATCCTGGGCTACAACTACCGCATCAGCCTCAATGGCAAAGAGATGGCCACGTCGCGCGCAGAATCTCCTTGCGCGATTCCTTTACGTTAACCATCGACGATGACCAAGATGTCTATTTCTTCGTCGCCCTCGTCATCGGCATCGACAACATCGTCGACATGCGCAACGGCGAAAGCGCCAGCATGGCCAGCACCATAAGCGACAACCAATAAGCGCGATCCGTCACATAAAGATAAAACGTCACCGCGATTTTACTTTGCTTTCTCCGGCAAAGCCGATAACAGAAAAGCCCCTTCAGCGGTTTTCCAAGAAAAAACGTTCCTGACGATTGACTATATATGTATCAAGAACGTATTAGTCACATGGTCGGGATGATCGGATTCGAACCGATGGTCTTCTGCTCCCAAAGCAGACGCGATAACCAAGCTTCGCTACATCCCGAAGCCCATATATTGTGGTGTTGTGCCTTGCCTAAAGCAAGGAGGAATCTTATCTTCCAAGCGCCTTGCGAAGAGTTTCTTCCAAATCGTGGAGCAATGGCTCAAAGCAGACCCCATAACGATGGTCTTCTTCTCCAAGCGTATTCTCGATGCATCCCCGGA
>JAILIV010000007.1 GCA_024695105.1 Bacilli bacterium
TCGATCTTCTTCTTTTCGATGCGCGAAGACATGGAATCCCTTAAAGGCTTCACGCCACAAGAAAGTAGGTAGTCATAGGTCGTATCGTAATAGGAAGCGACCCCATAAAGATCCTCAAAAGGAGATACACGTGGCAAGTAAATCACCATCCCTTTCCTGGCACGGGTCAATAACACGCGGTAGGAATTAAGGATATGTTTCTTTAACGCATCGTCGCTTTCTTTGAAGAAACTCTTGGAGAGCATTCGTTGTTGATTCCACTTGCCGCCATCGTGATATAGGTCCATATCCCAACATAGCAGGGCCCAATCTAACTCCAACCCCTGCACGTCAAATTCAGAGGCGGCATAGGTCAATGAATTGGAAGAATCCGGACCTTCCCTATCAATAAACCACTTCGCGACGTAATAGTTGTTTAACTGTGAGAAGGATTTCTTGGTGTATTTGCCATTGCTGCTATAAAGTGCGCCACAACGTTCTTTCCGCTTCCGGTTCTCGAACGTCCACTTCTTCGCTTCCGCTAGGTCACGTGTCACGTAAATGGGGTAACCATCGAATTCCGCAATCGCCTTCTTAGCATCCTCAGGACGATTCTCCAATAAGGCCTCGCAGAAAGAAGAGATGCTCCTTGCCCTAGGGGTACGGATTGAGGTCTTAAGATGCAATCCATTGATGACTTTAACCCGCTCCAAGGAGAACAACTGTTCCTTTAGATCTCCCATCTTGTCCGCGTTTTGCTCAAATAGCTCTTCCGAAAGGCGGATGTCCCAATCCGTATTGCGGTTTAGCAAAGACTCAAACCACGTACGGATGCCATTTTCGCCAATGTGGATGTCTTGCCCTAATCCCACCAAAGCGATAATGACGGCCCATTCCTTCTTCTTAAGCACGTCCAAAAGCAAATCCGCCTCGGAACGGTTTCCTAACGGGAACTTCGATTTCTTCTTCTCAAACCACGTCTCCATCTGTTCCGCGTCCCAAACTCGCTGCGCCTCATCAAAGATGAGCACGCTTTCTTCAGGCGTAGGGTCGGAGGAAGAGATGATGTCCCGCTTAAAGCCATGTAAGTCTTGGATAAAGGACTTCACCTCCGTAATGGCCCTAGACTTCTTCGCATACTTCACCGGGTCTTGCCGCATCGCGTCGCGGCTAAGCTGTTCCACAAGCACGTTGATCAACGGGCCATTCCCCGAGAAGAAGATGGAACGAGGCGCATCGCCACTTACGTTATTGCGTGACTTGCCCGCGATGTCTAATCCCACAAGCGTCTTCCCCGCGCCTGGAACCCCGGTGACGAAGCAAATGACTTTCTTCTTCTCACGTTTTGCTTCCTGAACGATTTGGTCCACGGTATCTTCCGTGACGGAAAGGTTATCTTCCCCCGCATCAAATAGCCAAAAGTCCCGTACCTGATTATTGGAATAGATGGCACGTGCGCTTTCAATGATGGTCGGATTGGCCTTATAAGGCGCGGTGACCCACGCCTTGAAATCCTCTTCAGTGAAAGGAAGGGGATCCTTGCACTCCTTCTTCACCGTATCGATATAAGCCATAAGCAAATCGGCATTGGTTTCAAATAAAGAGAAGAGCTTATCTTCGCCCATGGAGTATTCCTGACTACATTCGGATATAGGCGCCCGAGTGGCCACGAGGAAAGGGGCAACGTAACGGTCCTTGGAAGCGGAATGGAAATTCTTTAATGCATATCCATATCCTTCGGCTTGGTTGATGTCTTCAGGCTCAAACTCATCTTTGTCGTTTTTAAACTCCAAAGAATAGATGATGCCATCCATCAGCAATACAACGTCAATACGAGCATTAAGACGTAGTATCTGGTATTCAAAGATGATGTACCCCTTTTTGCCCGCAAGGCACTTTTTCAGAATACGAACCTGATTGACCCAAGCCCCACGTTGCAAAGGCAAAGCCTCATCATCGTCCTCCATGGACTCCGTTAAGAAAGAAACGATCCGCTTCGGATCTCCCTGCGCGACGAAATGTTCGATGTGATCCTCGAAATAGGTTCGTCCCGTGGTTCTGATTAGTCGCTCACTGTTATCTTGCATCCGGTTAGAATGTAGCAGCTTTGCCATCGTTTATACAGATCGAAAATGGAATTAGGGATGACGGCCAAAAAACGTTATAACCTTGACAGCCTTTTCTTTAGATACTCTCGTAGCGCCTCATCCTCGCAATAAATGAAGCAGCCTTTAAGACCTCTGGTAAGCAATACCTTATAAGTTCTGCGAATCAGTTTATCCGCCTGTTCGTCCGTAGTGTTCTTGTTACGTATCCCACTGCTGGTATCGTCTTTGGAAATGGCTTCGCGGTTGGTGCGCACTTGTTGCCCGTCATAGTAAAGGTCTTTGCCAATAAATACCCCGACATAGTCGAATTCCATTCCTTGGCACGTATGGATGCACCCTACTTCCTCAAAAGAAGATGGATTCACTGCCCAATGGTTATCTTTGAACAGGTTCCATTTGGCCTTAAACCCATTAGGAAGGAGGATATCCCATTCTCCACGTTCATTCTTAACGTTCCAGTCGTAGCAATACCCCGCGATCATACGGGCCTTGTTATTGATTTTATTAAGCTCCCGAAGTTCGTCACGCATCGCGTTTGGATCATCGAACACCTTCACTTTGAGTTTGTTGAACTCAAACGCGGTGTTCGCGGTGACTTTAAGACCCAAAAGGTTATCCAGGAATGAGATATATCCATCGCTCCCATCGCAGCGGAATTGGGAGACCAATTCATACGGGCGATGCACCACCGCCCCTAAGCGTTTTGCATACACAGCAATCGCGTTCACGTCGTAAATGTCCTTGACCGTGATCCGCTGGTCATCGTCCACGAAGAAAACCGACACACGTGCGGCCTTAATCGCATCGTAGAGCATGTCTTCCCCGCGGTAAGGAATCTTGCCTCTGGGTTTCTTTTGCATGCGGTGGGCCTCATCGTATATGCCCACGTCTAGTCCGTTTTCTGGCGTAACCGGAAGGCAAAATGGTGACTGGATAGCCTTTTGGAGGTTGATCCGTTTCTTCGCGTTGCCTTTGGTCAAAAGATAGGCATAACCATTTCTCGGGGCGGCGTTTTTGGTGATATAGGAGGCGTTTAAGCCAAGTTTGATGATACACTGAGCCAACACGTTGATGGCCAAAACCGATTTGCCCGTTCCCGGGCCACCGGTAATGATGATCACGTGCTTCTTGCCGTCTTGGCTAGCGTCTTTGATCGCCTTCATGATTTTGTCGTAGGCGACGGCTTGCTCATCGATCATGTGGAACTCCTCGTTCCCGCATAACATCGAATCCAACGCGTCTTGTAACGATTTGGTCGGATGAAGCCTCCCTTCCTCGATTTTATAAAGAAGGTCGCCGTCCTCCGCTTTCAAATGGACGTAGCGTTTCAAAAAATCCCGCATCTTCAAGACGTCTTTCCGCAAAAAGGCGGGAGCCTCCGAAGTCCACTCCGCGTATAAAGGATCCTCGATGACGGGTCGGTACCGCTCATCGAGATTATGGAGATAGGCGCACGGCTTGACCGTCTGTGGGGTCACATGGACGTCATCGCAATAATCCAGGATCAAGCATTTGTAAGAATAGGCTTGGTACGAAGGATGGGCGACGGGTTCATGGGCTTTTAGATCGGAAAGAATGGAATGGTCGCAGGAATCATCCACCTTCTCCACCTTGGCCCACTGCTTCAGTTCCACGATGACCACGTGGTCTGATTGTCCATTATTCCCCATGACCATGAAGTCCACGCGCTTGCAGGTTTGGGGGATGTTGTATTCGATCGCGACCTGGCACGCAGGGTCAAAATAAGAATCCTCTAAGACATCCTTCATAAAATGAAGGGAATTGTTCCAAGAGTTGACCTCACTAACGGAACCCCCGCTTAACCCTTTGTCGCGCAGCCCCTTCAAAAGAAGGTCCGACATCTGATTCAGGATGACGTTCTGGCGGAAGTCGTTTAAAGTGCCACTGTAAATGATCATAACTTCGTGTATTTTGTGGACACGCCCTTGGCTTTTTCTACCGGGTACTTCTTCTCCGTCTCATCGAGTTTGGCATCCATGATCTCAATCGGATCCACGCCAAGTTTCATGGACAGTTGAAGACAATAGTTCATAACGTCCGCAAGTTCTTGTTTCACCGCTTCCAAATCAAAGTTCTTTTCATCCCATTGGAAACATTCCAATAATTCACCAGATTCAATGCTAATGGATTTAGCCAAGTTCGCAGGCGAATGGAATTGGTCCCAATCCCGGTCTTGGACGAAGCGGTCGATGCGCGCCATTAAGGTTTCTAAGCGTTCCATAAAGAATCCCTCGAAGATGTAACAAGTTTATAACAATTACATGCGTCTGCGAAAACAAAGCCACAAATCCATGGGGATGCTTATCCCAACAAATGCCCGTTACTTCAACATCACTGCAATGTCTACTTCAATATCACTTCAATATGATGTTGAAGTAACTTCAATGTGAGTAGGCCAAGCCCTCATTCCAGAACACATTTTCCAATCACCCATTGGAAAACTCCAACTTTGTAAAGTTAGACCCGTTATTTCCGTTTGATTACCCGCCTCGACGATTAGGCTCGCATTCGTTCATCGCGCCTTTTGACAATGGCCGCGTACGGACCTTCCCATCTCGCCTAGGATCCCTAAAACCCGCGGAGATTCCCCCTTAGGACATATTCGCCATCGGCGCAAATGAGCTTAAGGGAACGGTTGGGGAGGAGGTTGATGCGGGTATGTCCTTCTATGGCGTCCCATTGCTCCTTGCTCCCGGCGTAGACGACCGTCTCAAGATTTGGCAACGACTCCATGGGGAAGGCGCCCGGGTCCATTTCTTCGACGGAGGCGGGTATTTGTATCGACACGAGGTTAACGCAGTTGCAAATGGCGTACTTTGGGATCTTGCGTATCCCCTCCCCGATCGACACCTTCGTCAAGGAAGGCGCGCGGTCAAGCGAATGGCCATACCGGTACCACCCCCCGACGGAGAATTCCGTCTCCCACTCCTTCCCGTCCTCATAGGGGATGGAAAGCTCGGTGATTTCCTTGCCCTGCTTGTCGAATAGGCGCATCGGGACGGGCTCGAATTGCCATGTGCGGGAAAGGAAGCCCAGGACGCTTCCCTCAAGGCGGATATGGTATTCCACGTTTTTCGCGGCAAAAAGGAAGGGATGGTCGTTGGTCTTTTCCAAGGTACTTGGAAGGCGCACCTTCTCTAGTTTGGGGCAAGCGCCAAAGGAGAAGACCCCCAAAGAGGAAAGGGAAGAAGGCAAATCGACTTCCGTCAGGGCGGTCTTATAAAAGGCATAGTCCCCGATGGACTCTAGCCGGTTTCCAAAGACCACTTCCCTCAAAGAAGAGCACCCGTTGAAGGCGTATTCCCCGATCTCCAAAACAGAGGCAGGCAAGACGACCCTTTCGAGGAACGTGATCCCGTCGAAGCATCTCTTTTTTATCTTCGTGACCCCTTCGGGCACGACGATTTCCCTTATCTCCCCGCCATTGGGGGTTAGGTAATGGAAAAGCTTACCGCGGGAGAACCCGTTTTCTAGCGCGCATACAAGGTCGGTAAGAACCAAATCGACGCGGGGGAGGCAGGGGCAATCAAGGAAGGCGCGCTCATCGATGTGGGTCGCCCCGTCAAACGTCGCCTCCGCAAGGTTCTTGCACTGCCGAAACGCCTCGCCATCGACATGATTGATCTTCGCGTTCTCAAAGTGAAGCGACACTAAGGACCGGCAAGAGCCAAACGCCTTGTAGCAGATGCTTTTGATCTTCCCTTCGATGCGGATGGAAGAAAGGGCTTGGCAGGACTCAAACGCGCCATTGCCGACGATCAGCGCGCCATTGCCGCTTATGCGCACTTCTCTTAAGGAGGCGCAGGCGGCGAATGCGCCAGTGCCGATTTCCGTCACGGTGGAAGGGATGTGAAGCTCCGTGAGTCCATAACAATATTCAAAGCCATGGGATGGGATGGCCTTTAGACTGCTTGGTATGTGGATCTCCGATAACGATCCGCACTGCGCAAAGGCGGCGTAGCCTAGGGTCTGTAGGCTTTCGGGGAGGTTGATTTCCTTCAAGGAATCGCATTGGAAGAACGCCCCATCGCCAACCCTTTCCAAGGAAGAAGGCCAGGTGACTTCCTCCAAGGCGTGGCAAAAGGCCGCCATTCGCTCCGGGATCGCCTTTAACCCCTGGGGCAATGCGAGGCGAGGCAGCTTTTCGCAGGAAGCGAACGCGAAGGGGCCGATATCCTTTAAGCCTTCAGGCAATGCGACGTTGGTCAATCCCTTGCAGCCTTCGAAGGCCCTTTCCCCGATTTCATCGATGCCTTCCCCAATGATGACCTCTTCGAGGGAGGCGCAGTTACGGAACGCGTTCTCGGGAAGCTTCCCCTCCCCCTTCAAGGCGAGGTGGCGGAGCTCCTCGCCGTTTTCGTCCACCAAGGACACGGCCTTGTCGGAGAAATAGCCCCCGAGCATTTGGATGTCGATGCCTTCTTTGGGGACGATGACCTCGATGCGGTGAAGATCGGGGCAATCGGAGAAGGCCGACGGGGACACGATGGTCCCTGCGTGCATCCTTACCTTTTGGAGCTTCCCGCACTTCGCGAAGGCCTCTTTTTCGATGGTCTTCACGCTTTGGGGCAATATCACCTCAAGCAGCTCTTCGCAGAGGAAATACTCCTTCACGGTGATCTTCTTCGTCCCTTCCTTGACCAGAAGTTGCCCTTTCGCCCGTCTGCAAAGGAAGAATTCGCTGGAGGATTCGTCGTACTTGCTCCAACTGGAATTCATGACGCTATAGTCGTCGACAACGCTATTCCTTCCGATGATCCTCCCATCCTTCAGCAGGATTCCATAGGCCTCGCTGAAACGGTCCCCGCCATCGCCGGAATAATGATGGGCCAAATGCAGGTATACGCCCACGAAGACGCCTTCTTGGAACAAATACCCCTCGATCTCGGACGAACGCAAAAACACCGGATGGTAGCCTTCGTAGGAATCGCCTTCGTCACAGCCATAGTAGCCATCGCCCCCCGCGGAGCGTTTACGATACTCGACGATCCTATATTCCGCGTCGGCCCGTTCCATCTCCTTCTCTTCCGCCTCGGAGGGCTCATGGACGCGGATGACGCATCGTTGGCCCTTTTCCTCCAAGACGATGTCGTTCCGCTTAGGCTCGACCTCCCCGAAAAAAAGTTCAGCGGCTTTCCTTTCCATATTCAAACCCCCAATATAGGCATGGCGTCTTTTATCGTTGACGCCATGTTCGCGTCGAAACCATTATCCATGATTCTCCTTTTTTCCTCCATCCCAAACATCCCCATGGCAACCCGGCTCACGCCAACGAAGATGGAATCCAACGCCTCTTCCCTAAAGCTTCTCGTCTCCATAGGGCGAATACAAAAGGTTCCTGACGCGTTTGTGCCAGGAACCTATCGATGACGTGGCGTTACGAAACGGATCTGATACAACGGGCTTTCGAGGCTGCACCCCTCTCGATTTCCATGCGCCCCGCGCCCATTTCGTAAGACCTATAACCCCAAATCAATTCCGTTTTTCCCTGTCGTGTCGATTATGGCCTTGCGCCACTTTCTTGGTGCGGAAAGGATGGATTCCTTAAGCTCCTCGTTATACTTTCGCGATGCTTTGACATGGAGGAGGACATAACGAACCGCATCAAGATCCTTTTCCCTTTTCCATTCGGATTTCCTTTCTTCGTTGATCAGCAGTTTCTGGATGATGAAAGACGCCGGAGAAGCCACTTTGGCCTTCATCACCTCGCGCATCCCTAATTCATATTCCGGCATAATCCTTGATGGCTCTCCTTAGCCTTTTCTCTTCTAACTTCAATTCAGCGAGTGAACGTTTGGCCAATAGGTAGGCTTCGCGATCGCTTTCTGCCTTGGCGACCTCCTCGCTGCCAGGGAGGCCAATATAGACGGAAACGATTCTCTTTCCCTCCCTGTGCTTCCGAGTCTTTTTCATGACGTCTATCGCGGTTATTGCGGGGCGTGGGTATGCAAAAGATGCCCTCAGGTGAGTCGCCTCACCTAGAGCCAAAGAAGCCAATCCGTCAGTAAGTCTACGCGGTAAACCAAAGAATTCTCCAGCCGGGCGAACGTGATTTTGTCCGATATCAATCCGTTCTCGTCCTCTAGCGAACGTCTCCGAAGTAGATCCTTCAGATCGCTATTCCCACAATCAATCCAATATTCCCACAATCATATGGTTATTCTGTGGGATTAATCCTTGCGGACGTAATACGTCGATCTACCGCCTCCACGACGTTCGATGAACCCTTCCTCGACGAGGGCGCGCAACGCGATTTCGATGGAACTCGTCGAAAGGTCGGGACAGAGCTCCATGATGTCAGATTTGCCAAAGCGGCCGATTTTCTTTTTGATTGCCTCCCGCACCGCTTCCTTCGCGGGGAGTTTGGCGGATACGATCTCGATCCGATCCTCGAAATCGCGATAGGCGGCCAAGATCGTGCCCAACAGGTATTTGACGAAGGGGGTATCGTCGTTACTCCCTTCATGCCAGCCTTTTGAGGATTCTTCTAGGGCTACATAATAGTCCTCTTTGGTATCGGATATCTTCTTCTCTAAGGAAATGTACTTCCCAACGAGGAAACCCGATTTATAAAGCAGCAGAGTCGTCAAAAGACGCGACATCCTTCCGTTGCTGTCGCTGAAGGGGTGAATGCAAAGGAAATCGTGGATGAACACGGGGATGACCAAAAGCGGATCGACGCCGTATTGGCCGATCGCCTTCTCGTATTCCTCACAAAGGCTTTCCATGGCCACTGGAGTCTCGTAAGGCTGAAGAGGAACGAAAATGACTTCTTTGGAGCCATTAGGACCGGTAGCGTCGATTTCATTTGGGCTGTTCTTGAACTTCCCGCCATAGGCCACGTCGGCGTATCGGCACATCTCTCCATGCAACTGGAGGATGTTGTTCGGCCGGATCGGGATGTATTCGAAGGACTCGTGCACCATCGCGAGCGCTTTGCGGTATCCAAGGATCTCTTTCTCGTCACGGTTCCTCGGGGTCGTCTTTTCGGCGACGAGTTTGTTCAACCGCTCATTGGTGGTTCGAATACCCTCGATTGCATTGCTGGCTTCCGTGGATTGCCGAATCGCGATATCGACGAGACGTTGGAGTTCTTGAGGCCTTTGGGCGACGTAAAGCTCCTGCCTTCCTTTGAACTCCCTGATCAAGGCAACGTAATTCACGACTTCCTTGTCCCATTTTCGGGCCAAGAAGGATGAGTAATCGAAGTAACGTATTCCCACAATTCCTCCTTATTCCCACAAATTATACTATGTTTTGTGTGATTAGCAATGCGATTGCAGAAAGAAAGGATGCGATTGGAAATTGCAAAAACGGTTAATTGGTGGCTAAGACAAAGGGAAAGACAGAGCCCTCTTTAATGCGGGTATTCGGAATATCCATTTTTAATGCAGTTTTAATGCAGCGTCCTTCATAAAGCGTCTAAAAAATCGAAAAA
Organism: Bacilli bacterium; assembly: GCA_024695105.1. Taxonomy (GTDB): domain Bacteria; phylum Bacillota_I; class Bacilli_A; order RFN20; family CAG-826; genus Alloenteromonas. The sequence goes on from JAILIV010000007.1 coordinate 9,547, forward strand.
AGTTCCCATACCATATGGCTTTTTGGGAACTCATCTCTAATTTTGGTGGCTGAGGGGGTCGAATGAGCTTTGTAGTTATTCGCTAGATGCCATGCTGATTTTGGGGATTTTATGCGTTCAGCGCGCATTTCGTTTTTTCTGGGAATACCTAAAGTATTAGGATTTTACGATTTTTTACGATTCTTTAATCGACGTCTTTGCGACTTTTAAAGCAGACGAAAACGGTTCGGAGCGCAAACTGGCTCTCGTATTTAGGAAAGACTGTTGATTTCGTCTTCGAGCGCCGCAATCACCTGGAGTATTTCTTCGAAGGATGGACGCGGGCCGTAAATCATCGAGGCCATCCTTTCGTAGTCCCGAATTAGTTGGGGGAGACTATGTTTCGCCGGGGTGAGCTTGATCGTCCCAAACTTCGCCAAATCGTATCGCGCCCATTTTCTTGGGTAGAACTTCATCTTGAAATGGGCCACTTCTTCCAAAAGGTCGGGCTTGCTAAGCGCGTTATCTTTCACGGCGCTAAAGCTCATCATATAAAGATCGTAGTAATGCCTGAAATAACGGTCGGGAACCTTTGAGCCCTCTGGACGAAATGCCTCTTGGTGCAGGATAGTCGCCTTCTCCCAAAAGGTGCGTTCAGGAGTGGTCGCGAGCAATTCGACCTCGCTATAGGAAAGCAGGTTTGGGTATTCCTCCGCGACAAAGGGCTTGATGACCGCCTTTCGCAGCGGCAACCACGATCCCAAAACGCCGATTTCGAGGCGGATGGTCTTCACGATGGCGAAATCCGCAAAAGAAGAGGGATAGGCGAAATGGACGGTCCCAAGATCGTCGTCCTCAATATAAGCGTTGGTTTCCTTGCCGAGGAGCTCGCCCATCCCCTTCCTAAATTCGGGGAGGAATTCGTTCTTAAGAAAGGCAAAAAGACGCTCTCGCGAATCGAGGATGAAGGCTTCCTGCTTCGTGTTGGAGCGTTCCTCCCATGGCTCATTGGCGCCATAGCCTAGGACCCTCCAATCCAAGATCAGGTCTATGTCTTCGGAAAAGCGTTCGATCAGCCCGTAGACTTTCGATAAACAGGTTCCTCCCTTGAACGCGATGCAGGTCTTCCACCGGCAATGATGGAAAAGATAATCCAAGGTGGCGGATACCCAAAGGTCCTTCTCGACGATGGCGGCGCCAACGCCCTTCTTCGCAGCGGTGTTGATGATGACGGCATCGATCTCTTCTTGCGAATGCTTCAACAATGCGTACATTTCCTCTTCCTCCTTCACTGGCAAATCCTTTTGATGACCTCGTAGATCCACTTGGTAACATGAGCGGATTCCTCAAGCAAAACCGCCCTGCTTCTTTCGCTTAAGCGATGCCTGATCTTCGCTACCGCTTCATCGTCGATACCGATGCCCAACTCTTTGATTGCGGAGACCACCAAAGCGGATTCATAGGAGAGGTGGAGCAGTTCTTTGGAAGAACGGTGAAGAAAGCGGATCGTCATTTTCCCGACCTCATAGTTCTTGTATTGGCCCGAACTGTAATACTCATATGAACTGACGACTTGGGTAGATAAGCCAAGCAGGTTCAAGGAAGTTACCCCGGTCGGCGCGATTTTCCAGGAATAGTTTCGGGCGATGGCCCTGGAGATTTCCTCAAGGTCAGGAGAAGAGAACTCGTTCAGTAAACCGGAAAAATAAGGTTTGTCATACACGCCTCGCAGCACGCGCCGAACGAACTTCTCTTCTTCGAGCCTAAGCAAGCACTTCTTCGCATTCTGATAATCCGCGATATCGGTGAAGTCCGATGCGACGAACGCGCTTCTAGCGGGAAGGGCATCGATCCTGCTTTTGATTTGTTCCATCACTGAATTCTTCATAGTTTTTGTCCCCAATAGTATATATTTTTAGGGACACTTTTCAATAGGGTTGACGACCATAGTGCCAACTTTTTGGCACTTTGGGTGGCACTTTGAAATCCAGTTTGGCAAAACTGCACCGATTTTGGGATGAGAACGATATGGGTCGGGGAAGTCCGCGATGGCCTCCTTCGTGGCGAAATGGAGGGCCGAGTACCCGAAACTCAGGATATGGGCGGAGAAAGCCGAGAACGTTTTGACCTTCTACGAATTCCCGGAGGGACTCAGGAGGCTCATCTACACGAACAGCAGGATCGGATCCTTCAACAAGCAGATCGAAAGGCTCGTCAAGAAACAAATCCAATTCGTGACCGAGGAGGCGTTGGAGAAGAGGATCGTCTCGATGTTCCTGCATTACAACGAGGGCGTCGGCAGGAGGAAAGTGAGACGCTGGAGGGAAATCACTCTCCTTGGACTTGGTTCTCGCCCTTCTTTTGCAGAAAGTAAAACGCGATCGCCACCCCAAAGCAGACGATAGCGTAAATCCAAAATACATAGAGCCAATCCGAACCCGTCTTTGCCATTGTGTATATGCCCTTAAGCAAAAGGTATACCCAAACGCCCGCATAGCCAAAATGGAATGCGCAACGCGCGCTTGCCCCGACCTTTATTTTGAATAAAGAAAGGAAGAGAAAGAACAGCGCCGCGCCTACCCCCGGCAAGAAAAGCAGCGTCATATGGATATCCCTTAAGCCATGGGAGAAATAATAATAGACGCCCATGACCAGAAGCGAGAATATCGCCCCGCACACATATCCGATGATTTCCTTTTTATAAGACTTGATGTTCGACCACATAAACCATATCTCCTAAGTCGCGGCTATCGATCAAGGTGGACCCGCCATAATAAAGCGCGCTCGATCCACCGCCATCGAGGTTATAGGCATATTGGCAGCCTAGTTCGCTTAGCATCGTAGCTAAATCATATAAAGCGAAGCTGGAGGCGTTGCTGCTGGACCTTCTGCCATTGACTTCGGTGGCTAAGAAATAGAAGTGAAGCGGATCCACATAGCCGATCGCCGTGCGTTGGTTGTTGGATTTGGACATCCCATCGATCTCTTCGTTTTCATCGACGCTGATTTCCCCCTCCTCGATAAGCGTTGGCCCAAAGCACCAGGCTTGATAAGTATCGCCTAATTCGGATAAAGACGTTTCGCTTTCCTTATAGGAATAAGCATTGCCTTGCTTATCTAAGGCGAACCCTTCCCCGCTTGAGCGAACAGACTCGCGATAGGTAACCCCGTTTCGGACCACATAACCGCTCCGTCCTTTCCAAAATGGGAAATCCCCATTGATCGCGGCTAAGACGCTTGGCCCATCCGTTTCTTTTTCTGCGACCATCTCTTCCAAAGAAGAAACGATATTGGAACCGTAATGCCCTTCCGAATCGGTCGCTAAGGAGGTGCGTAGATCGCTAATCCTCGCCAAGTGGATGTCCACGAGATGATAAGGGACTTCCAAGCCGTCGATTAGGCGCGTAGACGAAACCAAAGAAACGGTTGTTTTCGCTTGACCAGAAGTCGAAGAGGACGTAGTTTGCGTCGTTTCCGATATTTCTTCTGAAGAGCTCGAGCTTTCCGAAGACGCGCTCGAAGAAGGGCTAGAAGATCCGTTGGAGGAAGACGTGCTCGAAGAAGGGCTAGAAGATCCGTTGGAGGAAGACGTGCTCGAAGAGACCAGATCGAAATCGAAATCCTCTTTCTCCGCGACCGTTCCTTCGATATGGGGCCATACGAACGTATCGAGGACATTCGCGGTAATAAGCCCTCCCAGCACCACGCTAGCGAATAGACAAAGAATGAGCCGGTTCTTTTTCATAGTTCCTTTTCCTCCTTTTCTTATTGAATACAAAGAGCAGATTGACGAAATAATTCGCGATGGCTATGCCGATATCGATGAGAATCTTTAATACCGTTAGCCCCGTCGGGGCGGCATGGAATAGATAAGTTAAGCCGCCGGATAAAACTAAGTTGAGAACAAACACCAACGCATATTTCCCCGCGCTTTTCATCTTGCCTCCCTTTAAAGAAAACAAAGCGCTTAAGGCAAAGAAATTGACCGCCCCGGAAGTCAAGCGCGCTAGTAGCGAAGATAAAAACACCTGGCTTTCTAGTTCGTTCACGAAGACAAAACTTGAAAGCAAATAGAAAGCTAAGGCATCAAGGCCAAAGCACCCTAAGGAAATAAGCAAATACAAGAAAGGGATTTTATAGATGCGATATGAATCGGCGATGGTACGAAAATGGGATACATGCTCCCCTTTCTTTTCATAAACCGTCTCGATGGGCAATTCGCAATAAGGCGCTTCCTTAACCGCTGAAGTAAGGAAATTCATCTCGTATTCGAATCGTTCTCCTTCGCTTTCTAACCCTAGATCAAATAAAGATGCGGGGATTCCCCTTAGGCCCGTTTGGGTATCATGGACTTTCTTAAAGGTAGAAAGGTAAAAATAGGCGATGGAGAAACGGTTGCCGAACTTGCTGCGGAAAGGAACGTTTTTGGAACTAAAGTCCCTTTTCCCTAAAAGCAGATATCCTTGCTTTTGATAGGCTTCTTCCTTTAAACGCAAAATATCTTCATATCGATGCTGTCCATCGCTATCGGCGGTAAATACGTAATCCATCTTTCGCCGTTTCGCTTCGATTAAGCCCGCTTTGATCATCGCCCCTTTCCCTTTGTTAAGCGGAAAACGAATCACCTCAAAATAGGTCTCTTCCATCGCCGAAAGAAAGATATCGTCATAGCCTTGCCCTGAGCCATCGTCGAATAAAAGCATCGCGTCGAAATCGCCCGGCTTAAATTGCTTTAAGAAGGGCAAGACGCGTTCGCTTGGCTCAAAGCAGGGGATCACCAACATGCATTTCATCGTTTCTTACCTCCGAGACTATTCTTATCCCCGAAGTTAAAAACGACTTAAGCCAAACAAAAAGATTACTTAAAGATCTTTATGGCTTTGGAAATAAAAAAGTCCCCGCTTTCGCGGGGATTTGGTTCTAATAAGAATCAATAGGTGACGCTGGAAGTGGAACCAACGTAGACATAGTTGGCGTCCCAGGTCTGGTTGCTGAGTTTGACCGAAACAGTGGCTCCGTTGCTGCCGGTGGTGCCCCACTGGTTGGTGGCTTCTGCCATCAGGTA
>JAILIV010000009.1 GCA_024695105.1 Bacilli bacterium
AAGACCTCCGTGGGATTGAGGCGTATTCGTGCGCCGGGATCCTTGGCGTCGATACGATTGCCATTCCTAGTGGTGTCACTTATATCGATGACTTTGCCTTCTATGGTTGCGAGACGCTTCAGTACGCCGATTTTGGGGAGAGCAGTGATTTAAAGAGCATCGGTCGTTATGCGTTTTGGGACTGCCTTGCTTTAAAGGAAGCGGTCCTCCCTGAAGGGCTGGAGACCATTGAGGAAAATGTCTTCTCGGGCTGCAAGTCGCTATCGAAGCTTGTATTTCCTTCCACCATCCGTTCGATTGGGACGTGGATCGCCTATGGCGCGGTCGATCTGACCGAGGCGACGTATCGTGGCAGCGTGGAGGAATGGGAAGCGATGGAGAAAGACGACGAGTGGCATTACCGCACTTCCTGCGCCGTCGTCCATTGCCAAAACGGGGACGTCCTTCTCGCGTAAGAAGAGAATCGGTTCAACTTACGAGGAATCCCGGCTGTTCGATTTAGGGATATAAAAGGAACAAGCAACTCGTGCGAAAAAACACAGGTTCATTCAGAGACTCGTTTTATTGTCGCCTCAATCAATCCGACGAAGAGAGGATGGGGCCTGTTGGGGCGTGATTTGAATTCGGGATGGAATTGCACGCCGACGTAGAATCCGGTTCCGACCTCGATGGTTTCCACAATCCTTCCATCGGGGGAAGTGCCGCTTAGCACTAAACCAGAAGAGGCGAGGATGTCTTTGTAATCGTTATTGAACTCGTACCGATGGCGGTGGCGTTCTTGGATGTCTTGGGTTTGGTAGCAACGGTGAATCGTCGTGTTTTCCCGCAAGTGGCAGGGATATGCTCCTAAGCGAAGCGTGCCACCCATGTCGATTCCTTCGCGTTGGTCGGGGAGGAAATCGATGACCTTATGCGGGGAGGAGGGGTCGAATTCGCGGGAGTTGGCGTCTTCTAGCTTTGCGACGTTTCTTGCGTATTCGATGACGGCGACCTGCATCCCAAGGCAAATCCCTAAGTAGGGGATATGGTTTTCGCGGCAATGCCGGGCGGCCAAGATCATGCCTTCGATGCCCCGTTCCCCAAAGCCTCCGGGGACGATGACGCCATCGCATCCTTCCAAGCGTTCATTAACGTCTCCTTTTTCCAAGCATTCGGCGTCGATCCACTTAATGTGGACTTCGCTTTCTAGGGCATATCCGGCGTGATGCAAGGCCTCGTTGATGGAGAGGTAGCAATCGTGGAATTTCACGTATTTGCCCACGATCCCGATGGTCAGTTTCCTCTTGGGGTGTTTGATTCGGTCCACCATGGCCTTCCATTCGGATAAATCGGGGGCGGGGCAAGAGAGCTTCAATTCCCTGGTGACGATGTCGCTGAGGTGCTGCCTTTCAAGCATCAACGGGATTTCATAGAGGGTGGTGGCGTTGCGGTTTTCGATGACGCAGTCCCGACCCGTGTTGCAGAAAGAGGCGATCTTATCGAAGATGGATTTCTCCAACTTCCTTGCGGAGCGGAGCACGATGATGTCGGGCTTGATGCCGATGCCTTGGAGTTCCTTGACGGAGTGTTGGGTCGGCTTGCTCTTATGCTCCTTGGAGCATTCAAGGTAGGGGACGAGGGTCACGTGGATATAAAGGACATTGCCTTTGCCTTGTTCTAGGCCCACTTGGCGGATGGCTTCGAGGAAGGGTTGGCTTTCGATGTCGCCTACCGTTCCTCCGACTTCGCAGATCAATACGTCGGGGTCCCCTTGCTTGGAGGCGGCGTAGATGGACTGTTTGATGGCGTCGGTGACGTGGGGGATGATTTGGACGGTCTTGCCCAAATAATCGCCCGCACGTTCCTTCTGCAATACGTTCCAGAACACTTTTCCGGTGGTGAGGTTGCTGTAGCGGTGGAGGTTTTCGTCGATGAAGCGTTCGTAATGGCCGAGGTCCAAATCGGTCTCCGCCCCGTCTTCGGTGACGAACACTTCCCCGTGCTGGTAGGGGGACATGGTGCCCGGATCGACGTTGATGTACGGGTCGAGTTTCTGCGAGGCGACCTTTAAGCCACGGGACTTCAGCAAACGTCCTAAGCTCGCGGCGGTGATACCTTTGCCTAAGCCCGACACGACACCCCCTGTAACGAAGATGAATTTGGCCATGCGAATACCTCCAAAATGAAAAAGACATCGAAGCGGATGTCACTAGAAGTGGGCACAATAACGACCCAGAACCTATAGGTTCTTGGCGCATTGCATTTGGATGGAACCGTACGCGTTCATCCAAAAACCGAGGTACATTTTAGGTCGCGTATCGGCCCTGTCAATGTGGGAATTTCACCCAAATGAAAGGTTTCCTTTCCTTGCCCGTGGACAGGCGCGTGCAATGGGACGAGGCGGCAAGAATCAAAGAAGTCCGTGCCCGAAGGCGCGCCGATTCCAATAGTTAAGTCCGTTTGAAGCCGCGGAACCCGAGTTATCGGACTTATCGCGGTTTTTCGCTTTGCCCAAGCGGACATAGCCCTGGGAATGTCGCCGCCCGACGCGGATGAAGGCGAGCCGAAAACGCCTG
>JAILIV010000060.1 GCA_024695105.1 Bacilli bacterium
CCTTTGGTCGGGACGAATCCAATATCCGTGCCGATGGTCAACTCGGTTTTGACCTCGGTGGCACTGGTGACCGTGACGGGCACCCAAACGCTCGCATCCGTGTCGGTCCAATAGGAGGCGAATAACACCGCTTCCGCGTTAAAGATCCAATCGGGCAAGGACGTGAAGTAATAGGTGACCTTCTCGATGTTGACGTTCTTCACGGACAAGCCGTTCGTGGGGTTCCACAAGAAGGTGAAGTCGCCGCCGACGCGAAGCGTGATGTCACTGTCGGAAGGAGAGTCGCCGCTGACGTAATCCCAATTCTCGATGTGGCCTGCGCCCAAGAATTGGTTCGCGGTCACGTCATACACTTTCAAACGGGCATATTCGGCCACGTCGTTTACCGTGACGGAGAAATAGCCCGCCTTGCTCGGATCGACGTCCAAGGCAATCGGGGTTTCGCCCCAATTATTGAACGTGCCACGGAGTTCATAATCATGGTAGGCGAACAGATGAAGACCCGCATGGACCCGAGCTTCCGAAAGCAGGTAGTCACCCTCGCTAGAAGCGGGAAGGGACATCTTGCCCGAGTCGGTCGAAGCGGTATAAAGGCGGATCGATAGGTATTCCGGCGCCGCTTGGACGACGATGCGGGTCGGCGAAAGGAAGTGGCTTTCTAGCGTCTGGTCCAAAAGCATCGGGGCGGCGAAATACTGGAAGTGATGGAGAGTTTGATCGTAATCCTCTTCGGAGAGGTTCACGATCTGGTGGGTATACACCCCATCCGCCTCGCTCCAATCCCCGGAATGCGCCGCGACGTAGGTAGCCAAGGAAGAAAGGTTCTCATACTGGGCCTTGATCGTCGTGCCAGGGTGCCAGTTCTGCTCGTTCCTGCGGTTAGAGAACAAATCAGCCGTGGAAGAGCCATCCCCGTTATACACGTAGTGATAGCCATCATTGGCATACGTCGTCCCCGAATAATAGCCGGAATTGATGTGAGAGAACGTGCCATCGTAATCGCCCATGAGCAAAGCGCCACCACTTGTCTCGTCGTAATAGGTAGTCATCCTTGTGCGGTTGACCGCCCCGGCGTGGAAGTGGGCCCCATAGGTGGCGAGGGCGGTTTCATTGAGGTAAATCGCCGTCTTCTTGGTGTAGGTGTTGGAGTCAATGTAGCTGGTGAGGAGGCTCGAGAGATCATCGCCTACGGTGGCTTGGGCCAATTGGGCCTTTTGCCCGCTTAGGGAAAGCGCGGCAAAGCCTAGGGCGATGATGGACGCGAAACCGACCAAACGTCTGTTCATAAAGGAAATCCCCCTGTTTCTTTCAGTGTAGCAATCTCGTGCACGCAAGAAAAGCGCGTAAGATTTGACGCCTACTCGCCTAAGGAGTCGGCAAGCGTTAATTCCGTCGTCCCAATGTGCGAAATCTCCGCTTCGGCAAACAAATATTGCCATAACGGCTTCTCGGGATCGGTATGGCAGGCAATAAGCGCCCCGGCGTTTAAAGAGGACACGTAAAGGCGGATGCGGATTGGCGTTTCCTCGGACACGGAGGTCTCGATGACAATGCGTTCAGGCAACACATAGAGCCCTTTGTTCGTTAACCCAGGGGCAACCAAAGTAAGACCGTCCGCGATCATCGTGGCATCCCTGGACTCATAACGGTGCAAGCCGATTCGGCTAAACGAACGCCCCGAAAGATAGGCCTCGTTCAAATTGCCTAACGTGAACATGGTTTGCTGGTAGGTTCTATCTTCGTGGTAAAGGGAAAGCTCGCCACGGCGAAGCGAATGGGACAAGCGTTCCTCCACGGTGGATTCGGGAAGGGAAAACGAAGTCACGTTCCCGTTGTAATTAAGGTATCCCTGGTTACAGATGGGGAGGAAAGACGTCTCCACGGGGTGCACGTAATAACAATCCGAGGTGAAACGTTGAATCTTCTCTTGCACGCAATTTCTGCGGTAATGGCGGAAATAGTCATAGGCGCCGGCACGGTTGAAGAAGGATTGCGTATGGGACGTGTAGTTGCCTTCGATTCCATCAAACGCATGGTAAAGCTCCGACAGGTCGGATACGTCATACTCTTCCTCCACCGCCGGTTCTTCCGGGTATTCGGGGCTAGGTTCCTCGCCATAGACGTCGATGAAGTGGTTGTCGGCCTCATAAGGCGGCGTGTCGTAATAAGGCACCTCGAAATGGGACCCGGGTCGCACGATGGTTTCGTTGCTTCCAAGCACCGTGCGGATCTGGGCTTCGGTTTGGTGCATCCGCGCGCCTTCTTCCACGATGAGTTTGCCCGAATCGAAACGATGGATGTCTTGGACATAGCCATAGACATGAAGGCATTCCAAAGATCCCACCGCTTCCACGTCCAACTCATTCACCCATTCGTAAAGATGTACGGTGTCGTTGGGGGCGTTGATGTAAACGTCGCTTCCCATCGCCCGAATCGAAACCGTCTGGGCGGGGCCATCGTGGACGTAACGGACGGAATTGACGACGGCGTTGCCCTCGTCAAAGCCAACCTTCAATTGATGGATGGTCTGCGTGGCGAAGTTTCTGCCCGCGCAGATGGAATAGGTTTGCTCCGATACGTCAGGCACTTCGTCATAGACGCGCCACAAGTCCACGCCACGCCCGAGCAGGTCTCCTTCGCTGGCTAAAACATGGGACATGTCCGGGGATAACGGGTCAAAGGAAGTGCTGACCAAAGCAAAGCGGCGGGTAAGCGAATCCCAAATGACGTAGGCGTCTTTCGGGGCATCGATTTTATCGATGTCGAACCCGGCGATTTTCCCTTGTTCGAGCGCCACGTGCATCGTCTTTGCCTTTGAGGAAGGGGTTTGGGCTTCATTGACCGCGACGACGGTGTTGATGTTTTTGATGAAAGATTTGCTGGAGGCGACCTTCGCTTGCTCACTCACCACGACAAACGTCGGGATCAAGATGGCGGAAAGGATGCCGATGACGCCGATCACGATGACCAGCTCCACGATCGTGAAGCCTTCTTTCTTTCGGCGAAGCAAACCCATCCTTCTTACTCCTTAGGGATGTTGCCTAACCAGAAGCGCAACGCGGGATAGCTATGTTTGTACCACCACTCCTCGTGATGGATGGCTTGCTTATCGTAGTCGAATTCCATCGTGCCCGTGCCATAGCCATACTTCTCTAACAGGTCGCGCATATAGAACACCTTACGGGTGAACCTGCGCTCGTTTTTGGTCCCACCGACGTAAAGGTATACCCGGCCATGGGTCTCGGGATTGGGCTGATGGATGTGCAATAACTTCCGCAAAAAGCGCTTGGAATAGAAGAAGAACGGTGGGGAGAAAGAATGGGAATAACCAAACGTATTCGGATAGGCCAAGAAGCCATAGAAGGCCATGATGCCCCCCATGGAAGAACCCCCGATGCCCGTGGCTTCCTTCCGTGGGTCGGTGGGGAAGAGGGAATCGATCATCGGCTTTAGTTCGTCGACGATGTAATTGATGAATTGGTCCCCGATCGGATGCTTCGGCTTTTCTTTCCTCCGAAAGTATTTGACCGGATATGGGGGATTAAGTTCATCCATCCTTTGCTGCGGGTCTTTGGGACAATCGATACCCACCAGAATCGGCTCGGGATAGCCTTCCTGCATCAAATCGCGGATCACGCGGTCAAGATGCCAATCCCCATAGGCGGTCAATTCCTCGTCCACGAGGTTTTGCCCATCCGCCATATAAAGGACGGGGTAACGCTTCGGGTCACTGAAATCATAGGTCCCCGGAAGCCACACGCGGATCATCCGCTCATCGGAGGCAAACGGAAGCGTCGTCTTCCACTCATAGTAAAAGCCATACTCCATCGTGGGGTTTTCGCCGTGGTGACGGACGAAGGGTCCGATCTCCTCGGGGATGATGTTGATTTTCACGGTGCGTCCCATGTTCCTCTTATTATCCCTATTCTTTTACGCGTTTGCACGGGCGAGAGAAAAGAAAACCGCCAGGGGGTCCTGGCGGTCATCGGTTTTGACGTGGGGATTAGTCGCCGAAGCGCTTGATGGCTTCCCAGCGGTTGTGGGCGTACTTCTCGCACTTGGTGAGGAGTTCTTCCGCATGCTCGGGGTTGACGATCGGGAGCATGGAGAAACGGGTCTCCTGCATGATGAAGTCGCGGAACTTGCTCCAATCGGGTTCGGCGCAGTCGATCTGCAAGGGGTTCTTGCCCTCTTCCTTCAGACGCGGGTCATAACGGAAGGTGCGGAAGTAGCCACATTCGACGGCCATCTTCTCTTCCTTGATGGAGTTGACGAGGCCACCTTTGATGTGCTGCTCGGCGCAGGGGCAGTAGCAGATGATGAGCGAGGGGCCATTGTAGGACTCGGCCTCTTTGATGGCCTTGATCGCGGCGGCGGGGTTGGCACCGAGGGCGATCTGGGCGACGTAGACGTGGCCATAGGCCATCGCCATGAGGGCGAGGTTCTTCTTGGCCTCTTTCTTACCGGAGGCGGTGAACTTGTTGATGGAGCCGGTCTGCGAGGACTTGGAGGCCTGGCCGCCGGTATTGGAGTACACCTCGGTGTCGAGAACGAGGATGTTCACGTCGGCTTCGTTGGCGAGGACGTGGTCGACGCCGCCATAGCCGATGTCGAAGCTCCAGCCGTCGCCGCCGACGATCCACACGGACTTATCGACGAGGTCGCGCTCATAGGCGAGCACTTCCTTGACTTCCTCGTTCTTGGAAGCCTTGATGAGCTTCACGAGTTCGGGGACGATCTCCTTGCAGAGGTCGCGGTTTTTGATGTTATCGAGGTATTTCTCGATGAGCTCTTTGAGTTCGGGTTCCACATTGTCCTTATTGGCAAGGAGCAAGGAGGAGATAAGGGCGAGCTTCTGGTCGGTCGCGATTCTCATGCCAAAGCCGTATTCGGCGTTGTCCTCAAAGAGGGAGTTGGCCCACGCGGGTCCGTTCTTTCCGCCATCGTTGACGAAGGGGGTAAGCGGGGTGGAACCGCAGTAGATGGAGGAACAGCCGGTGGCGTTGGCCACGAGCATATCCTGACCGAAGAGCTGGCTCACGAGGCGATAGTACGGGGCTTCGCCGCAACCAGCGCAGGCGCCGGAAACTTCCATGTAGGGCTTCTTGAAGCCGATGCCCTTGACGCCGGCTTCCAAAGCGGCTGGGAACTGGCCCTTCTTCTCGCTGACGGAAGCGTAGCAATAGTCGGCGCCGACTTGCTGCTGCCGCTGGGTGTGGGCGTCCACCATCTTAAGGGCGGGTTCTTTGCCGAGCTTGATGGCGGTCTTGTTGCCCATACATTCGGCGACGCAGAGGCCGCAGCCGACGCAGTTGTCGGAGCTGACCTGAATGCGGAACTGCAAGGTCTTGTCCACGGTGCCGACGGCCGGTTTGAGCGTGCCTTTGACGATCTCGGGGGCGTTGGCGACTTCCTCTTCGTTGAGGAGGTAAGGACGGATGGTGGCGTGGGGGCACACCAAGGCGCACTGGTTACACTGGATGCAGCTGATCGGGTTCCACACGGGGACACGGTCGGCGATGGCCCTCTTCTGGCGGAAGGTGATGTTCTCGTTCATCGTGCCATCGAGGAGCTCGTGCTTGGTGAAGGCGCTGGTCGGGAGCTCATCGCCGTCGAGACGGTCGATGACTTCGACGTATTCGTCGTAATAGGTGTCGCCGGAATCGGCGGAGATGACCTTATGGACGGGCAATTCGATCCACTTGGGATCCACAGGGACCTCGCGGAGGCCCTGGGCGCCCTTATCGATCGCGGCGTAGTTCTTCTCGACGACGTCCATGCCCTTCTTCTCGAAGGTCTTGAGGACGTATTTCTTCATCCACTTCTCCGCGTCGGCATAGGGCATGATCGCGGGGTTGAGGTAGAAGAAGGCGGCCTGCATCGTGGTGTTGGTGTGGCGGCCCATGCCGGCTTCGAGGGCGAGCTTGTTCGCGTCGATGACGTAGAACTTCGCCTTCTTTTCGGCGAGGAGGTGCTTCATACGGTTCGGCATGGACTTGACGAGCGTCTCGTCATCCATGGAGGTGTTGAGCAAGAAGGTGCCGCCTTCCTTCAAGTTGGCGATGATGTCGAACTTGAAGATGTAGGTATCCAAGGAGCAGGAGATGAAGTCGGCGTTCTTGACGTAGTACTCGGAGTGGATCGGCTCTTTGCCGAAGCGGAGGTGGCTACGGGTGGTACCGCCGGCCTTACGGGAGTCGTACTGGAAGTAGGCTTGCGCGTATTGGCCGGTCGCGTCGCCGATGATCTTAATGGAGTTCTTGTTCGCGGAGACGGTGCCGTCGGAACCTAGGCCATAGAAGAGGCAGGACGTGTAGTTGCCGGGAACCTGGAACTTGTCGTCGACGGGGATGGACAGGTGGGTGACGTCGTCGTTGATGCCCACGGTGAAGCCATTCCAGTTCTTCGGGGCGTCGAGGAAGTCATAGACGGCCTTGACGTCTTTGGGCTGGGTGTCTTTGGAGGAAAGGCCATAACGTCCGCCGAGGACCTGGATGCCACCGCGGCCCTGCGAGGCCAAGGCGACCAAGACGTCCTGGTAAAGCGGCTCGCCCTGGGCACCGAGCTCTTTGGTGCGGTCCAAGACGGCGATCTTCTTAACGGAAGCCGGGATCACCTTGCAAAGGCGTTCGGCGGAGAAGGGACGATAGAGGTGGACTTTAACCAAGCCGACCTTCTCGCCTTTCTTATTGAGTTCCTCGACGACTTCGCCGGCGGTCTCGGTGACCGAGCCCATGGCGATGATGACCTTTTCGGCATCGGGGGCGCCGACATAGACGAACGGGGCGTATTCACGTCCGGTGAGGCGGGTGGCTTCGGCGAAGTACTTCTCGGCGGCGGCGTAGACGTCCTCGACCTTGAGGTTCTGCGCTTCGCGGCCCTGGAAGTAGATGTCGTCGTTTTCGGCACCACCGCGGGTCACGGCGTGGGTATGGGGGTTCAAAGCGCGGGCACGGAATTCCTCGACCTTGTCCATCGGAAGGAGCTTCTTCCACTCCTCTTTGTCGATGAACTCGACGTTTTGGACCTCATGGGAGGTACGGAAGCCATCGAAGAAATGGCAGACGGGCACCGAGGACTCGATGGCGACGAGGTGGGCGACCGGGGTGAGGTCGGCGATCTCTTGCACCGAGTTGGAGCAAATCATCGTGATGCCGGTTTGGCGGATGGCGTAGATGTCCTGATGGTCACCAAAGATGGAAAGAGCACGAGTCGCGAGGGAACGGGCGGAGACGTGAAGGACCGCCGGGAGCAACTCACCGCACCACTTGTAGATGTTCGGGATCATCAAGAGCAAGCCTTGGGACGCGGTGTAGGTCGTGGACAACGAGCCGCCTTGGAGGGCGCCGTGGACCGCGCCAGAGGCGCCGGCTTCGGATTGCATCTCCACCAGCTTAACGGGAGCGCCGAAGAAGTTCTTCTGGCCTTGGGAGGCGAAGATGTCGACGTTTTCCGCCATCGGGGAAGACGGGGTGATTGGATAGATAGCGGCAACTTCCGTGAAGTTATAGCTACCCATCGCGGCCGCGGTGTTGCCGTCGACCGACTTAAATGATTTTTTGATTTCTGCCATGTTAGCTAAAAATCTCCTTTAACGAAGTTAGTATAGTGATTCGGGGAAACTCTCTCAATCGGCAATTCATAAATGAAAAGGGAGCCTAAGCCCCCAAGGAAACGAAATAGGAAGGACGTGCCTCTTTTATTTACGCTTTCCGGTCTTCTTGCGACGGTTCATCTCGTTCTGGACGAGTTTCTCCAAAACCAACAAGTCTTCGTCGGAAAGCACCATGGACGTATCCACCAATCCGCCCACGTTGGTCATCTTCTTAAACGCGAAATCCGCGATGGAGGAATACTTAGCCAATTCCTTTTTGGAAACCGTGGGACGCTTCGGCTTTTTGGGGTCGGAAGGTCTCATCGGCTCCGCCAAATACTCCTGCATTAAAGGCACAAGGTCGCGGGTGTTGATGGAAGGGTCCAAACGGATCATGGGCTCGAAATAGGAAAGCGTGTCGCCCAAGACGTCCGGGTAAAGCCCAACGAGGCGGGAGAGCGCATCGAGACTCACGAATTTCTTCTTGCTGCGCTTGAGTGCCCCAAGAACGCGTTTGACTTCTGCTTTGGTCGGTTTGGTCATGTTTTTCGCATTATACAGCGATTCGGATTTGTTTAGTTTTGGAATGTTGTTTTCCCAAAACAGGAGCTAATTCTTTTCTTTGCCCGCGAAACCAACGTCTCAAATCTATGATTTGAAAACGGTTATAATCCATCAAAAATGGCTGGTTTTTACATTTTACGAAATCGTTTTGTGTCGTTTTTCACACTTTACGAAGGTTTACAACGCCTCCTTTTTCCTTGAATCGGAAACCGACGGCACGATAATTAGGCCATGGCGATGGTCTACTACTACTCGATGTTCGGCGTGTCCTTGCTGCTCGTCATCATTTACGCATGGATCTTCCATAAGCACTTTGACGCGAATTTGACCATCATGACGACGTTGGTGCCCATCATCAATTTAGGTTTCGTGTTGATGGGCAATGCCACCTCCATCGACGCGGCCCTCGCGGCCCTTCGTCTCACCTATTTGGGTGGATGCTTCCTTTTGGTGGCCGCGATGTTCCTCATCTTTAACATATGCGGCGTCGCCCTTCCCAAATGGGCGCGCACTTCGATCATCGTCTTTTCCTGCGCCGTCTATGCCACGACCTTGACCATCGGATTCAACGATATTTTCTATGTAGGCACGCCCGAACTGGCTTGGTCTAACGGTGCCGCCTACATCACCAACAAGCATTACGGGTTCATGCACACCGTCTTCTATGTGATGGTGGGCATCTATTACGCCATGACCATCGGGGTCATCATCTATAGCTTCTTCCGCAAGAAACAGGTGCCGATGAGCATCCTCATTTTGATTTCCCTCTCCGTGACCATCGCCGTCATCGGCTTCTTCGGCGGAAGGTTGATCACCCACGAGATTGAGCTTCTCCCCGCGACGTATAACCTCGGCATGATCATCTATCTCATCGTGGCCACGAGATTGCGTCTTTATAACGTGTCCGACTCGGTCGTGGATTCTTTGGTCCAAAAAGGCGACACGGGGTTCGTATCCTTCGACCGTCAGATGCGTTACCTTGGCAGCAACGAAACCGCCAAGCGCATGTGGCCGGAACTTGAGCACCTCTCCATCGACCGCAGCATCAAGCGGAACCCATGGGCCAACGAAACCATCGTCCCTTGGATCGAAGCCTTCGTGAAAGACGAGACCCAAGGAACCCAAACCTTGGAACTCCAAGGTGCGGTGTATCTGGTGCGCATCAACCGTCTTAACCTCGGAAGGTTATACCACGGATATCAGTTCCTCATCACCGACGACACCGCCAACCAAGAGCACATCCGCCTCATCCATAACTACAACGCCCAGTTGGAGGAAGAAGTTAAGGAAAAGACGAGGCACGTGATCGCGATGCGCGACAAACTCGTGTTAGGAATGGCCACCATGGTCGAAGGCCGCGACAACTCCACCGGGGGCCACATTAAGCGCACCTCCGACGCCATCGCCATCCTCATCGACGAACTAAAGAAACAAAACTATCCGGGATTAGACGAGAAGTTCTGCGACCTGCTAATCCGCGCCGCCCCTATGCATGACATTGGCAAGATCACGGTCGACGATGCCATCTTACGCAAACCCGGACGTTTCACCACGGAGGAATATGAGGTCATGAAGACTCACTCCGCGGAGGGCGCACGCATCCTTACCCAAATCCTTGACGGCACCGATGAACCCGACTTCCAGCGTATCGCCATTAACGTCGCCCATTACCATCATGAGAAATGGGATGGCACAGGTTATCCCGTAGGATTAAAAGGAGAGGATATTCCTTTGGAATCCCGCATCATGGCGGTCGTCGACGTCTATGACGCTTTGGTCAGCAAACGCGCCTATAAGCAAAGCATGTCTTACGAAAAGGCCCACGAAATCATCGTGGAAGGCATGGGCCACCACTTCGACCCGAGTTTGAAGGAAGCCTTCCTCTCAGCCGAGCCGCGCCTTCAGGCGTATTATGATTCCGTCGATCATTAGGATGACCGCCCCAGTCAAAGATGCCTGAATATTTCTCTTCTCGTTATGATGTCATCGCCATCGGCGGATCTTTAGCCACCCTTACCGCTTCCATCGTTTTGGCCAAAAAAGGACTAAAGGTTTTGGTCTTGGAAGGCCACGACTCCCCTGGCGGCATGGCCACGTCATTCGTGCGGGATGGCATCGAGTACGAAGCCTCCCTCCACGAGATGATGTCCATTGGAACCAAGCAATGTCCCATGGCCGCGAGAAGGTTCTTGGAGTCTCATGGCGTTGATGTGGACTGGGTACGATTGCCCCATGCTTTCCGCCTCGTCAGCCCCGATGGGGACTACGAGATCCACGCGGGCAAAGAAGGCGACTTTACCGTTCCTGCGAAAGACATCGCCGAATACTGCAAAGACGACCCCCGTGCATACGAAAAGCTCATGGAGTTCTTCGCACTATGCGCAAAAATGCATGAGGCCAGCGACCTTTATAGCGAGGGTAAAATTGGGAACTACGGGATGTTCAAGGACTACCGCGAGTTCATCCTCACGGCCTCCTATAGCGTCCAGCAGATGTTCGACCATTTCGAATTGCCCAAGACTGCCCAAGAGATCTTGTCCGCTTACTGGGTGTACCTTGGCTCCCCTATGCAAGATATCCCCTTCTCCGTGTATGGCTATCTTCTCGCGGATTATCTGGGCCACGGGGCCTACATCCCCCGGCACACCTCCTATGAGATGTCGATGAAGTTGGCCCTTATGGCGGAAGAAGTGGGAGTGGCCATCGAATACTGCCAACCCGTAACGAAGATCATCGTCGAAAAGGGCAAAACCAAAGGCGTCCAACTCGCGCGGGGTGACATCCTCCAATGCGATCAAGTCCTCTGCGGGCCTTACCCTCATGCTGCATTCGGCCAAATGATCGATCCAAAGGAAGTGCCTGAGAAAGCAAAACGTTGGGTCAACGCGATGGACCCGTGCACCAGCGTATTCAGCGTGATTCTCCTTTTGGACCAAGAACCCGCAAGCCTAGGAATCCACGACTATGCGACTTTCCATGCCTGCGCCCCGTTTGACCCACAACTGAGTTTCTTGGCGAACCA
>JAILIV010000071.1 GCA_024695105.1 Bacilli bacterium
TCCATAACGATCTCGGTAATAGGAAAGGGAGCCGCCTAATGCGGATGCGTATACGGAGAGGTCCCTTCCAACCATAGATTCGAAGAAATAACCGCGTGTCTTGAAATCATAGCCCAAAGCGTCGACTCCGAGGCCCAAGGCGGCGCAGGCGATGGAGGGGTCATAGAACTCCTTCTTCGGAATTGAGCGGATTGCGGTGGCGCTCCGTACATTCGGGTTCCATGCGGGGACCTCGCGCAAGACGAAGAGACGACGGAGCCCTTTGATGTATTCGTAGAACGTGTCCTCGGAAAGGGGCTGCCCATGTTCGTTGACATCCTTGATGATGGTGTCGTTGGTCACGGGGATGGTGATGTTTCGGGCGAGCGAAATCAATATATCTCCGAGAGATTTGTGGATTTTGAACCGAGAATATTGTGGTATTTGCTCCGAGAGATTTGTGCAAAGATTCCCGCATCGTGAACCACGAGTCAAAATTGTGTCGACGTCGTCGGCACAATTTTCGTTTTTACGTGAATCCACCGCACGATTATCGAACGGATTTCCGATCTTTCTTATCAGAGCACTACTGAAGTATTTCCATTGGTGAGTTCATTGGAACATCTTTGATTAAAAGTGTCAGAAAATATGTTTTAGTGTCAGGAAATGTGTTAAAATAGTGTCAGGAGGACGATGCTATGGAAGTCTTAACGACCAACGAAAGAACCCGTGAAAACAGACAGCTGGAATTCAAAAAGGCGAAAGGCGGCCTTCCGAGTAGCTTCTTCGAGACTTATAGCTCTTTCTCGAACACAAAAGGCGGGACCATATATCTTGGCCTCGAAGAACTCAAGGACCATACCGTCGTTTCTGCCATGCTTGGGGAAGACGATATCGCAAAACTCAAGACAGATCTCTTTTCCCTTATGAATGATCCGAAGAAGGTGAGCGTCAACCTGATTGCTGAGGATGAGGTGCGCGAAGTCGAATACGATGGTTATCCCGTCTTGATGGTAGCAGTCCGCCCGGCGCCAAGGGAATTGCGACCTGTGTACATCAATAACAACATCATGACGGGCTCCTTCCGGCGCAATTCGGACGGAGATTACCATTGCACCCCGGGCGAAATCAAGGCGATGCTTAGGGACGCGGAGGAAAAAAGCCAGGATCTGCGCGTCCTCCAGGACATAGGGCTGGATGTGCTGTGCGAAGAGTCGATCGCTTCGTATAAGAGTCGTTTCCGCTCTCTACATCCGGAACATGTTTTCCTCAATAAGGGAGATGTTCCTTTTCTTGAATTCCTTGGGGCGATCCGTTTGGGGGGTGATGGAATCTATCATCCTACCGTGGCTGGCCTTTTGATGTTTGGATACGCTCATAAAATAGTGTATGAATTCCCAGAATACTTCCTTGACTATCAGGAACACTATTCCGAGGATGAAAATGTACGCTGGACCGATAGGGTCACCTCGGATTCCGGAGACTGGTCTGGCTGCCTTTTTGACTTCTATAACCGAGTAGTCAACAAAATGACGTCGGATCTCAAAGTTCCATTTCGAATGGAAGGCATTGAAAGAATCGACGAATCGGCCCTCCACAAAGCCTTACGCGAGGCCCTTTGCAACGCAATCTCCAATGCGGATTTTCATCAACGCCGAGGGCTCGTCGTGAAAAAATACTTCGATCGGGTGGAGTTCCATAATCCCGGATGCCTTCGCATGAGCGCGGAGAAAGCCTTCAAAGGCGGAGACTCTGATGCGAGGAACAAGACGGTTTTGAAAATGTGGAGCCTTGTTGGCGTCGGCGAAAGGGCGGGTAGCGGCGTCCCCATGATTTTGTCCGCCTGCGAGGAGTTTGGCTTTGTGGCGCCTGAACTTTACGACGAATACAATCCAGACCGCACCCATCTGATCATTCGGTTTAGTGTCAAAGGAAAAGCGGATTCTGTCGAAAACTCCGACGCTAAACCCGACACTAAATATGGCGACAAAGAAAAAAAGATCCTTTCCTTCTTGCTAAACAACGGGCAGTGTAAGGCAAAGGACATTGCCTCTTCGCTAGGGTTTGGTTTGTCCACTACCAAAACTATTCTGTATCGACTGGTTGACGCTGGCCTGATTTCTTCGGTGGGCACCGTAAAAAACAAAAGGTATTTCTTAGCTAAATAGTTTTCGTTGCCCATCCGAGTGATTTGGGAAGTTTGCTCCAAGTGATTTGTGGTGCAATCGCCCGCATCGTGCTCCAAATAACCAAAAAACCTCGACGACTGCAGATGCCGAGGTTTTATTTGGTTTACCCTCGATTGGCATAACGATTTATAACGAATTGGAACGAGGGATATGTGGAGCGCTCCAAGGCGATCCAATGGCGCGCATGCGGTTCGAGACCAGAGCAGGCCCCAAGGAAAAAACGCAGCATCCCACGGTTTCCTCGATTATGTCGATTCCAATCGCAAATGAGCAGGATGAAGGCAGCGATGTTTGCCAATCTGCCCCGCCAAAGCGCCGTTTTGGCATGGAGGGACGATGGCTTTCCTCATCGGGTTTGATGCGGGAAGGCATGCAGAGATCGCCTTAGTTAATCGGCGCGAGGTTGAGGTAGTAGCAGTAGCAATAGACCGGGAAGTCCAAGACGGTATTCGGATTATCGATGGAGCCGTTATAGCAGGCGCCTTCCATTTCGATGTATACCTTTCCTGAGCCGGAGACGCTGCTTTTGGTGTCGACATACATCGCGCCAAGGCCGGTGTAGAGGGTGTTTCCATCGTCAAGGGAGAGCACTTTGCCTTGGATGGCCCATTTCTCAGGCATGCTCACGTCGTAGTCCTCGGCGTTCTTGGTCGCGCTTGCGGGCTTCGAGGAGAATGCCGGATTTGTTGACGCCACGCTTGAAACGACGGAGCGCGTCAACACAGGTTTCGCCTTCGCCTACGACGACTTTGACTGCCACTAGGAATTCACCTCCTCCCTTAGACGGGAAAAAGATTGCTCTTTTCTTTTTGGGAACGCAGCGATTTCCAGTCGGGGCCTCTTGGGGGCGCGAAGAGGTAACCGCTTAGCGCAAGGCAAAGACCACTATTTCTCTTCGCCGATCAGGTATGCCAAATAATACGGGAACGTCGAGTAAGGAGGGGCAACCCCAATGTTATTGGCGGTCAATTTGATGCATTCTTCGACCTCGGGGTACTTCTTCTTATCAGCGAGCACGGTCCGACTGGCTTTTGCGCGCCCTCCTTTCGCCTTGACTTCAACTAACGTCGGCTTGGCATGGAAAGGCAGGATGAAATCGATCTCCAGCCCATTTTCGTTGCCATAGTAGTACAACGATTCGTTTTGCTTGATCAAAGCGTCCGCGACGACGTTTTCATAGATGTATCCTTTGTATGAACCGAGGTTGCCGGTGAAAACGTTATTGGACGCCCCATCGTCCAGCATTGAAAGGAAGAGGCCCGTATCCTGCACATAGACCTTGTAGGCGTCGGGATCAGCATAGGCTTTTAAGGGCAAAGATAACGCGTGTAAACGATGGCATTTGCAAAGCAAACCAAATTCGCAGAGCCAATCCAGCGCTTCGACAAAGGCACTTTTCCGTGGCTTCCCTTGGATTTCGCGATAAACGAATTTGCTGTTCTCCTTGGCAAGCTGGGAAGGCACAGAATCGAGGATCAAATCGAGTTTTTGCCGAAGAGTTTCATCGATTCTCACCGCGCCGGTTTTGTCGACGAACCGGCCGAAGTCCCCGCGATATTCGACCACTAAGCTCCGCTGTTTGGCGACGACTTCGGACAAGGAATGGGTTTTGAGATAGATGTCGACGACCTCCGGCATGCCGCCGACGACGAGGTATTCCTGAAACAGACGCAGCATTCGTTCGTGAATGGGCGCGGCAATGGGAGAACGAGTCGCGAAACAATCCCGCAGATACTCAAGCGTTTTTTGTCCTTCGCCGACTGCGAGAAGGAATTCTTCGAAATCCATCGGGCGCATCGTGAGAATCGTCTCGCTTCCCGTTGGAACGTCGCCATCGGTCTCCCTGTTATATCCCCGAATCCCAAGCAACGAGCCCGAGGCGACGATGTGGAGACCGGTTTTGGCGCAAAGGGGCTTGATAGAATACCTGGCTCGCGAGCACTCTTGCACTTCGTCAAGGAAAACCACGGAGCCCTCCGAGAAGTCACTGCCGGGCATCATTAACGATAGTTCGGTCAAGAAACGATCGATGCCGTGGTCGAAATCCGCCCGTTTGAAAATGTCTTTAAACGTGGGTGAATCCTTAAAATTGATGACGTTGACATGACGATAATGAGAATGGAGAAATTCTAGGATCGTCGTTGTTTTTCCGACTTGACGCAAACCTTCGATAACAAGACCCTTTCTCGTTGTCGATTGACTTTTGTGCCAAGCTTCAATCTGCTCTGTAATCTTTCGATAGAACATGGAATGTCCTCCTATTTCGTTAATATTATTGCACTTTTTCGGCCGAAAAACAGCAATGTCGATACACTTTTTCGGCCGAAAAAAAGCAATTCGATGAATGAAAAGGCAATAAATCAGTCGCAACGGGACGGCAAATAACAACAGAAAAGTGCCTCGCCATCGGATTATTTCCTACAGTGGAGAGGCACTGGTAAACGAGCGAGTGTTATTCTTCGTCAAAACGATCGTCTTCTTCTTTGGGTTCGCCTTCGCTTTGGGCAGGGACTTTCCTATAGATTCGAATCGCGCGAACCAACGAGACGATGGCGATGACGATCAATAGCGAAGCAACGATGGTGAAGGGTATGAGCATAAGGCGGAGAAAGCCGCTTTGATTGGCAAGCACGTTGAAGACGACGATGAATGCAACGGCGGCCCCGATGATGAGCAGACTGGTGAGAACGCTGACGGCGAGCCATGGTCCCCTGTTGGCCATCGTGGGTTTTCCCATGGAAGAAGGCGACGACCTATGGTGAGAAAAATGGTGATGATGGTGCAGATGGTTGCCTCAATCGTTGGGACGGATCAATAGAAGATCTCGTCGTCCGGCAAGGACTCGACGATGTCCTTGATGGGGACGCCGTCCAAGGCGAAGCCGGGGATGGAATCGATGGAATCGAAGTCGGCCATGTAGCCGTCGTCGCCG
>JAILIV010000079.1 GCA_024695105.1 Bacilli bacterium
CTCAAGAAGGCGTACTCGGCGAAGGAACGGTCGTGCTTTCCCCACGGAAACAAAGGCCGGTCGAAGCCGTGGAAAACGGATTCCGGGACCGAAGGGACGACCCTCGCCCTCATAGAGGTCAAAGGGTAGTATGGCATCGCTTTTATGGGCAGAATTTAAATTCCGTCGAGGGCGTGTATCGATATTTACTTAATTTCCCCTCCTAATAAGTTGGTCTTCCATCATGCTTTGAGTAAATTGCCCAAGTTATCGACTGTGCCGTGCTCAAATTTTGCAACAGTGTCGCCCGAGTTATAGGTTTCGGTCAATTTGCCTAGATAATAGACGGTTCCATTCTCGCAATACCAGAATGTATCGTCTCCGTATGCGGGAGTAGAAGTGGAGTTCTCTGCTAAAACATCGCTGCAGAACTTGACGTTGAAGCAAGGCAAGGCCCAGTCGGAAGTGGCCGTCTGCCTCCACTCGCCATGCGTGCCAATCGATTGCAACGTAAGGAAAGTGTAGATTCTGCTCAATGAGGTGTTTTGCCAAACAATGGAGTTCTTGTAGCTGTTCTCGTCGTAGTAAGTGATGTCATATCCTTTCGGCAAAACAAGGGTCGTCAGCTTGCCATTCGAAGAGAAAACATCTTTGTAATAAGCGTCCCATGTGCAATCCGGGTTCGTGAAGATTACATCAAGCAGCTCGGAATTATCTTGTTGTTTTTCGGCCCATCTAAAGCTGTTTTCGCCGAGCGTTATGCTGCTGCTACGGATGGTGATGTGGACGAGTTTGGATTGGAAGAAGGCTTCCTTGCCAACGAATACAAGCGATGCGGGGAGATTGAGGGTTCCATCTTTGCATATTGGCGCTTTGCAGTTTTTGAATGCGCAGTCTTCGATTTGGCCGATGTTAGCGATATTGCGCAAGTCGAAGCCTTCCTCTAGTCCTGCGGGCTTGATGCCGTCACCTTTGCCAAGGCCTTCGCAGTTTTCAAAGGCGCTGACGCCGATGGAAGTTAGAACCTGATTTCCGGAAGGATCCCCGGCGTAGCCAACCGCATCGAGTTTTTTGCAGTTATAGAAGCAATATGCGCCTAGCTCATCGACTGTAGCAGGAAGGATGATGGATTGCAATTCGACACAATTGCCAAAGACGCCGTTTGTATTGGATGAAGCCCCTTTCAGCTTGATCGTTGCTCCATTTTTCGGAAGGGTGACGGAGGTGAGGTTGCCGCAATTGTAGAAGCACCCGGGCTCCAGAGTTAATGTGTTTGTTACATTTGACAAATTAATGGTCGTCAGGTTGGAGCAATTCTTGAACGCCCCCTCTCCGATACTAAAATTGGCCACATCCGGCGCGATGAATTGATGGATGCTTGAGATATTAAGGAAAGCTTCCTTGCCTATGCCGGTATATCCGGTATGGCGTAGGTCAAGGATGTTTGAGCCAGGCTCATAAATCGTTTCGCCATCCCTGACGTTATAGGTGGTCAGCTGGGAATTGCCGGCGAATAAACCGTCGGGGATGGTGGCGCCATTTTCCCTTGCGAAAGTAACTGCACTTAGATTCTCGCAACCAAAGAAGCAGTTTGTCGGAAGGCCGACGATGCTGCCGGCGATTTCGAACTCAACGAGGTTAGTCGCTTCGTTGACGAAAGAGGCGTTTCCGCTGGACGGGGTAGCGTTGCTGGAATTTATCTCTGTTTGGAGATAGACGTATTTTCGGCTTGAGACAAGTCCATCGCCGACGATGCCAGAGAACAGGGCTTGCGAGATGACCTGGCCGCCAGTAGTTCCATCATCGGTTGTGGCGGGGCCTAGGATTAGCTTTGTGATCCAGTGCCCCAATTTATAGGCTCCGAATAGGAATGGATTGCCATTATGGGTAGCGGTGAATGCTCCTTCATCCGTCGTGTCGTCAGAAACGGCAGACTTATCCACATTGTCGCGAGCCAGAACGAATAGCAATCGATCTTTATTATACGGAACGTTAACGTTGTTCTTCGCGTAGATCGCGGACGTTTTGGTTTCCTCTGCATAGGTGGTGGTATCGTAATATGTGGAATCGGCGACCTCGTTGCCGCCATCAAGGAAGCTGATGCGACGCAATTTGCTTGCGTTGGTGAAAACGCTTGAGACGTCATAGACCGCGTTCAGATTCTCGTAGAACCTGACGCCCATCGGCAGCTTTCTGATCTCCGTGACACCGCAAAAGGCGAACGCATGCCGCCCGATTGTCAGTAGGCTCGTCGGCATCGATGTGCCGTCTTTGTTGGTGATGGTAGTGATCCCGTAGGCGCGCATGAAGGCATAATCGCCAATCCGAGTCACGGTGTCTGGAATCTTCACGGTGGTAAGTTCGCTATAAAGGGTTGGAGGCATTGAGTAGGATTCGTCGGTGAAGGCGGCGGAGAAGGCCGAATCGCCGATCTCGGTCACCACGAATGGAGTCGCATCGCCGTCGATCGACACGGTCGAAGGAATATCGGCGACGCCATCGAAATTCTCGTCGTATCGGTCGTAGAGGTATTTGGAGAGCGTAGCGGTATGGGCGGATGGATCGCAAACAAAGGCAAATTTGCCGCGCATCACAAGTTTCTTCCTCGTCCCGCCTGTCCCGGAGACGGAGACGTTGACGCTTTGGGGCGAAGTTCCATTGGAAACCTCATATGTCGCCTCGAAGTCCACGTTTTCGTAAAGCGGTATGCTTTGACTGATGCCGCATCCGCCGATGCCGTCGCGGAAAACATATCCTTTGTTGGTGCCTTCCGATCCGACTTCGTCACCGATCAGGTTCCATTTGTCACCGTCTGTGGTGTCTTTGGTGATGTTGGCGGTTTTCGTTCCGCTTAGGTAAATGCAGGCGCGCGAATTGCCAGAAAGCGCGTAACGCGGCAATTTGAACTTCGTATTCTCGTTGGCCATGATGATGGTCTGCAGCCCTGGGTCAGGGCGAAAATCGTTTTGGCCTGCGCCGGCGGAATCGCCTACGGTAGTGTTCGTATTGCCTTCGTGGCGGAACTGATATTCATAGGAATTCGTCCCGTTGTCTTTGATCTTGTACTCGCAAATTAGCGTTCTAAGCGAATCGCATTTTCCGAATGTATTGTTCCTGATCCAAATATCGTTTTTCGCCTTGCTTTTATTGGTGTTCCCTTTGAAAACGACGGTTTCAATCAAGGGGCACCCGGCAAAATTGTAACCAGCATCTTGGAAGTTGTTGAAGGTGCTTGGAATGATGAGCGTCATCGTTTTGTAGTTTTCTTTCATTACCCCGTTTTCATAGGAATAGCGCGGCAATGGCGTCTTGTTCGCGAATAGGGTTCCGGTTTTGCTCCCAACCATGCAAAAGGCGTAATCCCCAATCGTTATAAGCCGCTCATTGGATTCGTCGTAGTCCCATTGAAATTCCTCGATGTTGATGAGGCCGGCTGTAGTGGAATTGTCGCCAAACGCCCTTGCGCCAACGATTTCCAAATGGGCGGGAAGGTGCAGCTTTTTGATTTCCAATCGCTTTGGCATTTGGCTGAAAGCAGTGTTTCCGATATTGGTTAGGTTGGTTAATGAATGCAAGTCGATCCTCGGGTCATTATCTTCTCCGGTGACGCAATCGGCGCTGCCGGCGATGACATTTAGATTGGTGAAGCCCTTGAACATGTCGTTAGGGATGGCAGTAAGCGAAGAAGGAAGATAAAGGCGGGAAATCGTCGTTTTGACGGTATTGAGCGCATTGACGTTGATGGTGGTGACTTCGTTGGAACTATCGCTAGGCAGATACCTAGGGACCGATAGGAACGAGATATCGGCTGGACCGTAATATCCAGTGATTGTGACTTTTTGCGAGGTGGTCGTGTAGATCCAATTCTCGGAGAAGGTCGCGTTGCCGCTTTCGTAGATATAGTTTTTTCGCGCGTTCCCGTTTGTGTAAAGCCCCCAATCGGTATGTTTGCCTACCCAAGCGGTGACGGAGCTTTCGCTTTCGCAGCAGAAATGAACATTCAGGCTACTGCAATCTTGGAAGGCGCGGGGCTCAATGAGGCTGGAGGAGTTTGTGAAGAAACTCGAAGGGAAATAGATGTGCTGAAGCGAATTGCACCCCTCGAAGGCGTAGGAGCGCACGGTGACGATTGATTGAAAAGAAAGCGGGGATAAGAGTGCTCCGCATCCGTGGAACGCTTCTTGGCGGATTTCGGCTATCGAGGAAGGGAGAAAAAGATTCTCCAATGAGGTATTCATGTAGAAGCAATGGGTCGGGATGATGGAAAGAGTGGAATAAGTTGGAACCCCTCCCGGACGGACGATGGTGCAGGTGTTTGTGCCGGCGGAATCGTGGCTGCTATTTTGAATGTGGACATTCATCAGGGAGGTGCAGTGATAAAACGCCCCATCGCCTAGGCGCGAAACGGAGTAGGGAATCGTGATTTCCGATAGGGAGCTCACATTCATAAAGGCTTCATAATCGATGGTTGTGACGGATGTGGGGATGGATATGGATGAGATAGAGCGGCCATAGAAAGCTTGGCGGTAAATCCCGGTGACCGGTTTGCCTGAGAAAGACGAAGGTATTTTGATATGCAAATGGGCGTTGCTTGCGGATAGGGTTACGGCATACCCAACGACCTCGTCGTCGTTATTCAAAAGCGCATAGAAATCAAATTTCCCGGTTCCTTCAGCGTTCGACTCTTCGTATTCAACGCCAGTAGAGGAGAGTTCCCCGTCCAAAAGATAATGGGGGTTTGCCATGAATTCTGGAATTTTAGCCTCGCGAGCACAGTTTGATAATGCCGGAAGGAAAGCGAAAACCATGAATAGGATTAGCCCTAATCTGCGTGGCTTTTTCAAGTTAACGAATCTTCTCATATCGGAATATCCTCCTTTACGGTGAACGGGAATAGACAAGGCTGTTGCCCGAACCAATGACTTGACCAAATAGGTTTGCCTCAACGTTATCCACCCCGTCGATTTCCTCTTTTGCGCCATAATTGCTGAGTGCCACATAAAGCATCTCCGTCAGATCATCGGTCAGTAGCTTGAACTGGTTGTTTTCATAGGCGAATCTAAGATAGGCGGAAGCTGCGCCGAAAATAGAAGGGTCGGTTTCGACTAGGCTCACATACGCCCTTTGCTTCTCAAGCGTTTCATCGCCCTCGCCTGTTATATCTGCTCCCCGCTTTTTCAGGAAGTCGACTTCGCTTATATGGTTGTCCCCGACGAAGACGGAGCTTCTAAACTGACTGGTGCCGTTGATTTGGCCTTGGGCGGCAAGATAATAGATGGCGGCGTTTGCATACTGCGTGGCCTTGTTTTGATTGGTATTCAGCGGCGTTGCCACGCAATACCTTCCGCGCGGCAGCTTGAAGGTGTGGGCAAATAGGCGCGGCTTGTTTGCGGCGTAGCCGTAATCGCTCCCAGTAGCCGCGGTCGCGAAGGTGTCTTCATCGGCTTCGGAGAATTTGCCAAGAGAATTATATACGCCGATACTTCCAACCGATTTTCCGTTCTCTACGCTCGTCGTGTAATCGAAGTAGGCAAGGTAATCGTCGGATGGGATGAAGAAGGCGTAATCGGGATCAAGGAAATCTTGGCTCAAGGCGATTTGGTTGTTGACTCTGGTGAAATCGCTTTCCGTGATGCGGTAAATGCCTACCGCCGACGGCTTGCTTCGCTCGCTGGAGCTTGCGACGATGGTGACGTTTGCGTAATCGGCCGATTCGATCTTAAAGTTGACGGCATTGGCGACTGGGGCGGTTCCATCAGTCGCGTAATGTTCCGTTGTATCGTCGTTATTGATGCAGAACATCTCGATGACGTCGTTTGTCGTGGTGCGGGTATTTGGCGTGGAGATGCTTGCGGTTAGCGATCCGATCTCATGAGTGCGGGTGTCTTGGAGCATGATGCCGCAGTCAGGGGTGTTGTGTGGAATGGAACTCCCGTATTTGTCGATGAGCTTGTATTCGAGGTAGTCGCTTATGAAATGCCCGCCCGTCGAATCGTAATCGAGGTCGCTTAGGTACAATCCGCCGTAATTGCTTCGATGCGTGGGCTCCAAGGCGAAGCGGATGATGTAATTGTGGCGGGCCTCCCTATCCCTCATGCTGCTAAGGGAGTACTCCGTTTTGGCCGGAAAGGAATAGGCGGTATGGAAAGCGCCGGAATAATGGGATGTGAGCGCCGTGGTGTATTGATCCATGGCGCTGGTCCCGCCGTAATAATCGGCTTTGTTATATTCAGCAGTGGTGTAGTAGACATAATATTTGCCATCGACCGAAGGGTTTGCCTTTGTAATCAGAGAATTGTCCCAGTTAGTCTCTACGGTGGATCCGGTGTTTTCTCCCTGATAGTCTGTGGCATAGGTGAAGACGCCCAAATCGGTATTGGAAATGACCTGTTTCCCTTTCAGCGCTGCGCTATCAACCAATTTGGTTGAGTATTGGTTTTGGACGTCGCGTCGGAGGAAATCGACGTATTTGGATTCGCCGTTCGGGCTATAGTGGTAATAGGATGAGTAGGGGGTGAAAGAAGTGTCGCTTGGGATGATGTCGTTATAAATGGTGGTGAAGTCGAGCATGCCGTTGTCGGTGCCGGCGGTCGTTCCGCCTTTTGCGTCGATTGCCGAGCGTCCCTGCACTCCGGAGCCTATCTTTCCGACCAACCCAAGATGGGAGATATTCGATAGCTTTGCTGAGGATGGCCCCTCAAGGGTGTTCATGTTGAATTTGCCATTGTGAGCGAAGCAATTCTCGATTGAGCCATCGCAATGGCCAATGAATAGCCCAACGTAGTTTTTATGCTGTTCGCCAACCCGGGTCTCCATCGAAATCGATAGGTCGGATGCGTTATCGAGGGTGAAATAGAAATCTAGGCTTAGCAAGACGCGAGAATAGGTCATGCCGCTTGAGGGATCGGCGTAAGTCGCGACAAGCGAAAGGGAACTGGAGGTTTTAATTGGGTAGCTTGCACCTTCTTCCTCTTTCTTCTCTCCGAAGAATTGAAAGAGCGCATTGACGTTTGGGCGTGCCTTTCCACCATCGAGGCTAAGCAAGGGATTTGAGCTGCGCACGGAATAGGAGAAAAGATTGTCGGAAGGCTTTGTGAATCCAATCTCAGGGATGTCGGTTTCCTCGTCGAACACGAAATTCCCGATGGACTCGGCGGCAAATGAGACTATTGCGTAATCGGAAGAGGTGGTTGTGGCGAGGTTGAATTCCTTTGTCTCATCGAATTCCGGATCGCTTGGATGCGCGTTGTAAAGGAACGCTCCATCGTAAAGCAATCCTCCGCTTTCGCAACTGGCGTCTGAGAATAGGCGACTTTGCCACGCGACGCTGCTATCGTATCCCAGTGTTTCGATGACGATGCTCTCCAAAAACAGGTTCTTGACGAGCGACCCCGCTGCCGTATAGCCGAATAGTCCCGCGTCATGCGGATCGGCTTTGACATGAAGATTGGCGATTTCAAGTCCCTGGCCATCGAATGTGCTATAGAATGGAACGCCCTCTGTGCCGATAGAATAGATCTCGTAGGGGCTTGCGAATAGGTTTGGGTCCATGTCGAGGGTTTTGGTGGTCTCCCATGATGTGTCGCTTGCATATACCAAAGGCCCTTTGCTTTGCGGCTGACCTGAAAGCCCGGTAAGCCCGAGCCGGAAATGGGTGGATGGGCCGAAGATATTGAGCCTTTGCAGACGCGATAGGTTATAAAGGTGGCGGGGCCTAGTGATGACGTAGGGATCAAGGTCTGTGCCGGTACCGGTTTCGAAATAAGATCGCAGGGCGATTTTTCCGGAAGATCCGCCGCTAGAATCGGATTTGATGAAAATCGCTAACGCAGCTGAGCTCAAAAGCGAAAGGAACAGCGTCCCGCTCAAAGCGGCTATCATGGTAAACCTCATTCGCTTTCCCATCGTCATTCACTCCAAAGCGGGGAGTCGCTTGTGATTTGCTCTGCGGCGAAGTACATGGTGAAGTCCCTTTCGAAAAGATAGGTCTTGCCAAGGCGATCCTCGTTCATGAAAAAAAGGCAGGAGGCGGGGTCGTAATCGACAGCAACATAGCAATACATATCGGTTCCGGCTAGATTCGGCTGAAGCAAAGTAGAGGCGCCTTGAAGAGGACAATCCAGCGACGTGTCATAGGAATCGCCGTTTGCAAATTTCGATTTTGCGTAAGGGGTAACGCTGTCCGAGTCTTCCCCGTGCATCGCTTCCCAAATCGCCTCGGGGTCGCCTGAGCCGATTCGGACGGATGAGAAATAGGCGCTGAAGCTATAGAAATCGGAAGAGCGAAAGGGCGTTTCGGTTTCATTGGCGCTATAGGGGGCTTCGTATTTGCCCGGGATTCCGTAAATCGATTTCGCCGCGGTCTGCCCGCTTCGCACTATCGATAATCGCGCTTGGGATAGACTCGCGAGGTCATAATGGATCTTGGCCTCGAAGATGACCATCGTATTCTGGCTTTTAATGGCTTCTGGCATGTATTGCGCCTGCGTCTTTGCAGCGCGCTCGGCCGCCGGAAGGGTGAGATAACTGATTTTGATCATCGTCGGGTCGAGGATGTTATTGCTGATGATGGCTTCTTCGGCGGAAGCGTTAGACAAATCGATGGACAGCGCCCTTGTGCCCTCGATGTAGGAATAAGTGATGTTATACGTTCCGCTTCGGATGCATTTGAGAATCCTTCCGTCCTCTTCGATGACGAAGCGCGAGCTCGGTGTCAAGGAGTTGAACAAGAAGCAACGCGCCTCGTCGGTGGATTTATGGATGTTCCCACTTGCGACGCTGGCATCGATGAAGAGGAATTCCGAGCCTTCGGAGATCACGACGTCCCTTAATGATGCGCCGGTGTCTTGGCTTCCTGGGAAAGCGATGCCCGAAAAAGAGCACCAAGGTGCATCGGAGCAGGCGTTAAAAATGTCGTTGCCAATCAGGAAATAGCGGCCAGCGCTAGATTCGTCGTAATAGAAGAGTTCGGAAGTATGGGCTTCCTCAAGGTCGACGGAATAGCGCCGGAACGACCCAAGGCCCATTGAAATGGAGGCGTTTGCCGCGGCCGGTTCATCTGGATATTCCTCCCGAAAGCTTGCGTCTTCCACGACATAGCTTTTGATTGACCCCGCGCCTTCGTAATTGATGATATCGGAGTCCTGCCGGAACTTGGGGTATACGTATTTGTGGACGGTGACGTTTTCGATTTCGACGCCTAGAGATCCAGAAACCGTTTCAAGGCTAACGTTTTCCTTTGCTATTTGAAACCAGGCGAAAGTGCCGACGAAGACGCCGAAAAGGTTGCCAATTGCCAAAAACGTCAGCGCTCCAAGGCGGGCAATGGAGCTCCCTTTCCCCTTTTTCTTCCGCAGATGCTTCGCGAACGAAAACACCCTCATAGCATTCTCCTTCGACTTTGGCCGACAAAGCGTGAGGGAAAATGCAATCCCGTACTCACCATCATTTGCCCAAAGTCGTATCTCATCGCGTCGCTCCTAGTCATTCCAGCTCAAACGAGAGATGGGCGAGAGTTAGATTTTCGTAGCAGTTGCTGTTGCCGGTCGCGGTATCTTTTTCGACGTAATCCCTGCTTTCTATTGGCGTTGGAGTCTCTTGGTATTCGATTGGGGAATAGAATGTCTCCGGGCTATTCGAGAACTCGATGGAAAAAAGGAAAATCTGATAAGCGCCAGAGCCCGCTGCGACTCCGCTGGCTATTGATTGGGGAAACGAGCCTTCCTCACCTTCGCCTACGTCGCAGCAATCGTCCAATCCATCGTAGTCGCGGCGATAATCCTCATAGGCATCCTCTGGGGTGTCGGCAAAATAGCATTTTCCCTTGATGTCGATCGCCCAAAGCAGGCAAACGGGAGAGAGAATGTCCTCGTCGGTCTCGGCATCGTGAGCCAACGCATAGATTGAGGAACTAATGCCTCCGTCGCATTCGAGTAAATTGAAGTTTTGAGCGACTCCTGAAGTGATGACGGCGGCAAAAGTCAGACGATGCGCGGGCCAAAGCTCATCGACGGAAACCGGTGATTCGCTAGCGAAGGGGACGTAGTTTGATGTCCTCTCAAAAATAGCGCCTTCATGCGCGACATGGTAGCCAGAAAAAGCGTGCAAAGATGGATTGAGGTTCCCGTTAAATCGTACGGGCGTTTCGCCGGCGATTTCCTCAAAATGATCTAGATAGTAGAGGTCGACAGATATTCCGGGAGGGGCACTTATGCTAAAAGCACCCACTTCGGCGCTGTAAGCTTGGCTCTCCGCAAACCAAGCGACGGTGCCAGAAAATGCGGAAAAAAGGGAAAAAACAATGGCGGCCGTCGCCACTACGATGACTTTTTTGTTCTTGTTCTTCACCATTTGAATTTAGCCAAGCGCTTATTCGCTATCCCGCCTACGGCGGCTTTTGCCTCCGAATATTATAGAACGTCCAAATATAGACTCAAGGTCAAAACCAATACTTGTAGTTATGCCGTAATTCGTTTCTAGGCAATTATGCCGTAATTCGTTTCCACCGTTCCATCCCCCATGGGGGATTTGGTTATCCCGTAATTCGTTTCCACCTAATTCGCCTATGTGCCATCATTCGGCCGGAGGATGGAACGATGAGCGGATTAAACGACTCATACGTAGAATCGGTGATCAGAAAGGCTATCGCCGGGAGGCTGTCCACGGGCCAGGCCGCGGCATACGACGGGAGGCTTTGGTACGTCGCCGAAGTGGAGAAAAGGGCGGGCGAGAAAAAAGCCGAAAGACCAAAATGGGTTCCTGGCCCAAGCCATCTGTGGAAGAGGTTCGTGATCAATCCTAAGAAAGGCTAGAAACAAGTTTCGCCATAATGACATTCGCACATGTGATACCGCCGCTTGCGAAAAAAGAAGAAAAAAGTGATTGACAGAAATTATAGCGGCCCCAAAATCTCTCCATCGAAAGGAGCCAGACGGATATGAAAATGAATAACCAAGTCACTGTGTTCGCTGGCTACTATTACGGCTATTACTATTTCGAATAGCCGTTTTCGC
>JAILIV010000081.1 GCA_024695105.1 Bacilli bacterium
GGTGGTTCACGTTTCCGCCCAAGTCGTCGTCGCCTACTTCTATTTGGGCGTCGGGGTGTGGGGGTATTTGCCGTGGTTAGCGCTCGCAAGCATCGTTACGGGGGCCATCACGGGCACCGCGTGCGTGCTATTGCTGCGTAACAAGGCGCTCGTCCGTTATCTCCGCGGCGAGAAAACTTTGCCAGAATGAGCTTTACCTGTTGCCTCTTAGAGGCACAGGAACGAAAATGAAACCATGAAAAAGCGACTTTTCCTTGTGGGGGCGATCGCTCTCAGCCTTACGTCCTGTGCGGGAGTTTTGACCATGCAGCATTCCTCCGTCAATTATCCCATTGTGCGCAAAGGGGTCGACGTCGTGGATTTGATTGGGCTAGAGAGCAAGGGTTCTGATGAGGCTGATTCCGCCTACCTTCATTCCAACCTGCCTTTCTATCTGGTGAAGGGAGGCGATGAAACCTTATACGTTTCCTTGGAAGATTACGCGGCGATGCTCTCTTTTCACATCAAAGGGACATACCGAAACGTTTTCGAAAAAACCGGTGTCAATTTTGCTTGGACCGTCGCTAAGGGGAACACCGCTGAATACCAACTGATCGCCCAGCATGTGGCGGAACGCTTCAGCGTGGCCGGAAGCTTAAGCGGGGCGATGGACATTTACCCTGACCTGTCCAAAAGCTCCCTTTATAGCGGTGCCTCTTTTTATTCAGGTTATTTGGCGCGCCCCTACGAAAGCCATTTGCATTCCAGTTTCACCTTCTTGCACTACAAGTCATATATCCCTTATGGGGGCTTTTTCGTCCCTTTGTCCTGGTGGGACACGGAAGTTGGATTGAATTCGGGAATCGCCCATTTCTATGACGGGGAGAGGGTGTACCAGTATTCGGACGTTAGTCAACTTACCGACGTTCCCTTCCAAGGGAAAACCGCCGCTCAACGCGCGATGGATTACTATCTCATGCATGGCATGCCTTCTTCCCTAAAGAATCAAATTGCCGACAGCGTCTACTATTTATTCCAAAACTATTATGGATTGCCTCACGACCTTGGCATGTACATAGGGACTTTTCTGACGCGTAACGGAATCCGTGCGGGCATCGTGTCCGAGGACCGCGAAAAGTCCAATCAATACTTCGAAAAAATCTTCGGTTTACTGGATGATGACCATACCGGTGTGCTTAATGTCGCATCGTGGTGGGGTGAGACGGTCGATGCCGTTTGGCGTGGCCCGAATTCAAAGAAAAGGTCCTCGTTAGCCATGGAACTAAGGGCGCAACGCGCCGCGACCTTCGAAGCGAAAAAGCTTTCCAGCGACTCGATTCAGTACAAAGACGACATGGCCATGTTCGGCTTTGACTCGTTCGCCTTCGATTACGAAGCCTTTGACGCGGAGGGCAAGTTGAAGGAAGACTTATGGAAGACGGATTCGTTCTTCTACTTCATCCGTCAACTCGAGGCGATCAAAAGCCATGGCGGAGTGAAAAAAGTCATCATCGATATGTCCCTTAATGGCGGTGGCGTCGTTGGGGTGATGATGAAGATCCTTGCGTTGTTAAGCAAAAACAACGACGGGACTATTCATCTGCGCGAACACAAAAACGGTGGGGTAACCAAGATGCAGGCGGGGGTGGATTCTAACCTTGATGGCACCTTCGGAATAGGGGATGTCTATGGGAATGATTTTGAATTCTATATCGTGACCAGCGACATGTCGTTTAGCTGCGGGAATGCCTTACCTTATTACGCAAAGAAATACGGATTCGCCAAGATCATCGGGGAAAAATCCGGCGGTGGCGAATGCGTCGTATGCTCTGGTTTTTATCCCCAAGGCGTCGCTTATGTGATGTCGAGTAACAATCACATTGGTTATTACGATGGCAAGGATTTTGAAGGGGATGAGGCTGGGGTCCAACCAGATATTGGCATCCCTCATTCCGAGTTTTACGATATCGAAAAAATCGCGGCGTATTTATAGAGACACGATGGAAACGAAACACGTTTTCCCCGTGGAATTTAAGAATATCTATGAAAATAAATAAGAAATCAATTTCTATAATCATATCCGTATTTTCATTCATTGCGTTTTTCTTTGTATGTCTTGGTATATTCGCCCTTTTCTATTATTTTGGGGAAGGGGATGCCACCACTTTGGGGCAGGACCTTGATGTCTTTGTTTCGTCGCTTCCGGAGCAGCTCCGGCTGGGGCACGTGGTGGAGCGCGATGGCGGTGAAATCGTGGTCTTCGTTTCGGGCGAATATCACGCTTACCACGTCTATACGACGGGGGAACGTTTGTCCAACGCCTTTGATGCGTTATTCCGTTTTGACCTTGGACAAGCCCAGATGGGCAAAACCTCGGTCGCCTCTTTGATCGGGCTAAGTCTAGGCCGCAGCGCCTTGGCCTTTGCCGTCTTAGGATTGCCGGGCATTTCCGGTTTGTTCGGGCGCAGGGTGAAGAAGGGAAACGTCCACACCCAGGCGATCGGTTATGGCCTATCGGGGGTGAGCTTGCTGTTGTCTCATGTCTTTGTTGGTTTAGCTCCAACGCTTTATTACCTCGGTGTGGCTTTGACGTTTTTGTCGGCCTCCGCGTTTTGCTATACCTTTTGCCAAGGGAAGGATCTACGCATCGCCTTGCGGGTAGGCGCTTTATCTTGGGCCGCCTGCTTGCTTAACGCTTTCTTCCTGGGCGTCTATCCTTCCTCAGTGGACATCGGGTTATCCGGGCTCTTCTTCGCCGCCTTAAAAGCGGGGGATAACCACGTCTATTCGTTTGCCCTCCCGTTATGTCTGCTTGGCTTGGCCATTCCCTTGGATTTGTCGCTTCTTTCTCTTCTTTGGCCCAAGAAGGTTGCTCAGGCGGTAGAATGACGTCATGGATCCGAATGGATTGATACTTTTGGATAAACCCGAAGGGATGACCTCCCGGGCGGTGGATAACGCGCTGCAACGTCTTTTTCACACGCGCAAGGTGGGGCATCTTGGAACGCTAGATCCATTCGCGACGGGATTGCTCGTGGTCGCCATTGGCAAAGCGACCAAGTATCTGCCTTTTTTGCCTGATGAGGAAAAGACGTATGAGGCTACCCTTGTTTTGGGTAAAAAGACCGATACGGGGGACTATCAGGGAGAGATTATCGAAGAGAAGCAGGTCCCTGAGTTATCGAAGCAATCCATTGAGAATGTCCTTTCTTCTTTCCTGGGGGAATCGCATCAACTTCCCCCGATGACTTCCGCGATCAAAAAAGACGGGGTGCCCTTATACCGCCTGGCCCATCAGGGGAAAGAGGTGGAACGCGAACTTCGTCCCATCTATATCCATCAGATTCGTTTGCTTTCCTTTGCCCATGACGAAATCCGCTTTGAGGCAACCGTTTCCAAAGGGACTTATATCCGCACTTTGGGCGAAGACATCGCCGAAAAGCTTGGCACGGTAGGGTTTCTTTCCGCGCTTCGCCGCACCAAGGTGGGCCCGGTTGAGGTAAAAGACGCGTTGCCTTTGGAAAAAGTGGACGAATCCGCTTTGCGCGTCCCAAGCGACTTCGTGTTCTATCCCCGTGTCCACCTTTCGGGCGAACAAGCGAAGAAGGGACGTAACGGCGTGGCTTTGGATTTGCCCCGTGGGGAAGAGCGCTTGTTGCTTCTAGATGAAACGGGAATCATCGCGGTGTATGAACGGCAAGGATCTCGTTACGTGTGCCTACGTGGCTTATTCGATGTTGCATAAAGCCTATTTGGTGGCTATGTTGTA
>JAILIV010000087.1 GCA_024695105.1 Bacilli bacterium
CAGGCGTTTTCGGCTCGCCTTCATCCGCGTCGGGCGGCGACATTCCCAGGGCTATGTCCGCTTGGGCAAAGCGAAAAACCGCGATAAGTCCGATAACTCGGGTTCCGCGGCTTCAAACGGACTTAACT
Source organism: Bacilli bacterium (assembly GCA_024695105.1). Classification (GTDB taxonomy): domain Bacteria; phylum Bacillota_I; class Bacilli_A; order RFN20; family CAG-826; genus Alloenteromonas. The sequence continues at coordinate 129 of JAILIV010000087.1, forward strand.
ATTGGAATCGGCGAAAAAGAAACAACACTATCGCTTTAATTAATAAAAAAAGACGCCCACTCAGGACGCCTAATTTAGTCAAACTTAATTGATTGCCACACCAATAGAATGCTAAGATTCTACGACCTTGCCATATATCCGACTAATGCCACTTGCCGAGGGAAGCACGAATTGTCCAACTGAGGGAAATCGCGACTGTCCTGTGACACAAAGATTATCTGACGATAGGCTCACATATCCCGCGTGGGGCAAGGATTCGCATCCTCCCTCCGAAGCCGTTCCATCCCCTGCCGCCACGTCATCGGCACCGGGTCCGAGGAAATCCTTTGTATCAATACAAAAGACGCCTCTTTCGAGACGCCTGATGCGTTTGCGTTTGCCGTTGTGCCCAGGTTACGATTCCTTGCCCCAAACGGGATGGGGACGAGAGCCTGAGAACAGGCGACCAGATTACTTCACTTCGGGGAGAAGGCCCATGAAGCGAGCGTTTTTGATCGCGACCGCGAGCTGACGCTGGTACTTCGCGGAAGTGCCGGTCACAGAGCGCGGGGTGATTTTGCCATCAGGGGAAATGAACTTCTGGAGAAGCTCCACATCCTTATAGTCAATATGCTTGATATGGTTCTTCGTGAAGTAGCAAACCTTACGGCGAGAATGCATTTTCTTAAAAGCCATGGTTATTCCTTTCTGTCAGCTTAGAACGGGACGTCGTCGCTATCGAAATCGAAGGCGCCAAGGTTCTGAGAGTCGCTGACGGGGCTGACCTGGGGGGCGATTCCGCCACCGTTGTCGGCAGGGGTCGGCATTTCGGGGTTCGCACCCGCTTTGTTGCCGCCACCGGAACCAACGAATTCGAGACGGTCGCAGATGATCGAATAGGCCGTGACCTTGAAACCTTGGGAATTGGTGTATTCCCGAGAGGTCAGACGGCCGTATAAACCAATGTAACTTCCTTTATGGAAGTAGTCGATGAGGAACTTGGCTTGCGGTCCAAAGACGGTGCAGTCCATGTATAAGGGCGCTTTGTCTTTGCCGGTGGCCGGGTCTTTCCGTCCGTCATCGCAGGCGATGCGGAAGGCGCCGACGGCGGTTCCATTATTGGTTGTGCGGGACTCGGGGTCGCGGGTCAGGCAACCGACGAGGGTGATGACATTAAGCATCGTGGTTATCCTCCTTGTGGATTAGTCTTGATCGACGGTGATAAGGAAACGGACAACGTTGTTATCAAGTTTCGCCAAACGAGAGAACTCATTAAGGCCAGCAGGTTCCGCCGACACTTTGATGACGACGTAATAGCCTTTGTTGAGCTTCTTCATCGGATAAGCGAAGTCACGAAGGCCCCATTCTTTGACCTCCTTCACTTGGCATTTCTGCGCAGCGAGGATGCCATGGAGCTTCTCGATCTCAGCCTTTCTCGCCTCTTCTTCAAGAGTCGGGACAAGGATGTACATGATCTCGTATTTTCCCATGATTCGTACCTCCTAATTTCGGTCTTTGGGCCGCCTTGGTGGGACCATGCGGCCATAAGAGTGTAGTGCCCAGGTCTTCCCTAGGGCGCCTTATTATATAAGGGGGTCCCCACCGTGGCAAACATTTCGTTGTTTTGTTTTTTTCACCGCCTCCATCCCTATATACCTTCGTTAACGCAAATTGGGCAAATAACTTTCATTTTCTAGGCGTCCTACGATAATGGACGGCATGAACGACATCGATTTACGACCCCTACTCCAAGCCATTCTCCCTAGCCTCCAGGCAATGAACGAAGAAAAACGGCTAAAAGCCGCGCATCTCGGAAACGCGCTTTCTTTGCTGCATTCGTCCTTAGGTGAAGATTCCTGGGTAGGTATTTACGCATTCGATGGCGATGCGCTGATCCTTGGGCATTTCCAAGGCAGCATGGCTTGCGAAATCATCGCCGTCGGCAAGGGAGTCGTAGGCGAAGCGTTTGCAAAAAACGAAACGATATTGGTCGAAGACGTCAGCACTTGGCCCAACTACATCTGCTGCGACGCAAAAGCCAAAAGCGAAATCTGCGTCCCGCTTCGTGGCAAGGATGGCACTGCCTTTGCAATACTCGATATTGACCTCCCCTACGTTCACGACTTTGCGAAAGAAAAGGACCTCTTTGAACAAGTCGCTGAGGTCCTCTGCCGTTTCTTTTAACCGATTAGTTATCCCCTTCAGGAATGGGGTTATCGGCTTTCCATTGCTCCAAGTCCGCGGGTTTGAAGTGAAGCTCTTCGCGTTGTTCTTCGCTCAATGAAGCGATCAACGCGAGCTGGCGATCAATGTCGCGGTGCTTTTTCTTCGGGTCGTAATTGGAGTTGGAGAGGTTGGCGCGCAGACGGCGATCCGCCCGTTTCGCCACGTCGAATGGGTCGGGCTCGGGCTTGGGTTCCTCTGCGGGTTGCTCCTGTTTTTTCGGAGCCGCTTTCTTTTTTGCGGGTTTTGGTTGTTCCGCGGAAGCTTCTGGTTCGGAGACGGGTTGCTCTTCGGCGGGTTTCGCCTTTTTGGCACGGGTCTTCTTAACGGGTTCTTCCTGAGGCTTTTCCGCCTCTTCCGAAGCGGGTTTCACGACTTTTTTCGTGGTTTTCTTCGGAGCGGGTTTTGGATTTTCCGCCTCGTCTTTGCGCGGTTCTTCCTGTTTTTGCGCGGTTTCTTTTACCGAAGCGGTCAGGGTCCTTTTCGCGGCCGGCTTAGCCACGTCAAGTTCCACGGACGCTTCGGGTTTCTTCGGTTTTTCCTGAACGGGTTTTTGGGGGGAGGAGTCGGTTTTCTTCTCCACCGGTTTATTCGCCCCAGTCTCGACGATAGCCTTCAATTGTTCCGCCGGAACCAACAAATGGAGTTGGGCCTTGCGGGTGGGCGTTAGGGCATCGATCGCCTTCAGCTGCGCTTTGGCGTCGGATTTCTTTTTCTCGTCGGGGTAGTTGGGGTTACTAACCACCGCAGACAAACGTGCGTCTGCCTGAAGGATGGCCTCCAAGTCGCCCGAAACGGCGCTGGAGGAATTGTTTGGGGCTTGTTTAAAGGGAGCTCCAGGCCCTTTGTGCTCTTTGAAGCTGGCGTCTTCGCCTTTGTTAGGGACCAATCTTCCGCCCGCGGTGAGCTTGGAAACCTCAAGTGGTTTCCCGGATTGGGATTTTAACAAGTTCAAGGCGCGCAGGTCGCTCGCTAGCTTTTTGTCTTGGGTGATGACCAAGATTCGGGCAAACAGACGATCGTTGGAAACTTTGACGTAAATGGCATTATCGGCAAAGTTCTCGGTCTTATCTAATTTGGTCACTTGAAGCAGCCGCCTCAACCGAGCATGCCAGATGACTCGCAGAGCGCGCTTGGCGTCAATTCGTTTGGAATCGGAACGCCGATCGCGGGAATGCTTTTTGAGTTCGTCGTAGCAACGTCTGGGAATGAGGATTTCAAGTGTCGGTTTGCGGTACGCTTTCGAGCCACGGAGAATGTCCATCCATTCGGGGAAGGATTCTTCCATCAAAGAGCAAGTGTCGATAAGCACGTAATCGAAGGTATTCAGATACTTCGCCAGTGCCGACGACTTGTTCTCGTCGCTGTACATTTTTAAGTGAGAACCTCCTTTCTGGCAGGCATTATACCAAAGGGCGATTTTAGGTAAAATATATCTTGGCCCATTTCAAACCATGCCCATCAAACTGATCGTCGCGCATAACTTAGCGGAGCTTCGCAAAGCCAAAGGACTCACCCAAGGAGAGCTTGCGGAACGCTTTAACTATTCGGACAAATCCATTTCCAAATGGGAACATGGGGACACCTTACCCGACATTGAAGTGCTCAAGCAGCTTTGCGATTTCTATGGCGTAACGTTGGATTATCTAGTCACCGAGGATGAAAAGGCCAAAAGGAAATTCCTAAAACGCCCGGACCGCAAAGCCAATAAATGGACGATCATCGCTTTGGCCATCTCGGCCGCTTGGCTTCTTGGCGCCGTGGCCTTCATCGCGGGGCAAATCTTCATGGGCATCGCCACCTGGGCCCACATCGGATGGATTTGCTTCGTTTGGCCCATTCCAGCCTCCTTCATCATTTGGTTGGTGTTCAATAGCCTTTGGGGCAACGCAAAGATGCGCACGGTCCTCGTGATTTTGCTTACGTGGTCCGCCTTAGCGTCCATTTACCTCACGCTAGGAATATTCGTTTCGGAAGGAGCTGGGTGGCGCTTGTGGCCCATCTTCCTCATCGGAATCCCGTTGACCGTAGCCGCCATTTTATGGAACCACGTCTTGGCCCGTCCAAAGGAATAAGCCCTACTTTTTCAATAACCTCAACGTCTTCAGAAACGCGGTAGGCAAAGAGCACCGCGTTTTTAATTCTTCGACCGGAACATGCCGGGCGCCCTCCACCACTCCCTGGGCTTGATAAACGCGGATGTCCCACAGCAAATGGCTAAAACGATGGGCGGTCGTGCCCAAGAAGGAAATATTGGTTAGACCGGGAAAGAGATTTAGAAGATCCTTCTCGTTTGCTTCGCCTTCTACGTTTGGGAACTCATCCATGGAGGCAAGCAATCCGTTTTCCTTGCGGCGCCGTACAGCGACCGCCCCAGTCAAATCAAAGGCAAGAACCATAGTGATTGTCACGTTCTTAACCGATGGCGCTTTCTTTTTCGGAGGATAATCCGTCTCCTTACCGCGCTTATGGGCCAAACAAAAGGATCTGAAAGGGCATTGATCGCATAAGGGGGCGCCCGAAGGAAGGCAAACCAGTTCGCCTAAATCCATCAACGCTTGGTTGAAGGCGCTTGGCTCGTCGATGCGTTCCAAATAATAAGATTCGCACCTCCGCGTCCCGGCAGGTTCGAAGACGCCATCGTCGCAAGCAAGCCGCGAATAGACGCGAAGAAGGTTGCCATCCACCGCAACCACGGGTTGGTTAAACACGATCGAAGCGACCGCATGGCTCATATACGGACCAACGCCTGGAAGAGTTCGCAATGTATCTATTTCAGAAGGGGTGATCCCATGGAGGCTTTCCGAAATTTTTATTGCCGCTTTGTGCAAGTTCTTCGCCCGCGAGTAATACCCAAGCCCTTGCCAAAGCCGAAGCACGTCCTCTTCCTTTGCCTTCGCGAGGTCTTGAATCGTAGGATAAACGGCCAAAAAACGTTCGTAGTAGGGAATCGCCGTATCCACCCGCGTTTGCTGGAGCATGAACTCGCTTAATAAAACATGATAAGGGGACGGGTCTTCCCGCCAAGGGAGCACGCGCCGATGGGCGCGGTACCAAGAAAGCAATGCTTCGGAGAACTCAGACATATTAAGAAAGCAGGAAACGATAATCCTCTTCGGTAAGCGAACGCTCCAAAGAAGCTTCGTCGGTCAAATCAACAAGCAAGCCCTTCCGTTCCTGAAGCGCGATGACCTTTTCTTCGATGGAGGATTGGGCGACCAATTTAAACACGGTGACTTTGTTCTTTTGTCCGATGCGGTGGGCGCGGTCTTCGGCCTGACGCTCCGCGGCGAGGTTCCACCACGGGTCCAAATGGAACACGGTGTCCGCCCCAATAAGGTTCAAACCCGTGCCTCCGGCTTTTAATGAAACAAGAAGCACATCGAGGTTCGAATCCGAGGAGTTGAAGCGATCGGCAATGATCATGCGCACTTTGGCGGAAGTATCACCCTTAATGGTTTCTTTTCGCAAACCAATCTCATCGCATCGCTTACCCACGATGTCCAAAGCGGATACGAAGCTAGAGAAAACGATTGCCCTACGTCCGGCCTTTTTTAAGTCATAAAGCGCGTCGAGAAGATAATCGATTTTCTGCGAAGGGTATTCGCCTTCTAAAAACAAGGCGGGCGTGACGCAAATTTGCCGCAAGCGCGTCATCATGGCGAGCACATTGACCTTCGT
>JAILIV010000021.1 GCA_024695105.1 Bacilli bacterium
CCTTGCTCGTAAGGCCTTTACCATCGGCTTTCCCCGTGCTCGCGACGCAGTCGATTGCGACTACGTGGGCATCGTCTCGGGGAACGAAGTGAAAGATAAGGTGGCCCGCACCTCCTTCCATCCCCGAAAAAGCGAAGTGGATGCCCCGTATTTCGAGGAGTTCCCGTTAACTTACGTCTGCACGTTAGAGAAAGTCATCGACGATCCCGAATATGGTTTCTACGTCGTGGCCAAAGTCCAGCATATTTTGGTCGATGAGGACCTTGGGCCAAGGCCTGGGCTATTCGACCCCGAGCACGCTGACCCGTTACTGTTTTGTCCATTGGACAACACATATCGCCACGTCGGTGGCGTCGTGGGCAAGGCCTTTTCCATTGGGCTCGCCCGAAAGGAGAAATGAACATGTCCGAAAAACTACGCATCCGCATGCTTTCCGCGGCCACCACGGTATCGGGGCAAGGCGTGGGTTCCGCCTACATGGAACAAGTCGCCTTGGTCCGCGAGCAAAGCGACATCTTTGAGATCTACGAGAAGGGGCAGAAGGGGAAAAGCGACATCAACCACGTCCATACCGTCAACCCCACCTTCCGCATGCAAATGGATAAGAAGCACGTGAACGTGATGTACGTCCATTTCATCCCCTCCACGCTAGATGGGTCGCTTCGCATGCCGAAGTGGTTCTTCAATATCTTCAAGAAATACGTCGTCTCCACTTATAAAAAGGCGGATGAGATCGTCGTGGTCAACCCGTCCTTCATTCCGCCTTTGGTAGAGCTGGGCATGAAGGAAGAAAACATCACCTATATCCCCAATTACGTCTCCAAGGACCAGTTCCACCCTCTTCCGAAAGAAGAGGTGGCCGAAATCCGCGCATCATATGGGGTCAAAGAAGACGCCTTCGTGGTGCTTGGCTGCGGCCAGGTGCAAACCCGTAAGGGGGTGCTCGATTATATCGAGGTGGCCAAGAGCAACCCCGACATCACCTTCGTTTGGGCCGGTGGCTTCAGCTTTGGCCGCATGACCGACGGCTATGACGAACTGAAGGCCATCATGGACAACCCGCCCGAGAACGTGAAGTTCATCGGCATCGTCGACCGCGATAAGATGAACGCGGTCTTCAACATGGCCGACGTCTTGTTCATGCCTTCTTTCTCTGAGCTTTTCCCCATGTCGATTTTGGAGGCCGCCAACTGCGGCAAGCCCGTGTTGCTCCGCGACCTTGACCTTTATAAGGACATCCTGTTCGACTGGTATCTGAAGCGAAGCGACGTGGAAGGCTGGAACGAAGAGGTCCGCAAGCTAAAGGAAGATCCCGCCTATTACGACGAAGCCGCGAAGAAGTCCTCGGAGATTGCCACCTTCTATTCCAAGGAACACGTGGCCTCGATTTGGCGCGAATACTATCCCCGCATCTACAAGAAGTGGGCTGAAAAGAAAGGCATCAAGCCGAAAGAATGAGGCGGGCGCATTCCCTTTCCCACCACGTTTCCACCGTCGCGAAACGTGAACGGGAATATGAACTCGATGGGGTGGTGTATACCGCCACGATTTCCTATAAACGCATGCAAAGCATGACGTTGCGTTTTGATGCGGAGAGACGCCTTTTTCGGGTTTCCGTCCCTTCCCTTACCCCGCTTTCTTCCGTGGACGCATTCGTGAAACACCATATGGCGAGTCTCCTCAAGAGGGCCAAGCCCAAAAGGAAACCGTATGAAGATGGCTTCCTCTATTATTTGGGGGAACGCTTGGAAGTGGGGGAGCTTGAGCCAAAAGAGGAGATGCGTTACTACAAAAAGCGCGGTCTTCCCTATCTAAAGGAGCGCGTCGAATTCTTCTCCAAGCAAATGGGCGTGGACGCTTCGTATAAAGTGCGGATGCGCGACATGAAACGCACCTTTGGCTCCAATTCGCGTAAGACCATGACCCTCACCTTCCAGTGCCGTTTGATGGCCTTTGCCCCAGATATTGTGGATTCGGTCGTCGTCCATGAACTCGCCCATCATTTCCGCTTCGACCATTCGCCTTCCTTTTATAAGGTGGTGTACCGTTATTGCCCCAACTACGACCAACTCCGGAGGAAACTGATCCATGACAAATACGAAGGATAGAATCACCTCGCGTTCCAACCCTTACGTCAAGGAGCTATGCGCCTTAAAGCCTTCCCCGGAACGTTTTCTCATCGAAGGGAGGCACCTTTGCGACATGGCGTATCAATCCGGTTGCCTCGACGAAGTCCTTTTGGTGGAAGGGGAAGGATATGAAGGCGTGAAGGCGACTTATGTCTCTCCCGACGTCTTAGGGAAGGTTGCCACCAGCAAAACGCCTTCCGGGATCATCGGCGTGGCCAAAGCGCCCACTCTTCATTTGCCATTAGGCAAAATCTTATTGTTGGATCGCGTGCAAGACCCAGGGAACGTAGGCACTCTTCTCCGTACCGCCTCCTCTTTTGGCTATACCCACGTGTACCTTTCCAAAGGCTGCGCCTCTCCCTTTGGGAGCAAAGCCATCGCGGGAAGCCAAGGCGCCATCTTCACGTTGAATGTCCACGTCGATGAAGATTTGCTTGCCTTGGCCTCTTCCTATAGGGAAAAAGGAATCCCCGTCATCGCTTCCGCTTTGCGCGAGGCCACCCCATTAAGGGAGTTGCCGCGCCCGAACCTTCCTTTCGCTTTGGTTTTGGGCAACGAGGGGCAGGGGATACGGGAGAAACTTCTTGCGCTTTCCTCGGTTCGGGTGAAAATCGAGATGGGGACGATGGAGTCCCTCAACGTCGGCGTCGCCGGCGGCATATTGATGTATTCGCTATGAAACGTTTGGTTTGGGTCGCTTTCTTACCATTGCTATTGGCCTCTTGCTCGAAGAACGAGCCAAGTTCTTCCGAGGTCGCCGCGAATAGCTTTGCCGCGCTTGAGGCCGCCGTGCGGGCCATGGGTGAAAAAACTACCCTGGGGATAACCTCCGATTCCTTTTCCGCCAACATGGGCGTGCGGGTCAAAAACGAAGAATCGTCCAGCGATTTCACCATTCGCTTGGAGCGGTGCGCCTACGACGTGCGGCTAAAGGGCCTTCCATCCGAAACCTTATCCGGGATCACCGCCAGTTTCCTATCCACCACGGAACGTAACCCAAGCGGAGGCAAAGCCTATGTTTCCGGCGACGTCCCTTCCTTCATGGCGGGACTTCTTGGCGAAAGTGGGATCCCTTTGAACTTCTCCGGATATCTGGATGCGGAGGAAGGGACGCCCACCTTCTATGGGGACATGTCCAAGATGGCTTTGGTGCGCATCGCCTTGCAGACCCTTATCCGGGAGCAAAGCGGGGACGATTCCTTCTCCTTGCCCCAACGTTTCAAGGTGGATGTTTCCGAAAACGAGGAAGACGTCCAAGGGAAATTGCCTTTGTCCCAGTATTTCGCCGACGCCTCCAAGGAACTCCGCGAAGCGTTGGAGACTTCCTACGAGGCTTCCCCCTCTTCCTTCTCCTTCGCCTCCTCGGGCCAAGCGATCATGTTCCGAGCCGCCTCCTTCGATGCGTTTAAGGACATCGTGAAGGCGTTTTCCGACGATGAACGCATCGATTCGGCCTTCGACACGATGAAAGAAGACGCCACGCTGAACCGGTTTGCGTTGTCGCTTCGTTTCGACGAAAGCGGACTCACCCATGGCGACATCGACGTCTCCATCACGTTTAGGGAAACGAGTAACGAAGAAAGCGGATATCCCATCGGCACATGGGAGCTTTCTTCCGGGGTGGATTTCACGTATGGGGAAGAGGCCGAACCCGTGGCCTTACCCGCTTCCGCGAAGGCCAAATACCAGGAAATCACCCTTCCTAAGGGCGCGTGAACAAAACCCTATTTGCGTCCGCCTTCGTTCGGATATAGAATATCCGCGTTCGTCGACGAGACATAGTAACGGAACACGCTTGGCCGACAGGGACGGATGAACAGTGAGACCATCCGAGGCCATTCCCGCGAATTCACCTCCGAGAACGGTGGGGCGACCCACCCGTATCCGTCGTTACCGGAAGAAAGAGCGACCCATTCGTCCATGGGCCGAACTGGGATGGCACCGCGGTCTTCAAGATCGTTCCCGGCCGTCTTTTTTCTTAGATTAAAGGAGATTCGGACATGGAAGAAATCGTGACCAAAGCCCTATCCTTGCGCATAGAGGCGCTTGAAGCGCTATCCCACGTGCAAGACGAGAAAGGGCTGGAGGAGTTTTACGTCCAATACCTCGCCAAAAAAGGTTTGATCCCCGGGCTGATGACCCTGATGCGGGAAGCCCAAGACAAGGCCGCCTTTGGCGCCGCCGTCAATTCGGCCCGCACCGACGTCACCGCCAAATACGAAGAGAAGAAGCAAGTTTTGGCAAAAGCCAAACTCGAAGCCAAACTCGCCTCCGAACGCATCGACCTCACCTTGCCGGGGCAACCTTGCCTTCCCGGACGCGTCAACCCTTACCGCCTCGTCATCGATGAGGTCGTGGACCTCTTTCTGGACATGGGTTACGAGGTGTGCGAAGGCCGCGACGTGGAAACGGACAAGTTCAACTTCGAACTATTGAACGTTCCCAAGGACCATCCGTCCCGCGACATGCAGGATACCTTCTATTTCGGGGACGACTATCTGCTTCGTACCCAAACCTCGGCCGCCCAGGCCCATAAGATGCTCGAGATGGAGCGTAAGCGCCCCATCCGCATGATCGCCCCGGGCAAAGCCTACCGGCGCGACGACGATGATATGACCCATTCGCACCAGTTCGCCCAAATCGAGGGTTTGGTGGTGGACAAAGGCATCTCGCTCGCCCACTTGAAAGCGACGCTTGAACTCTTCGCGAAGAAGATGTTCGGCGAGAAGCGCGAGATCCGCCTGCGCTCCTCCTATTTCCCCTTCACCGAGCCTTCGGTGGAAGTGGATGTCTCTTGCTTCAACTGCGGTGGCAAAGGCTGCGCGATGTGCAAAGGCACCGGCTGGATCGAGATTTTGGGCGCGGGCATGGTGAACCCCCGGGTTTTGGAGGCCTGTGGCTATGACCCCGAGGAGTATTCGGGCTTTGCCTTTGGCGTAGGCGTGGAACGCGTCGCGATGCTCCGTTATGGCATCGACGACATCCGCCGCATCTACCAAAACGATTTCCGGTTCCTCAAACCGTTTTCCATTAAGTAAAGGAGCTTTCCCATGAACGTTTCCTATTCTTGGCTTAAAGACCACGTCGACCTGCAGGGGATCACCCCCGAGGAGGTCGCTAAGGCGCTTACCTTCGCCGGCGCGGAGGTGGAGGGCATCACCCGGATGGCGTCTGGGACCAATTTGGTCATCGGGCAGGTTTTGACCTGCGTCCCGCATCCGGATTCCGACCATCTGCATATCCTCACCGTCGACGAAGGATCCTTCGGGACCTTCCAAATCGTCTGCGGCGCGCCCAACGCAAGGCAAGGACTTAAGGTCATCGTGGCCCGCGTCGGCGCCAAACTCCCCCAAATCGAGATCAAAGCCTCGACCATCCGCGGGGTGGAAAGCAATGGCATGTGCTGCAGCTTGTTGGAATTAGGGGTCGACCCCAAATTCCTTTCCGAATACCAAAAAGCGGGCATCGAGGAGTTACCCGAGGACGCCCCCGTGGGGGAAACCGACGTCCTAGGCTACCTTGGACTGGACGACGCGGTTTTAGAGCTCTCCCTTTTGCCCAACCGCCCCGACCTTTACGCGTTAGAAAACGTGGCGAAGGAAGTGGGGTGCCTATTCCAGCGCAAAGTGACCTTGGAGGAAGTGAAGGACGTTCCCACCGTTTTCCCTTCCTGCGAAGTCGGCTCGGAAACGAAGGGGTGCACGTTATTCTGCGCGCGTGTCGTCAAGGGCGTGAAGACGCATGAAAGCCCTAAGTGGCTGCAGCGCCTTCTTTCCGCTTCGGGAATCCGCAGCATCAACAACGTCGTCGACATCGGCAACTACGTGATGCTTCTCACCGGCCAACCCTTGAACATGTACGACGCGGACAAACTCCCCCTCGCCTCCCTCATCGTCCGCGATGACCTGGAAGGCGATTTCGTGGCGATGGATGGCCAAACCTATAAACTTCAGGAAGGCGATTTGGTCGTCACCAGCGATGGAAAGCCCATGTGCCTTGCGGGCATCATGACCGCGGAAGCGTGCATGGTGGACGAAAACACCAAGAACATCGTGGTGGAAGCCGCCTATTTCGAAGGGGCGCCCATCCGTCACACCAGCAACCGTTTGGGCTTGGTGTCGGATTCGTCCCAGCGTTTCTGCAAAGGCGTCAACCCGCATCAATCCGAATACGTGCAATGCCTCACTTCCGAGTTGCTCGTCCGTTTATGCGAGGCCGAGGAAGTGGGGGAGACGGTCCTTTTCGACGTAATCGACCACACCCCGCATCGGCTCGACGTGACGCTAGACTACGTCAACGGCCGCCTTGGCACCTCCTTCACCTTGGGGCAGGTCTCGGAAACGCTGCTCCGCGCGGGATTCGTCAACGTCGTGGAAGGAAAAACCCTCCACGTGACCGTTCCGCCCCAGCGCATCGACGTCGACGGCAAGGCCGACTTGACCGAGGAGGTGATCCGCATCCTGGGCTATGAGAACGTGCCGTCCACCTTGCCGACCCTTTCCCTTTGCCTTACGGGCCTTACCCCCAAACAAAAGGCGGAGCGTTCGTTGCGCCGCCATTTGACCTATTCTGGTTTGGACGAGGTCGTCACCTATACGCTGCAATCCAAACAGGAACTCGAGTATTTCAACTATTTGACGAAGGCTGAGGCCTACGTCTTGCAAAACCCCATGACCGTGGAACGCGAGGCGGTGCGCCGCAACTTGGCCCACTCGCTTCTTAGCCTTGCCTCCTATAACGCCAACCGCCAAGCCAAGTCGGGGCGCTTCTTCGAGGTTTCCGACATCGACGCCATAGGCGTCCAGGGACGGCATCTATGCGTCGTCTTCTTTGGCGATCGCCCCGTGCGTCCAGGTGAAAAGGCTTCCCCATACGATTATTACGACGCGAAAGGCGTCTTCGATTCCATCATGGAATCCCTTTCCATCCAACTGGGGCGTTACCAATTGGCGCCGTGGTCTTTGGGTGGGGAGGAAATGCATCCCTACCAAACCGCGGAAGTGCGCCTAGGCAAACAACTCCTCGGTTATTTCGGGACCCTCCATCCTAACGCCTGCAAGCGTTATGGTCTGAAAAACGCCGTCTTGCTGGAACTCGACTTGGATGCGCTTTTGGGCATCAAGGTCAGCCCCATCAAGGCCAAGGCCCCTTCGCGCTTCCCGTTCGTGGAACGCGACCTTGCCTTGCTCGTCCCGACCAAGGTGGACTATGAGTCGCTGCGCAAGGAATTGCTCCGCGCCGATCCGTTGATCGTTTCGGTGGACGTGTTCGATTTGTACCAAGGCGAAGGGATTGAGGAAGGCTACCGCTCCATCGCGGTGCGCCTCACCCTCTTATCGGAAGAGAAGACGCTTTCGGAAGAGCAGGTGTCCGCCTCCGTGAAGAAGGCGTTGGACGGGGTGGCCGTCCGTTATGGGGCGAAGTTACGGCAATGAGGTTCCATCGCGGCAACGTCACTTTCGCCAAACCGCTTCCCTTCGACGAGGATGTGCCGTTTTCCGACGCGCAAGTCGAAAAACTCCGTCCCGCTTTGCAAAAGATTGGTTCCTGCCACGCCGAAGGGGAGTTCTATCTCCATGACGATGGCTACGTCCACGTCGACATGACGGTGGTGGCCGACGTCGTTCTCCGTGACGCGGTGACCCTAGAGGATTTCCATCGCCGGTACGACTTCGACGAGGATTTCGCCCTTTTGCCGGGGTTTGACCCAGACGGGGAAGGCTACATCTTCGAGGAGAACAACATCGAGCTCTCCGACGTCGTTTATTGCGCGCTGCATAGCCGCATCCCCCTTTGCCCGCATAAGGACGGGGACATCGGCGAGGACGACCCGCTTCCGGAGGACTAAGATAACGACATGAGCCTGAAGACCGGACGGACATTACGCTACGTTGGCCTGTTCCTTATGGACGCGGGGATGATTTTGCTATTGTTCCTTTTCTCTTGCTGGGCCAGCTTGGATAACGGCATCTTCTCGCCTTCTTATTGGTCTTTGCCGGTCGTGGGCGCCCTTTGGGCGGTGACCTTATCGTCGGTGTTCGCCATATTCGGTTTCTACCGCATCGCGATGAGCCGCATCGGTTTGTTTGAGTCGTTGAAGATCGTCTTGGTCTCCGCGGCGGTGGACGTGACTTTCTATTTGGGCCTGTTCCTTAGCCAAAGCATCCCCGCCTTAAACGTTCCCTGGATTTTGAATTGGCGCGTGTTCGCCCTGATGGTGGCGGTGCACGTGTTCGCCGTGGTGGCGCTTCGGTTCGTGCCGCGTATCTACCGTGCCTTAAGCGCCCGTTTTTCGGGAAAGAAGAACCTTAGCCGCGCCCTGCTTTTGGGTGCGGGCGACGCCGCGAAGATCCTCATCGAGGACGCCAAGGTCAACCCGAGCGTCAAACGCCTTTTCGTGGGCGCGCTGGACGATGACCCCCGGAAGTGGGGTAGCACCATCGGCGGCGTCCGTGTCTATGGGTCGATTTCGGAAGCCCGCGACTACATTGAGTCATTGAAGGTGGAAGAGGTCATCATCGCCATTCCCTCCTTGTCCCCGGAACGCTATGCCGAGATTTTGGAGGACCTTTCCTCCTGCGACGTGCGCTTGCGCAAAGTCCCCGCGCTTGGGGAACTCGACAAAGTCAACGAGGCCCGCGTGGTAGACATTTCCTATAAAGACTTGCTGGGCCGTCCTTTGTTTGAGGTCAACGAGTCCAAAACCGAGGCCAAGTTCAAAGGCTCCGGCGTATTGCTTACAGGTGGCGGTGGCAGCTTAGGCACCGCGATCGCCTTGGAGCTCATTCGCCTGGGCGCGAAGGACATCACGCTGCTCGATCATTACGAGAATGGTCTGACCGACGCGGCCACCCAAGCCAATGACCGCATCCGCAACGAAGGCTATTCATGCGCCATCCATACCGTCTTGGCCTCCATCACCCGGGAAGAGGATTTGGACGCGGCCTTCGCCAAATACCATCCCGACTACGTCTTCCATTGCGCCGCGGTGAAGCACGTCCCCTTGGCGGAAGACCATCCTTCCGAGGCGGTGCGGGTCAACGTCTTTGGCACCGACGCGGTATGCCGCATGGCCGTGAAGCATCAATGCAAGGAAGTGTTCTTCCTTTCCACTGAGAAGGCCGCCCATCCAGATTCGGTGATGGCGAAGACGAAGCGGCTAGGCGAGATTTGCTGCCTCCACTATGGCAAAAGCCAATCCGTCACCACGTTCTATTGCCTGCGCTTTGGGAACGTTTTGGCCTCGAAAGGCTCCGTCGTGCCTTTGTTCAGCAAACAGATCGCCCGTGGGGGTCCGGTCACCGTCACCAGCGAGCAAGCGTCCCGTTTCTTCTTCACCTTGGAGGATTGCGTCGGCTTGATTTTGGATGCCGCCTCCATGGAGCAAAGCAACTGCGTCTACGACCTCGAGGCGGGCAAAGCCACCTCGATCCTTTCCCTCGCCGAATCGTTGATCCGTCAGGCGGGTTACATCCCGCATAAGGACATCGAGATCGTCGTGACCGGCCTCCGCCATGGCGAGGCCGTCCCGATGGAAGTGCCCTATGACCGCAGCGTCCAAACCGCCACGGAGAATGAGCACATCTACGTCGAAAGCGGGGGTAGCGCGCTATCCTTCCCCAAGGTCCTCTCCGCCTTAAAGGGGCTTTCGGGGAAGGAAACCAAGAAGGCCCTCTCCGAGATTTCGCTCGAATAGGCGCGAAAAAAAGGCAACTAGAGTATTGCCCGGGTCCCATCCCCGGGTTATATTATTTTTGGAAGGTGGGAAAAAGTGGTAAAAAGTATGTACTACGGAACCTATCACCGGAACCTCGACCCCAAAGGGCGCTTGCTCATCCCGAGCAAACTGCTTTCCGAAGGGACGAAGGAGGTGTTCGTGGTGCGTGGGCACGAAGGGTGCCTGGCCATCTACGATCCCGAATCCTTCCAAGCGTACGTCGGCGCCTTCGCGAGGATGGACTTCGAGTCCGATCCCGAGACCCGCGCCAAAATGCGTATGCTCGCCTCCTCCATCCATCCGACCCCGGTGGACAAGATCGGCCGCGTGTTGCTTGGGAAACAGTTGCTCAGCGATTACGCGATCGGGGAGGAGGTCACCCTCATCGGGGTGTTTGACCACCTCGAGGTGTGGGACGCGCAAGCCTATGCCCGTTACGCCTTGGCCAACGGCATTGCCTACGACGCCCCCAAACGCAATAGGAGCGCCTCCTGATGGGCGCCCACGTTCCCGTATTGCTGAGCCAAAGCATTGAGGCCCTTGCGATAAAAAAGGATGGCATCTACGTCGACCTGACCTTAGGCCGGGCGGGCCATTCCTCCCACATCCTGCGCCAGTTGGGCGAAAAAGGCCATCTCTACGCCTTCGACCTCGACCAAAGCGCCTTAGACGAAGGCGGGGCCATATTAAGCGCCATTTCGCCTTCCTTCACCCTCATCCATTCCTCGTTTGCCTCCCTCGACGCCGAACTAGCGGCCAGAGGCGTGAACGAAGTGGATGGCATCCTCGCCGATTTGGGCGTCTCCTCGCCCCAATTCGACGAAGGGGAACGCGGCTTCAGCTACCGGCTGGACGCGCCCCTGGACATGCGGATGGACCGTTCCGCCCCCTTCAGCGCCTATGACGTCGTCAACGGCTATGGCCTAAGGGAACTGACGGAGGTGCTACGCCGCTATGGCGAGGAGAAAGACGCCTACGCGATCGCCAAGTCGATCCTGCGCCAGCGTGAGATTTCCCCCATCCGGACGACCTTCGACCTAGTCGAGGCCGTCAAACGGGCCAAGTCGCCCCAAGAGCTCCGTAAGAAGGGGCACCCCGCCAAACAGACGTTCCAAGCGATCCGCATCGAGGTCAACCATGAGTTCGATGCCTTGGAACGGATGCTTACGTTGGCGCCTCGCCTCCTCCGCAAGGACGGGCGCCTCGCCATCATCACCTTCATGTCCCTCGACGACCGCGCGACCAAAGACGCCTTCCGCGCCCTGACCACGGTGGAAGGGGACCGACATGGGATCGTCTTGCCGAGTGACATCACGAAGCCGGAATACCATCTGTATTCCAAAAAGCCCATCGTCCCAACCCCGGAGGAACTAGCCTCCAACCCCCGCAGCGCCTCCGCGAAGCTACGGGTCCTCGTCAAAGACTGAACAGAAAGGAGTCCGACCATGAAAGACAAACTGACCAAGACCGGTCATAAGAAACCCTATTACCGTTTCATGAGCGCCCTGAAGGGCTTCGGCTTCTCTTTCCTCGCCCTTCTTGCCCTCGCGACCCCGGTGGCCATCGCCGCCGGCGTCAACGCCGCCGAGGAAGCCCGCGCCGACGAAATCGCGTCGGTTTCCAGCGAAGAGCCTCCCGTGGAAAGCGCGTTGACCCTCTGATCCCCACGCCTCTTTTCCCCGCCCCTAGGTCTCCCTCCCTAGGGGTTTTCATTTTGCGTGGAGCCCATGGTTTCGCATCGTTAAAACGCAATCGGCGCACCCCGTGCATCCACTTTGGGAAACGCTCGGGGAAAAACAGGCCAAAAAACTACCAATTCCGTACCGATAATCCTATCCAAACGCGAAAACGTATATTAACATATACGCGAAATGGAAAAACTCACGGCTTGTTTTGAAATTAGCTCCGACGCCATCAAGGTGTTGATCGGCTACGAACTCGGCGGCGCTCCCGTCGTGCTTTACCGCCGCAAAAAGGAATGCCCCGGGCTCATCAAGGACGGCCAAATCAGCGACCCCAACGGACTCATCCGCTCCTTGGCCGAACTCCATAACGTGGCCGATGACGCGGCGCACCTCCGCATTTCCATTTCCGAGATCTGCTTCATCCTCCCGCCCATCGGGCTCATCGTGTGCAAGTCGGACAAGACCACCAACGTCGTCTCGCCTACCAACGAAATCGCCAAAATCGACATCAGCAACGTCGTCTCCTTGGTGAAGAAGGAACCCGTCGAGGGGGGCAACGTCATCGTCGACATCATCCCCGATGAGTTCATCCTCGATAACGGCACCCGCTATGGCAATCCCCCGTTAGGCGAGAAGTCGACCTCGCTCACCATCCGGGCCAAGATCCACACCCTTCCCGAGAAGGTGTATTCCCATTACAACCGCATCGTGAACCAAGCGGGCTTCCGCGTGAAGAAATCCTCGGTCTCGACCTATTGCATCGCGGAACTCTTCAAGACCTATCCCGACCTTCCCGCCACCTACGTGCTGGTGGACATGGGGGCACGCCTTACGGTGGCTTCCCTCATCGGGGAAGGAGCCCCGTATTCCAGCGCCAGCTTCTATGGCGGCGGGGGCGATGACCTCACCGAAGCCATCGCCACGGCGTTTGGCTGCACCTTCGCCACGGCGGAGAAGCTCAAGGTCGAATACGGCTTCCGTCAGAAGCTCCGGGACTACGAACCTCCTTTGCCCTTAGGGGAGGATAACCTCGCCGAGGAATTCGACCAGGTGCACCTTAACGGCGTGATCGAATCCTTCTTTGAGTCCAGCGTGGCGATGCTAAGCAACGCGATCTCCTCGGTGTTAAGCCGTTATAACGGCCAATTCGACACCTTGCCCATCGTCTTCACCGGCGGCGCAAGCGGACTTCGCGGCATCGACCTATTCATGGCCAAGGCCTTCCCCCAGCGGGAACGCTTCTATCCCATTCCGCGCAGCATCGGCGCAAGGGATCGGGGCTATGCCGGATTACTGGGGCTATTGCTCAATAGCGGTAAATACGTCGGTTCGTTAGAAGACAACTACCACGGCATGGGGACCGTCTCCCGCGTCAGCGGAAACGAAAAGAAACCCAAACCCAAGCCCGGGCGCAGCTCCCCGGACAACGACGCCTTATAAAAGGAGGCCAACGTATGGAAGAATCCATGGACTTAGACAATTTCGAGCCAGTGGCCCGCATCGTCGTCATCGGCGTGGGTGGGGCTGGCAGCAACGCGGTCAACCGCATGATGGACGAGCACATCGACAACGTCGAGTTTTTCGTGCTCAACACCGATAAGCAAGCCTTGGCTACCTCCAAGGCGCCCAACCGCATCGTCATTGGCGAGGAGATTACCAAAGGCTTAGGCGCAGGCGGCGACCCCGAGATCGGCAAAAAGGCCGCCTTGGCTTCCAAAGACAAGATCCGCAAGATCGTCGACGGCGCGAACATGGTGTTCATCGCCGCGGGCATGGGCGGAGGCACCGGCACCGGCGCGGCCCCCATCGTGGCCCAGATCGCCAAGGAGTGCAAAGCGTTGACCATCGGCATCGTCACCCGTCCCTTCACCTTCGAAGGCAAAACCCGCATCGCCCATTCCGTGTCGGGCCTGTCCGAGCTAAAGGACGCGGTCGACTCGATCATCATCGTCAGTAACGACAAACTGCTCATGGCCTCGGGCAATAAGCCCATCTCCAAGGCCTTTGAGGAATCGGATAAGGTGCTCGCCCAATCGGTGAAGACCGTCACCGACCTCATCTTGCTCCCCGCCGTCATCAACCTCGACTTCGCCGATGTGCAAAGCACGTTGAAGGGATCGGGCATCGCCCTTATCGGCTTTGGTTTCGGCACCGGCCCGCGCAAAGCGGCCGATGCGGCCGAGTCCGCCATTTCCAGTCCTTTGCTTGAAGCGTCCATCTCGGGCGCCCGGCGCGCCATCTGCGCCGTCACCTGCGGGTTGAACGTCTCCCTCTATGAGGCGGAAGAATGCGTCAACCGCATCATCGAGCAGGCGGGCAACACCATCGACATCAAGTTCGGCGTCTCCATCAACGAGAACCTCGATGACATGATCCTGGTCTCGGTCATCGCCAGCGACTTCACCGAGGACTTCGACTTCACGACCGTCCCGTCCTTCAACCCCCTCAGCCGTCTGGGCGCCACTTCCGGCGAGACCAAACCCGCCGAGGAGGAAGGAAGCCCCGAAGGGACCGTCGAGGACGAGCAAGAGTCCACCGCGTCCCAAATCCTCCCCAATTTCCTTAAGGGAAAACGGGGGTGACTTCTCCCACACGCGAGAGTAATATATGCCTGCGCGATGACGAAGACGCGCCGCGGGAAAGTTGACAGAGAGCCTTGCCGAAGCTGAGAAAAGGCAAAATCCCCGCGGACATCACTTCCAAGCGCATCCCTCGATACGTAGGGGGATCCATTCATCCGGGTTAAGGGTGGTTCAAGCGTCCCAAATATCTTTTTGGGGAAACAAGGTGGTACCGCGCGCCAGCGTCCTTGTGGCCTGGCGTTTTATATTCTGGAGGTTGAATCATGGAACTGAAGAAAACGTTGCGCATGCCTTCCGGGGATTTCCCGATGAAGGCGGGGCTATCGGAAAAAGAGCCCGCGTTAGTGAACAAATGGAAGGAAGAGGGACTTTACGCCCAAAGTCTGGATAACCGGGTCAACGCCCCCTGTTTCGCGCTTCATGATGGCCCGCCGTACGCGAATGGGTCGATGCATTGCGGGCACGCGTTAAACCGCTGTCTGAAGGACTTCGTCGTGCGTTACCGCAACATGGCGGGATACCGCACCCCGTTCGTCTTTGGCTGGGACACGCATGGCCTTCCGATTGAGGTAAAGGTCGCCAAATCCGGCGTCGACCGCAAGAAGACCCCGGTCACCGAATTCCGCCATATCTGCGAGGAATACGCCAAAGGCCAAGTGGAACTGCAGAAAGAGCAGATCCGTCGCTTAGGGTGCCTTGGGGATTACGACCATCCGTATTTGACCCTTCAGCCTGAGTTCGAGGCCCGTCAAATCGAGGCCTTCGCCGCGATGGCGGAGAAGGGGCTTATCTTCAAAGGCTTCAAACCCGTCTATTGGTCCTGGAGCAGCGAATCCGCCCTTGCCGAGGCCGAGGTCGAATACCACGACGTGACCGCGAAGACCTTATATGTGCCGATCCGGGTCAAAGACGGCAAAGGCAAATTGCCACTCGATGCCAGCTTCGTCATTTGGACCACGACTCCCTGGACCCTTCCCTCCAACCAAGGCGTGACCTTAAACCCCGCCTTCGATTACGGATTGTTTGACACCGAGAAGGGCAAGCTCGTCTTCCTTTCTTCGCTGAAAGAGAATCTTCAGGCGCAGTTTGGCCTAACCAAGTGCGAGGAAATCGCCTCCTTTAAGGGACAGGAATTGGAGGGAATCGTCTGCGAGCAACCCATCTATCCGGAAAAGGATAGCTTGGTGATGCTCGCGGGATTCGTTTCCGATGACGCGGGCACCGGCTGCGTCCATACCGACTCCGACCATGGTTTGGATGACTTCAACGTGTGCGCCAAATACGGCATCAAGCCGCAGGGTTTGGTGGATGAGAAGGGCGTCTATCGCACCTTTGAGGGCGATGCGCTCAACGGTGTCTTCTATGAGACCGTCAACGACATGGTCGTCGACCGTCTTACCAGCGAGGGCCGCGTGCTTTCCCGCGTCGACATCGTCCATAGCTATCCCCATGACTGGCGGACGAAAAAGCCGGTCATCTTCCGCGCCACGCCGCAATGGTTCTGCTCCATCTCGCCGATCCGCGAGCAGTTGCTCGAAGCGATCAAAAACGTCGAATGGGTTCCCGCTTGGGGCGAAGCCAAGATGGTCAACATGATCAAAGACCGCGCGGATTGGTGCATCTCCCGTCAGCGCGTCTGGGGCGTGCCTCTGCCCATCATCTATAACGAGGACGGTTCGCCGATTCTGGAGAAGGAAGTGTTCGACCATATCGCTTCCTTAGTGCGCGAACACGGGTCCAACGTGTGGTTTCAGCGCGAAGCGAAGGATTTGCTCCCGGAAGGCTATTCCAATCCCGCCTCCCCCAATGGCGGTTTCACCAAAGAGACCGACATCATGGACGTTTGGTTCGATTCGGGCTCTTCCTGGAATGGCGTGATGAAGGAACGCGGACTCGGCTATCCCTGCGACTTGTATCTAGAAGGCAACGACCAGTACCGCGGATGGTTCAACTCTTCGCTTATCCTTTCCCTTGCCGTTACGGGCGTCCCCGCGTTTAAGACCGTGGTGACCCATGGCTTCGTCATGGACGAGAACTGGCAGAAGATGTCGAAAAGCTCCGGCAATGGCATCGATCCCAATAAGATCATCTCCGAATTTGGCGCGGACATTTTGCGCCTTTGGGCCGGCAGCGTGGACTACCAAGCCGACGCGCGTCTAGGCCAGACCACGATCCAAACCGCCGCGGACAATTACCGTAAGATCCGCAACACCTTTAAGTTCTTGTTGGGCAACCTTTCCGATTATCAAGAAGGCGAGCAGGAATACTCGCTTTTGGACCGTTACGTCTTAGCGCGTCTGCACGAAGTGGTGAAATCGTCCAACGAGGCTTATGCCCATTACGATTTCCGCGCGGTGGTGGACAAGATCACCTTGTTCATGTCCGGGGACCTTTCCTCCCTTTATTTGGACTACGCGAAAGACATCCTTTATTGCGACGGATCCTCCAGCCCGAGAAGGAAGGCCATCGTCTCCGTCATCCATGAATTGGCCTGGAAACTTTGCTTGCTGCTTAACCCCATCCTCCCCTTCACGATGGAGGAGGTGTACCACCATCTCCCCGACGCGAAGAAGACCTCGCCACAGCTTGAGGACATGCCGAAAGCCAGCGACCTTGACGCGGGGCTTTTATCTTCCTTCGATGCGTTTAAGGCGCTGCGCGACGTGGCGTTAAAGTGCCTTGAAGAAAAGCGCGCGGAGGGCGTCATCGGACGTTCGACGGAGGCTTCCATCTCTTTGTCTGTTTCGAATAAGGAACTATATAAGCAATTACAAAACGTCGATGAAGAGCTTCTTTCCAAGTTCTTCATGGTCTCTTCCATCTCTTTAAGCGAGGGTGATGAAGATGCCTGCGAAGCCTCGGTCTACGAAGCGCCGTTATGCCCGCGCTGCCGCTTGAAGGTCGCCTCTTTGGTCTCCTTCGTGGACGTCGAGGTCTGCCCGCGGTGCGCGAAGGCGTTGGAGGGTTTCCATGAGTAAGATGAAGGTGACCTGGACCAAATCGCTGATCATCGGTTTGGTGGTCGCCGGTGTCCTGGTGGGCGTCGACTTCCTTTCGAAGTGGCTCGTTCAGTCGTTGGTGCCACTTGCCTCGCCGATTGAGGTCATCCCCAATTTCTTTTACATCACGAAGTCCTATAACACCGCCGTCGCCTTTTCCATCGGTTCGGGCTGGGGCGTGTGGGGCAGGGTGCTGAACATCACGATTTCGGTGGTGATGTCCTTTGCCATCTTCTTCTATTACCTGACCCACGAGTCCAAGATGAAACCCGTGGAGAAGATCATCGCCGTATTGCTTGGCGCGGGGGCGGTGGGAAACCTCATCGACCGCGCGTTCTATTGGAGCGGGACGACGGGATTCGATGGGGTCATCGACTTTTTTCAGTTCTATCTTGGCGGAGGCCCTGGCGCCCCCAGCGGATTCTTCAATCCGTTCGCCACGTTTAACTTCGCCGACGCGTGTCTGACCATCGGCATCCTGATGCTGTTGGTGGTTCTGGTCATCGACCTCATCCGCGATGGGAAAAACGATTCGAACACGGAGGACCCGCGCCTTCAAAGCGCGCCTTCCACCCTCGCGAAGGAAAATGTTGAAGAAAATAAACAAGTAGACGAAATCCCTGCTCAAAAAGAGGAGAAAAAGGACGAATGAAGTCTTTTATCGCCCAAGGAGAACTCGTTGGCCTTCGCTTGGACGAAGCCGTTTTCAAGTCGGGATTCACCCTGTCTCGTTCTAAGGCCAGCGCCTTGATCAAGGCGGGCAAAGTGACCGTGAACGGGGCCATTGAAAAAGCCCATTACCCGTTAGAGGAAAACGACCTCGTCGAGGTAGGGGAGGCCGAGGAATCCAAACCCGTTTTGCAAGGCGAGGACATCCCCTTGGACGTCGTGTATGAAGATGACGACATCCTCGTCCTCAATAAGCCTGCCGGGCTGGTCGTCCATCCGGGCAATGGTAACCCCACGGGTACGCTTTTGCACGCGCTCATCCATGCGGGAATCAAACTTTCCGGTGGGGACGCCAGCCGTCCGGGCATCGTCCATCGCATCGATAAGGACACCTCGGGGTTGCTCTGCGTCGCCAAAACGGAGGAAGCCTTCCTCTCCTTGTCCAAACAGCTTTCCGACCATTCGATGAACCGTCGTTATAAGGCTTTGGTCCTTGGGGTGATTCCCGAAGACGATGGCAAGATCGACGCGCCCATCGCGCGTAGCAAAAAACAGCCGATGAAGTATTGCGTAGACCTTAAAGGCAAGGAGTCTGTGACGTTCTTCCATGTCGAGCAACGTTTCCGGGAAAGCGGCGTCAGTCTGGTGAGCTGCCGTCTTTTGACCGGCAGGACCCACCAAATCCGCGTCCATATGGAATACATTGGCCACCCCGTGCTCGGGGATCCCCTTTATGGGGCGGGCAACCGCAAAATATACGATAAGGGCCAGCTTCTCCACGCCTACGAACTGACGCTGACCCATCCAAAAACAGGGGAGAGGATGACCTTCTCCTGCTCGTTGCCACCACATTTCCTGGAAGTGTTAGGACAACTGAAATAAGCAAAAGAAAAGCCTTGCCCGAGAAGCCCCCGCTCAAAAGCGGACAGAATGAAAGGGAAAGGTATTTTCCCAAATGCCCCCTTTGGTTTATTCCTGCGGAAGGATTTTTTTCATGTTGGCGAAGTTAACCTTGGCCACCTTTTGGAGTTCTTCGACGCCGAAACGTTTCACGAAGGATTTGCCGAAGCGGTTGACGCTAGGCCCCGCCCCCAAAGGGAATTCCATGTCGTAGCGTTTCCCCATCTCCTCCATCTTGCAGAGAAAGACGTAACGGGCGATGCAACTGGCCGCGGCGACGCTGGGGAACTTGGATTCGCCTTTGGTGGCGAAGATGATGCCCTTGCATACTTCCTTTTCGCCTTGCAGATAGGAATAGTAGAGCTTTGGCGCGGCGAATTGGTCTTGGTAGATGGCGGTCTTCACGTGACGGGCGGAGACGTTAAGCAAGGCGCGGTTATGCAGTTTGGCCTTGATGGAGTTCATGTTTTCGCCTTTGGCGATGACTTCGTTGTATTTGGGGTTATCCAAAATCAAAAGCGAATGGTCAAGCCGCTGGAGCAGTTCGGGCCCCAAGGTGCGGATCCGTTCATCGGACAAAGCCTTGGAATCGGTGACGCCCAGCTCTTTCAATAGGGGAAGGTCCTTCGTGGGGACATAGGCCGCCACGACGATCACGGGCCCGAAGAAATCCCCGGTCCCGACCTCGTCGGATCCGATCTGGTCGCCGAGGCTTAACGAGAGCAGCGTGGGTTTGCTTGGTGTTTCGACAGGGGGGCAATATCTCTTCCAGATGGAGGATTCGTATTCGGCCTTCTCCCCTTGGAAGACGACCTTGCGGCAGCCGTCCTTCTTTTTGCGGTACACGGTGATGGCCACCTCCTCGCCGACGGCGAAGAAGTCGACGTAGGGGGAAGGGTTTTCCTTCTCGAACTCGGCATAGAAAACCTCCATCTTGGCGATGGCCTCGTCAGGCAGGGACAAGGTGACGTTTCGGGAAGGTTCCATCCTTACCATCATACGCTTTGCCCTAGGGGGGCGAAAGGCTTAGAGGGTACTTTGGCAAAGCCAATTCCTTTGTCTTTCGCTTAGCGTGGGGGGATAATGGGAGCCATGCAAGACGCGTTTGAGGTGCTTCAGTTATCCGAAGTGGTGGCCAAGGTCGCCTCTTTCGCCCACACCGAGCAGGGCAAGGCGGCCCTTTTGGCCTTGCGCCCGATTCCACTTAAGGAGAGGGATCGGCAACGCATCTATCTCAAAGACATGCAAGGGATCGTCGACGAGGTCGGTCCTTTTCCCATCGTTTCCTCCAGTGACCTGTCCTCTCGTGTGGACATGGCCAAAAAAGGCGGGACGCTTGGGGAACTTGACTTCTCCCGCGTCTTAAGCGACCTCAACCAAGTCAAAGACCTGAAGGCCCATTTGCGCGACGCCACCCAAGGGGAAGGCATCCGTTCCCTCGTGTTGGGCTTGCCTACGCTTGAACCGCTCCGCCAAGGCATATTGCGCGTCCTTGCCCCAGACCTGTCCATCAAGGACACCGCATCGGTGGAACTAAAGCGGATCCGTTCCTCCATCGCCCATAAGCAAAAGGAAATCACCAAACGCTTGGACGCCATCCTTAACGAAAACCGTGGCTTCCTTTCCGGGGATTCCTGGACGATGCGCAACGGGCATTACGTTTTGCCCGTGGCTAACGCCCACAAGCATCAGGTTCGGGGCTATGTCCAAGACGTCTCTTCTTCGGGAGGCACCGCTTTCATTGAGCCGGAAGCTTTGCTTCGCTTGCAAAATGACATCGCTTTGCTCCAAGCCGAGGAGAAGGAGGAGATCCGCAGGATCTTGGCTTCCTTGTCTCGGCTACTAGGAACTAGCGCGGCGGAATTCTCCTTCATTAACCAAACCATCGGGCAATTGGACTTCCATCAATCCAAAGTCCTTTATGGGCGGGAAATCAATGGGCATTTGGGGGAGAAAAGCGTCGATGGCTCCTTGTTTTTGCCGGGCGCTAGACATCCGCTAATCCCCAAAAACAAAGTCGTCGCGAACGATTTCTCCTTGTCTCCCAGCCGCCCCATTTTGGTCCTTTCCGGCCCCAATGCCGGCGGGAAGACGGTCGCGTTAAAGACATTGGGGACCATCTGCATGATGTTTGCCATGGCCCTTCCCTTGCCTTGTTTGCAAGGGGCGGAGATCCCTGAATTCGAAAACGTGGTGGTGGACATTGGGGACAGCCAATCCTTATTCGACAACCTTTCCACTTTTTCCGGCCATATCGGCAACATCAAGGACATTCTCCTTTCGGTGAAGAAAGAGGATTTGGTGCTTTTGGACGAAGTGGGCACGGGCACCAGCCCCAAGGAAGGGGAAGCCCTTGCCTTGGCCATCGTGGAGGAACTCAAAAGCATCGGTTGCTACGCGTTGGTCTCGTCCCATTTCGAGGGGCTAAAGTCCTATGCCTTATCTTCCACCGACGTGGAAAACGCCTCGCTTTTATTCGACGAGAAGACGCTTTCGCCCACTTATGTGCTCCGCGTCGGTTATCCTGGCGAATCCTATGGATTAGACGTCGCTAGGCGTTTAGGCTTGCCTTCTTCGGTCATCGCCCGGGCGGAAGAATTCCTGCAAAAGGAGGATTCCTCCGTCGAAGGGAAGCTGCGCCACCTGTCCGAATTGACGCTTCAAGCGGAAGAAAAGGCAGCCTCTGTTTCCAAAAAGGAAGAAGAGCTTTCCTTGGTTTTGACGGAAAACAAACGGCTTAAGGCAGAACTAGCGAAGAAGCAGGAGAAGTTTGAGGAAGAATGCCGCTTGGAAAAGCAACGGCTTCTGGAAAAAGCCCAGGAAGAGATCCAACAGGCGATCCGCGACCTATCTTCCCCCGACGCTAAGCTCCACCATGCGATCAAGGCCAAAGCCAATTTGGATGCGCTAGAGGAAAAGCAAGAAGGCCCAAGTTTCGACCATCCGCTTCAAGTGGGCGATTACGCCTCCGCGCCCTCTTTCGGCGTGGAAGGCCGCATCCAAAAGTTAGATGGCAAACGTTCTGAGCTTCTCACCCCTGAGGGCATGACCGTGCGTATCGACGCCAAATGCTTGGTGCCCGCGGAAGCCCCTGTCCCCAAAAAAGCCGCCCCGAAAGTGGACGTGGACGCCCTTCCCGAGCAAGGGCTTTCTTTGGAAATCGTTTTGATTGGCATGCGTGAGGCGGAGGCGATGGCGGAACTCGATAAGTATTTGGACCGCTGCCGGCTCAAAGGCTTCAAAAGGGTCCGGGTCATCCATGGTCTTGGCTCGGGCATATTGCGTCGGGCCACCCATGCGTATCTAAAGGCCCATTCTTCCTTCGTGGACCGCTTTGAGTTAGGCGGGGAGTTCGAAGGCGGTGGCGGCGCGACGGTGGTGTACCTCAAATGATCAGCGAGAAACTCCGCCGGCTGATTTCCTTGCTCCCGGACCGCCCTGGCGTCTATTTGATGAAGGACGCCTCCGACCGGATCATTTACATTGGCAAAGCCAAAAACCTCAAAAACAGGGTCAGCCAGTATTTTTTGCGACCCCAAAGTGGGAAGGTCGCGGCGATGGTGAGCCACGTCGACCATTTCGAGACCATCATCGTCGGCAGCGACAAAGAGGCGTTCATCTTGGAACAAAACCTCATCCAGACGCATTACCCCCGTTACAACATCATGCTGATGGACGATAGCCACTATCCCTATATCGCCTTGAAACGGCATGACGATCCGATGCTTAAGATCGCGCGGGACACCAAGGATTCCCATTATTTCTACTTTGGCCCATTCCCCAGTTCCTTCGCCGCCAGGCAAACCATCGATTTGCTCAACAAGATCTACCCTACGCGAAAGTGCGCCCATATCCCGAACAAGCCTTGCCTTTACTATTCGATGGGCCAATGCTTGGCCCCGTGCATCAAACCTTTGGGGAAGGAAAAGGCGGAAGAGCTTTATTCGTCCATCAAACGTTTCATGAACGGGGATAACGGCGAGGCGGTGGCGTTGCTGAGGAAACGCATGGCCGAAGCGGTGGAACGGCTCGACTATGAGACCGCCGGCGAATGCAAGAAAAGCATCGATGCCCTAGAACACGTGACCGAAGGGCAAAGCGTGGAGATCTCCTCTTCCATTCGCGACGGGGACGTCTTTGCCTTCGCTGAGCGGGATTCTTATCTTTGCCTGGCCATTTTGACCTACCGCAGAGGGAAGTTGCTTGGCAAAACCACCCACGTGGTGCCGAGTTTCCTTTCCCCTGAGGAAACCGCGTTGGATTGCGTTTTGCAGTACTACCAAAACCACGAATTGCCGCCTCTTGTGGTCACCCGTATCCAAGGGGCCAAGGAAGCCCTCGCCTGCATTTATGAAGGCGTCATCGTTCAGGTTCCGGAAGAAGGGAAACTAAGCGACGTCATTTCGATCGCTTCCTTAAACGCCCGGCAAGGGTTGGACGCCCATTTCCTCACCGCAAGGTTAGAGGACGATAACGCCGCGATTCTGGACGAGCTTGGCGAATTGCTAAGCATGGACACCCCATTGCGGATTGAACTGTTCGATAACTCCCACCTCCAAGGCTCTAGCCCGGTAGGGGCGATGGTGTGCTACGTCAACGGCGCCCCCGCGAAGAAGATGTACCGCAAGTTTTTGCTTCCCGAGGACGTGGCGGGAGACGATTACCATTCGATGGCCCACGTCGTGGGAAGAAGGTATGGACGGCTGAAGGAAGAGGGGGCGGAATACCCGGACCTCATCCTGGTCGATGGTGGGTTGCCCCAAGTCCACGCAGCCCAAGAAGGATTAAGCCAAGTCCACGTGGACATTCCCGTCTATGGTTTGTTTAAAAACGACCGTCACCAGACCAGCGGGTTGATCGATGGGGAAGGGAAGACTTACCCCCTCGACGCCAAGTCGCCTTTGTTTTTTCTGCTCATGCGCATGCAAGACGAAGTGCATCGTTATGCGATTTCCTTCCACCGCCAGAAGCGGGGCAAGGCGATGGTCAATTCGATCTTCGACGGCGTTCCTGGGCTAGGCGCAAAGCGCAGGGAAAAACTTCAATCCACTTATCCGAGCATCGATGCGCTTCTGGGGGCCTCGCTTGGGGAACTCTCCCAAATCATCCCCGAGGAGTCCGCTCTCGCCTTATATAAAAAGCTTCATGGCAACAAGGGATAGGAATATATATGAAAGTATTGATCATCAACGGCTCTCCGCGCCCAAAAGGAAACACAACGAAACTATTGAATGAGACGAAAGACGTCTTTGCTTCCCTCGGTGTGGAGGTGGACGCCTATTCCATCGCGGGCAAAAGGATCTCCGGATGCATGGCGTGCAGATACTGCCATACCCACGAAGGTTGCGCCTACCATGACGAAATCGATGACCTCTCCAAACGGTTCAAGGAAGCCGATGGACTGGTGGTGGCTAGCCCCGTCTACTACGCTTCGCCCAATGGCACCCTGATCTCGCTTTTGGACCGTTTGTTCCAAAGCTCCCGGTTTGAAAAACGTTATAAGGTGGGCGCGGCCTTCGCCATCGCCCGGCGGGGTGGCACGACCGCGAGCTTTGACGTGCTTAACAAATACTTCACGATCTCAGGCATGCCCGTGGCTTCGGGCGATTATTGGAACAATGGCTTCGGCGGCGGGGCGGGGGAAATCGCTTTGGACGCGGAAGGGCTGCGCAACGCCCGCGTCGTCGCGAAACGGATGGTTTTCTTGATGACCGCCATAGCCGAAGCGAAAAAAGCCCATCCCGAATTGCTTCAGGAAGAGCCTAAGGTCGCGACCAATTTCATTCGGCCCAAAGGCGAATAGCTCGTCATATTCGCTCCATTTACGAAGGCTATAGGTGGCGCCATCGATCAGGAAGATGGCCCGTCGCTTCGATGAGTTGTGTCTAAGGTTAAGAATGACGCCTTCGAAGCGACCATTCTTTAGGATACATAAAGGCTCTAGGAAGTCTTCGAGGGTTTCTAACCCGGCACGGTAGCGGAAGCCAGACCTTCCGCCGCATTCGCCGTGCTCCCAGTTGTCGGAGTCGGACTTGAAGTCTTCCAGCATGTAGTAGTGCGCCATCTCTTCTTTGATTTCGGCCAACTCGTCCTCGGTAGGGCGTAAAAGGCTTCGCGAATGTAACTGTCGCCCCTTCGTTTCTTCTCTTCATGGATAAGCTCGACGAAATGAAGTTTGTTTGCCATGTGGTTTCCTCTTAGTCTAAAGGCAACGAATCGAGGAGGATTAGGAAACGGAGAGCATCTGGGATTTCGCAGGGGATGAAACGGTTCGTTTTCCCGTAAAACGGCATTTATACAGTGTCTTAAAAAGAAAAGATTAACTCCGTTATATCGAAAAAATCAGAATTTGCTGCATATATTCTTTTCATTCTTTCGACATGGGATAATTATCTACGTCAGGAGGCTAGTTATGCCGAATGACCCATTGGCTTGCCCCACCCTTGGAAAGGAAGAGAGAATGACCGACCTGATCGTCGTGCTGTTCCTCGTCTACTTGATCCTGGACAAAGTGCGTGAAATAAAAGGCTAGGCAGGCCAACCGGCTTACCTAGCCCAAGCACAACTTTGGTTTAAAGGATTGAGCAAGGGTGGGCAAGCCTTGTGAAAAGGCTTTGTTGAAGGTCGGGGACGTTTGCTCTATATTAGAGCCTGCTCCGCCCGTAGCTCAGTTGGATAGAGCAACAGCCTTCTAAGCTGTGGGTCTGCCGTTCGAGTCGGCACGGGCGGGCCAAAACGTTCCATGCGGCATTTGCGTCTATGCGTTCAAATGCCTTTTTTACGCCGATTCGAAGAACCGTTTGATTCCGTAAAAGGCGCCTGCCATGCGCGCATGAAAAGAATGAACGGCCTATTCGGTTCGATGGTTGCTTGATAAGAAATCGCGACGATTCTTATGCAAAAGGGAAAACGATATGGCAAGTTTTGGTTATAAAAGAAAATTGGAATTCGTTCGGGTGGCGAAAAAGAAGACGGAATGGATGACTCTTATGCTTTTGCGATCCAACGGTATACATGACCGTTGAGGGGGAAGACTATTACCCCCAAACGAGTTTTTCGTGGTCCGATGAAACGGTGGTCGTCCAAAAAGAAAAAACCGTTGCCAAACTCATAAGCGGCGATTTCACCAACCTTTTCGCCATCGATGAGAAGGGAAACCAAATCATAATCCCCGGCCGCAGCGCCCCCTACGAGGGATGCGATTTGAACGAAGAACATAAAAAGATCCATTATCTGGACAGGCGCGAAGCCGCCAGGGAATACACCACCGAGGAACTTGATTTGGGGAAAACGAAAAAGACGGTGTACCGTGTGGTCAAAAGCGAAGAACGGGAATTGACGGAAGAAGAGATGAGGGAGTTCGGCAGCCGAAGGTTGCTTTCTTCCGAAGTGATTCCGTATAGCGAAGAAACGGGCGAATGCTGTATCCATGAATGCGTTCTATCCAAGAACGAAATCGACATAACGGATAAATCCGCAATCCGGAAATACGTCGACGGTCGCGTGGAAAAGCTAAAGCGTGACGAAATTGTGGACTTCGTGAAAAACGCCGTGGTCAATTACTACTGCGATCGCGTGGAAATCACCATCCATTACGCGGTTCTCCCTGAAGCCATCCCCTTTTGATGCCCAAGGCGGAATGAACCACGAAAGCAGTGTCTTTTTCATGGCCGAGCCGGTGCACGAAGTCAGATGGGAACGTTGCGGATCGCTAGAAGACGCAAAAAGACAGGCCAACGCCGGCCCGTCTTTTCTTTGCGAGGAAGTTATTTCTTCCTGCGGTAGCGCAGAATCGCTTCGCTGGCCGCTTCCATTTCGTGGCGCACGCCTTTGGAGGTGGCCATGAATCCCATGGCGTCGTTAGGGTGGATGCCTAGGCGGGTTGCCTCGCGCTTCACGTCGATGTTGGCGGCTTGGAAGATGAATTCCCAACCGCATTTCTTCTGCATCTCGATCATGTCGTGGATTTGATGGTAACCATATTCGCGTGAGGCGTTCTCCAGCCCATCGGTCATGATGGAGAAGATGGTGGCTTTGGGGAGTTCCTCCTCTTTCAGCTTGGCGTGGCGCGCCTTGACGAAACCGATCGCGTTGCCGATCGCGTCGAGCAAGGCGGTGCAGCCGCTTGGGACGTAACTCCTCTTATCGAGGTCTTTGACGTCGTCGATGTCTTCCTCCTCATGGATGAAATCGGCCTTGTCGGAGAAGAAGATGGTGGTGACTTTGGCTTTCCCTTCCTTTCGCTGGGCCTCGATCAGGGAGTTGAATCCGCCGATGACGTCCTCCTCCAGTCCGTGCATGGATCCGCTGCGGTCGATGATGATGACCAGTTCGGTGATGTCGTTCATTTTCTAACCCTCCTTTTCGGTTATGCCAAAAGTATGGAGGGGAGAAAGGAAACGGTGGTCAAACCGGATTTGACAATCAGTTGTCGCGAGGATGCCAGCCTAAGGGAGGGCAGCCGTATTCGTCGAGCTCAACGTTGATGGCCATCAGATCGAAAACCTCTCTTTTAAGGTATTTGGACACGATGGCGTCGCTACGGATGGAACGGGACAAGGCATATCCGGCCGTTTCCAGCAACTTCACGGCCTCGCGGTAAGAGAGTTCTAGGCCGATGATCAGGCACAACACGGTGGGCTTGGTGGGGATGACGTCGGGGTTAGACAAAATGTTGGAGAACACCTGACGGGATATGCCGCCTCGCCGATAAACCTCCGCGTTGCTTTTCCCCGATTCGTTCAAAAGCTTCAACAAGCGTTGATGGAAGGATTCCTCCAAAGGCGGGTAGGGGACGTCTTGGGCCACGAAAGATAGCGAGGCGGATGGCGCGCCCATGGAAGGGTGGAAGGCCCGTGGCGACTTTCCTTTGCTTTCATGCCGATGCAACAAGGGTTTTCCATTGGGCGGCGCGCCTTCCAAAATAGCCTCCTCAAAAGGGGGTTCTTCTTTTTGCCGCCCGCGTTTTTCCTCCTTTCCGAAGGAGGGGACGGTGACCCCGAGGGAAAGGATCGCCTTCAGGTTTCGCTTTAGGAAATCGGGGTCGTTTAGCAAGATGCCGACGGAGACGTCTTTCGAGGCGAGATGAAGCGATAACGCTTCGAGGAACGGTAGGAACGATCCCTCGTTTTCAGGGGAGGAGGGGAAGGCGATTTCAAAGGATGGGACCCGTTTGGATTCCGCCTGCGAAAGGAAAGCTTCGTAGTCTTGGGGTGAGGCCTCCTTTTCGTGAAGGCGAAAAAGGGTGGGTACTTCGCGGGGTTTGCCTTTTTGGGTTAACGTGACGTAGAGGCTCATCTGACTGGGGCTTCCTAAGAAAGAAGGGCGAGGAAATTGGTTTCCCGTAGTTTGAAGACATCGAAAAGGGCTTCGCCATCGAATATTTCCACGCTGTAGGTCTTTTCTTCCACGTCTAGGTCATAGACGCGGTAAAGGCGGAATCGGCCCCCGAGTTCAATGGCTTTCTCGACTTCCTTTGCGGAGAGATAGAACCCGTCGATCCGATGGGAGGTCGTGGTCTTCACCTCGATGTATATGGGGTTTCCGCTTTCATCGTAAGAAAGGATGTCATAGCCCAAGGAATCGTCCACCAAAGCGACGTGCTCGGGTGTTTTGTTCACACCCAGGTTATGGAGCTTCGCGATTTCGTCGTTGACGATCAGCGTTTCGCCGATCAGTCCCTTGCGTGCGCGTTGCCTTTGAAGCTCCTCATAATCGGGTTTTCGTGGACCGCTTGGTTTTGCTCGCGTCGCGGTCAGCGGGGCGTCAAGCGCCTTCCCTATGGTATAGGTGCCCACGAAGTCGGTCAGTCCACCCGTTCCGAAGTCCAACTCTTCCTGTTGCTCTTCGCTAGGGGAGGGCTCCTCCGTCATGGACGAAGTTTCCATGGAAGAGGTATTCTCTTCTGGACGCAGGACATTGCGATATCCTTCCGAAGAGTAGATGAAGTGCATGAATTCCCACGTGGTGAGGAAGGGGATGCGCTTTTGGGCCTCGAGGTAAAACTGGTACAGAAGGATGCGCTTACGGGTAAGGGTGCACCCGTTTTCGCGCGGGATTTGGAAAACGTCCAAGAGCTTGTTTAGGTCGGTATGGACGTAGATGGGAATCCATTTTTCCTTCGCGTAGAGATAGGTCAACTTGGATTTCAATACGCCGGGCAGGATGCAGCGTTCCACCGCGTCCACATCGAAATCGGATGCGGCCTTGATGATTTTTCGCAGTTCCTCATTGATGCTGCGATAGACTTCCACAGGCGTGTTCCCATATTTGCAATTGTTCTGGTTAATGCGCTTAAAAACGTAGGCCCCATCGATGTTTTGGATGCCGAACTTCTGGAAACCGCATTGGCCGGAAATATGGATGTCGCCCAAGGAACGAAGAGTGTTGTCCAGCCAATAGCACATCGTGTCCTTCTTTCCTTTGGCAAAGCAATATTCCTCTAGCGTCATGCTGGGGATCTTACTGGGGGCAAAGCGCTTTAAAAACTGGTCCAGAAGGCGGTAGCTGCGCGTCTCCTTTTGGACGACCACCTCCATCTTCGTGCGGAAAAAGGCGTTGAACTTGGCCACGAAGGAATCCACCACGGCGGGATCAATCGCCATGGGATTCGTCCTTTTCCTTTTGCTTCTTCGGGGGAAGATGGTAGAAACGGGCTTCCTTTTGCTCGAAGCGCCGCAAAATCATGTTTCGGGTTTTTTCCGCCAGTTGGGCGGGGGAAAGGTCTTTGTATTCCTCGTATTCGAGCACGCCGACGCAGTCGAAGTACACGTCGGTCCAGCGGAACGGGTAACGCCGTAAGATGGCGTTGGTGTTTTGGATGGCGAACACCACGATGGGGCATTGGGCGATGTAGGCCATTTGGAACGAGCCGGGATGGAAGGGGAGCACGGTGGGGTTGGGGAAGTCTTTGTTGCGCGTCCCTTCGGGGGCGATGCACACCGAGGCGACGTTATCCCGGATATACGCACCGGCTTTCTCAATGACCTTGGTACCGGAGAGGATGTCTCCTTGCACGATGGAAAGGTAACCGGCCCTACGGATTAACCCACCCGCGGCGATGACGTCGGCGTTGGCTTGCTTGGTGACGCAGACGAAGCGGTGGCGCACGAAAAGCGAGGCCAGCCCCACATGGTCAAAGCCCGAGAGGTGGTTGCTCACGATCATGAACGTGGTTTTGGGACTAGGGATTTTGCCCACCCCGGAAGCGTGGAAACGGACGCGGAAAAGCCAGAACAATACGTAGCAGGTTTCCGATAGCAGCCATTGTGGGAAACGTGTGGGCGGGAAGGTTTTCTCGGGGTGGCGCTTTAGGGCCTGGCCATAGGCGGCAAGGCATAACGCGTAGACCAAGAATAGGCCCCAGAAGTAGACCAGGGCCAAGATAAACGGAAGCCAAAGCCAGGAGACGGATTGGTAGAAGCCCCCATAGTAAAAGGTAAGTCCGGATAGGATGGAAGCGATGAGGATCAGGATCAATCCGAATGCCATAGCGACTTATCTTATCAATAAGGGGCGGGGTGACAAGAGGGGCTTAGGCCTCCTCTTCGGGGTCACCTTTCTTCTTCTTGGGTTTGAAGTGGTAGAAACGGGCGTCTTTGCGGTTCAAACGCTTTTCGATCATGTCGCGCGTCTTGGCGGCGATTTCGTGGGTGGGGAGGTTTTCGTATTCCTCCGCACGCAACACGCCCACGCAGTCGATGTAAATGTGGGTGAAGTGGCGCGGGAAGCGCTTCAAGACGCAGTTGGTGTTTTGGATGGCCAGCACCACGATGGGGCATTTGGCTTGTAAGGAGAGATGGAACGAACCCGGATGGAAGGGCAGCAAGACGGGGTTGGGGAAGTCTTTGTTGCGGGTCCCTTCGGGGGCGATGCAGACGTTGATGCCGCGCTTGATGTAGCCGGCGGCTTTTTCGATGACGCGCTTCCCGGCGTTCATGTCGCCTTGTTTCATGGGGAGGTAGCCGGCGTAGCGCATCCAAGGTCCCCCGACGGGGATGCGGAAGTTCTCGGGTTTGGAGATGAATAGGATCAGGTGGGGGTAATAGGCGGCCAGGGCGATCTCGTCAAAGACGGAAAGGTGGTTATGGATGATCATGACCGGTCCTTCGTTGGGGAGTTTGCCAAGACCGGTGATATGCACGCGCATGCCCAAAATGAAGCAGATGACGCGGCAGGTTTGCTTGACCATCCACTGGCAGAAGCGATTGGGCGGGTAGATGTAATCCTCATCTTCCTTGACGAAAAGCCCAACGAGGAAAAGGATCAATAGCCACGTGGCGAAGCATACGAGGAAGTAACCATAAAGCATCAGCGGGATGCTCCAGAACCAGTACCATTGTTGGTACAGACCGGCGAAATAATAGGTAAGGCCGGTCAGGGCGATGGAAATGCCCGCGCAGATAATGAATAGTGCCATGTCCCGATTAGTTTATGCCACATGCGGGGGCGAATGCAAACGCGGAGACTTGCCTTTAAATATCCAATGAGGATGCACTTTTTTGTAGATTTCGGCACTTTTAAGGATGCACTTTTTTGTAGATCCTACCGTTTCAAGCGCGTTCAACTTTCCGCTAAAAATCATTAGCACTTTCACCTTTAGTCTGCTAAAATACGGGCCATGGACGATATCGCGACCCTACTTAAAAACGGCAAAACCGACGAAGCCATCGCGCTTCCCGAGGATTCCCTCCATGACGAGGAATTGTTTCTTCGCGTCTCGGCGCTGCTTGAAAAAGGCAAAGGGAACGAGGCGATCCAAACCCTCGTTTCCCATCGCGAAGAACTGTTCTCCTTGAATCCGTTGCTTACTTTGAAGGCCAACTTCGAGACAAGGTTCGCTCTAGGGCAATTCGACGAGGCGGAGGAAGACCTCGCCCAGTTCGTCTTGTTGCCTTATGCTTCTCAGCGCGTGGAAGAAGCCCTTGCGGCGTTGCCTTCCACGATCCAGGCGATGCGCCTTTCGTCCAAGCAAAGCGCCACGCCGGATTTGGAGAAGGCGCTAGAGAGCTTGGCCTCTCCTTCCAGCGACCTTGAGATTCTCTCCGCCTTAAACGCGTTGAAGAAAGTGGGGGAACTTGAGGACTATGAAGGCTTGGTTGCCGAATTGCTTACCGGCCCTTGGCATAACGATGTCAAAACCTATGCCTTGATGCTTCTTTCCGCGAAGGGATGCCAAAAGAAAGTGACGCTCGTCAAAAACGGCGAACGGTTCACTTTGGTGCCCGCCAAAATCGGCTCGCCCTATGGGCTACCCGAGTACAAAAGGCTCCGCGACCAAATCATGGCGTTAAATGATTCGAGCCTCTCCCAAACGGCGGGGGAGTTGCTCGACCTCTACGCCTTGAGTTGGTACCCCAGACGCTTCTTATTGCCCGATGAAGAGAAGAATTTCCTGCCCGCGTTACTTGGAGTGGCGAAAGGGTATCTAGGCCAAACGGGAGGGGAGCTTACCCCCAAACAGCAGGCCCTGAAGGAGAAGATCGCAACGCAAATCGAGGCCAACCCGCCCTTATTAGGATAAAAAAGGAGCGCAAAGCATTTGCACCTATCTTTAGATAGCGTATAGTACTACTTGCTTTATTGAAGGAACGAATATGAAAAACACCCTGACCAAGCTCGAAACGAGCAAATTCCAACTCGACGTCGAAGTTGACGAGGAATACTGGAAGGCCGCCCAAGCCAAGGCCTTCCGCAAACTCGCCGCGAAGGTGAGCCTCCCCGGCTTCCGTCCCGGCAAAGCCCCCATGGCCATGATCAAGGCCCACGTTGATCCGAACAAGGTGCTCGACACCGCGATCAACGACATGGTCAACGACGTCTTCGTCCAAGCGGTGCAGGAAACCAAGATCCGCCCGCTTCACAATCCCGACGTCGAACTCACCAAAGTCGACGACAAGACCGTCGGCTTCCGCTTCACCGTCGTCACCGCCCCCGAGGTCACCTTGGGTGCCTATACCGGCCTTAAGGCCGAGCGTAAAGTCGCCGAGGTCTCCGAGCAGGAAGTCTCCGACTCCATCGCCAAATTGCTTCAGGATAACGCCGAACTCGTGGTCACCGAGGAACCCGCGAAGATGGGCGACACCGTCGTGCTCGACTTCGATGGCTTCATCAATGGCGTCGCCTTCGATGGCGGCCATGCCGACAACTATTCCCTCGAACTCGGATCCCATAGCTTCATCCAGGGCTTCGAAGAGGCCCTCGTGGGCGTCAAGGCGGGCGAATCCCGCGAAGTCGCCGTCACCTTCCCGGCCCAGTACGTCGCCGAACTCGCCGGCAAAGACGCCACGTTTGCCTGCACGATCCACGAGGTCAAGCAGAAACAGATCCCCGGACTCACCGATGAATCCGTCGCCGAACTCGACATCGAGGGCGTGAAGACCATCGAAGAGCTCAAGGCCCACCAGAAGGAGAAACTCCTTAAGGAAAAAGCTGACGCGAACGAACGGGAACACTACCAGGCCTTGCTTGATCAGATCGTCGCCGGCGCCAGCGTGGAAATCGCCAAGGAAATCCTCGACGACGACGCCGCCCGCGAAATGGAAAACACCAAGAAGCAGGTCGAATCCAATGGCTTGACCTTCCAGCAATACCTCGACGTCATCGGCAAAACGCAGGAGCAACTCCAAGAAGAGCTCCGCGAAGGCGTCGTCAAAAACCTCACCACCTACCTCGTCACCTTGGAGATCTGCGCGAAGGAAAAGCTCTTCGTCGACGACGCCGAACTCGACCATGAACTCGCCAAGATCGCCGAAGGCAGCAACACCACCGTCGAGCAGATGAAGTCCCTCTATGGCCAGAACATCGAATCCTTCCGCGATTCCCTCCGCCAGAAGAAACTCCAGGACTTCCTCCTCGCCAACAACCAATAACCTCGCCTCATCCCCTTTGAGGCGGAAAGGAGGCATTCATGCCCGAAACCAACCCTTCCAGCAAGATAGTCCGCCTGCCCCTTCTCATCGCCCGCGCGCTCGTTCTCTTCCCCTCTTTGTCGGAAGAGATCGTCGTCGGGCGTGATTTCTCCGTGGCCGCCGTGGAAGCGGCCCAGGCGCAAACCAACTCCCTCTTGCTCATCGTGTCCCAAAAGGACCAATCCACCGAAACCCCGACCGCCGAAAGCGTGTTCGACGTGGGCACGTTGGCCCGCATCGTCTCCAGTGGCACCTCCAGCGAAGGACTGCGCATCCGCGTGGTCGGAAGCCGCAGGGCCAAACTGGAGAACATCACCTTCGAGGACGGCTCCTATTACGCCGAGGCCTCCATCATCGAGGACGTCTTTGACGAAGAGGACCTTCCTTTGGCGAAGAAGGTCATCGACGCGGTGACCTCTTCCCGCGTTTTCGCCGGCAGCGTCCCTAGAAGCGCCCTTGCCCAGCTTGGCAAGTCCAACCATCCTGAGGACGTCGCGGATTTGCTCGCCAACTATTTGCCTTTCTCCCTTGAGGAGCGGCAGCAGGTGCTTTCCCTCGCCAAAATCTCGGAACGGCTTTCCTTGATTCTCTCCTATCTTTCCGAGGCGGAGAAATCGGCCGAGATCGACAACAAACTCGAGTCCAAGGTCCGCGAGAGCAGCGAAAAGGCCCAGAAAGAGTACCTTCTCCGCGAGAAGATGAAGGCGATTAAACAGGAACTTGGCGAAGACCCTTCCAGCCAGCACTCCGAAGATAGCATCCGCAAGCGGTTAGAGGAGAATCCTTACCCCGAGGCGGTGAAGAACAAGGTCCTCTCCGAGCTTCGCCGTTACGAGATGATGCCCGAATCCTCGCTTGAGGCTTCCCTCATCATGTCCTATATCGAGACCATCATGAACGTGCCTTGGTATCAAAACACCGAGGACAACGAGGACCTTGAAAACGTTCAGAAGGTCTTGGATGAAGACCATTATGGCCTAGAGAAGGTCAAGAAACGCATCGTCGAATATCTCGCGGTGAAGAAGATGACCGGCAACCTCAAAGCCCCGATCCTTTGCTTCTATGGCCCGCCCGGATGTGGCAAGACGTCCTTAGGACGTTCCATCGCCCGCGCCTTGGGGAGAAAGTTCTTCAAGGCGGCCTTAGGTGGCATTTCCGATGAGGCAGAGATCCGTGGCCATCGCCGCACCTACGTCGGCTCCATGCCCGGACGCATCATCCAAGGCATGACCAAGGCCGGCGTGAATAACCCCGTGTTCCTATTGGACGAGATCGACAAGGTCGGCGGGCAGAACTACCGCGGCGACCCATCCAGCGCTTTGTTGGAAGTATTGGACCCCGAGCAGAACTTCGCCTTCAACGACAATTATCTCGAAGAGCCTTACGACTTAAGCAACGTCCTCTTCATCGCCACGGCGAACTATTTGGAAAACGTCCCCGCGCCGCTTCGCGACCGTCTCGAGCTCATCGAGGTGCCCAGTTACACCGAGATCGAGAAGATGAAGATCGCCCATGGCTTCCTCATCCCCAAACAAGTGAAGCTTAACGGCCTCACCGAAGGGGACATCACGTTCGATGACTCCGCGATCAAGGAGATCATCGAGCATTACACGATGGAGGCCGGCGTCCGTCAATTGGAACGCCTCCTTGCCTCGATCATCCGTAAGGTCATCGTGGAGTTGCTCAAAAACCCTGACCTGAAGCGGCCCGTGTTGGTCAACGAAGAAGAAGTGAAGCGCCACCTTGGCGTGGAGATCTTCGAAGGGACGAAGAAGGAGAAGGAGAACCAAGTCGGCGTGGTGACGGGACTAGCCTATACCGAGTTCGGCGGGGACATCCTTCCCATCGAAGTCACCTATTTCCAGGGTAAGGGCGGACTCGTCCTGACTGGGAAACTTGGCGAAGTCATGAAGGAATCCGCGACCATCGCCTTGGACTACGTCCGGGCCAACGCCGTTCGTTATGGAATCGAACCTAAACTCTTCCAGGAAAACGACATCCACATCCACGTCCCCGAAGGCGCCGTCCCCAAGGATGGCCCAAGCGCCGGCGTGGCCATGACCACCGCGCTGATCTCTTGCCTCACGGGCACCAAGGTGGACGCCAACGTCGCCATGACGGGCGAGGTCACGCTTCGTGGCAAGGCCTTAGCCATCGGTGGCCTACGTGAGAAGTCCCTCGCGGCTTTGCGTAGCGGCATCAAGACCATCATCGTCCCCGAAGAGAACCGCAAGGACGTCTCCGAGCTTCCGCAAGAAGTGAAGGATGCCCTGAAAGTGGTGTACATGAAGTGCGTCGACGACGCCCTCTCCGTCGCCTTAGTATCCAAGGAAGCATGAAAGCCGATTTCCGCAAAACCGATTTCGTGACCAGTTGCACCCGCGTGGCGGACCATCCCAAAGATGGCCTGCCCGCGGTGCTTTTGCTCGGGCGCACCAACGTGGGAAAATCCACGATGATCAATGCCTTAACGGGGAAGAAGCTCGCTTTTTCATCCAAAAAGGCGGGCAAAACAAAGTTACTTAATTACTTTCTTGTAGATTCGAAGTTCTACCTCGTGGACACCCCGGGCTATGGCTCGACGAGCTATGCGACGATGAACACCATCTTCTTCGCGGGGATGGTGGAAGAGTACGCGAAGGAGAAGAGCCTAAAGTCCATCGTGCTCCTATTGGACCTTCGTAGGGAACCTGGGGAAGACGACAAGAAGTTCATCCGTTACCTGAGCGGCTTGGGGATCCCTCTTATCACCGTTTTGACCAAAGTGGACCAGATGAACCAAAGCGCCCTTCATAAGGCCAAGACCATGGTCACCTCCCTCGGAGTAGGGGACGTCTTGCTTAGCGACCTAAGGGAAGCGAGCCTACAGAAGATACGGTCCGCGATCGTCACCAGCGTTGCTTAACGGCAACGTTTTTCTTTTTTTACAGTTCCGCGCGTTCTTATTTGGCGATTTTTGGTGGGGCATACGTAAAAATAAACCATCATTAGAGCTGGGATTTTTCATGGAGGGGAAGTATCAAGTTAAATTTCAAGACGGCATCGCGATTCGTCAACTGGCGAATCTTGATGTAAACCATTCCTTCGATTCGCTTTTTAGCGATAAAGAAGTGCATAGACGTTTGAAGGGGCAGAATGGCAACGCCGACCAAATCAACATCGCTAAGCAGATTTTGGCCTCTTATCCAAACGCGACTGAGATCGAAGTGAGGCCGATGGCTAATCCCGCGACGGCGGTTTTAATGCTATTTGCCCTTATCATCGCTTTGCTACTAGCACCGTTGGCCGTTGGCTTAGGTATGCACGGAAAGCTCCTCCACATTTATGACGATGTTCTGGAGGAGGAAGAGTTCAAGAAGTTCCGAACGCCATACATGATCGGCGGGATTGTTTGGGTGGTGTCTTGCCTTGTTTGGACAGTGCTCTTCTTTGTGTCCAAAGACAAGGTTGGTCCGACCCTATTGATGATGCCCATCTATGTTTGGATTGGCGTGGATATCGGCTATGTCGCTATTTCGATCATCGTGAAAAACAACATCTACAAGAAGCATGAACCGGAAATCAGGGCACGAAAAGAAGCGGCGTGCCAAGCAACGATGGTGGCTGAAGGCAACAATGCAGGAACCGGGATGGAACTGAAGCCAGAAGAATTGGCCTGCCTTACAGACAACGAAATCGAAGGCTTT
The DNA here is from genome assembly GCA_024695105.1 of Bacilli bacterium. GTDB lineage: Bacteria > Bacillota_I > Bacilli_A > RFN20 > CAG-826 > Alloenteromonas. The sequence continues at coordinate 37,277 of JAILIV010000021.1, forward strand.
AAGAAACTAAAGGAATTGGTCGATTTGGGCTTTTTGACGGAAACCGAATTCTTTCAGAAAAAGGAAGAGATTTTAAATCGAAAACGCATTGAAATGGGCGGTTCAGGCAATAACCCCGATGGAGTTTCGGCCGGCGTTGCCCCAGTGCAAACTGGAACAAATAATAGAGGAACAAGAACTAAATTTAAGATCATTTCTTTCATCCTTTTGGCAGTTGTTCTTGCGGTTATGCTCTTCGTTTCTTTATATAGCTGGCATTACGATGACTACGTACCCTCTATTTTCGTTATTTTGTTTATCAGTCAAACGCATGATCCAATTTCCTTAGGATTCGCCATACCATTCGCCATAGTTGATGTTGGGGCGATTTCTCTTTTGATCGTGGGATTACTCACAAACAGAAAAAGCTTAGGCTATGTGGGAATTGCTCTATCTTTTTTATTGGTTCTCGGTTTTATCACTATGGGCCTGTTTTTTCGGACGAACATGTTTGCCTATCCTTTCATTGGTGGCCTTACGTTATGCACTGTTCTCGCCTTTGTTTCCCAAAAAGGGAAAAGAAATTGGAATCTTCGCCTCGGTAGTTGGCTTCAACGAACAATTTTTTGTGGGCGCCATGGAATGAAAAATCTTTTGCCTCGCTTAGAAGGGCAAATAATTCACGGATGTCATTACGTGAAACAAAATGTCTTCTTTAGGCGGTAAATGTTTCGCATAACGATGGAACCGATCCCCGTTCCTAAACCTCGTTATAATGAAGTGATGCTCGAATTCGTCCGCCCATTAATACTTCCTCTATATGACGAAGCCTCCTACCCGATGGCGGAATCCGTTTTCTCTTCCCTTCACGCCCAAGGTAGCCCGGTTTATTACCCGGAAGTGGGGCTAAAGGAAAAGGATGGCTTCGTGGAGGAAGTGGCGCAGCATGGCCTTTTCGTCTTGGCCTTTTGGGACAAGAAGAGCCGATTGTCCCTTGATATGCGCTTTGCGTTTCTTAAGGCCCATTATGCGGGGGATTTCATCGTATGGGTTGCAGCAGAAGGAGTGAAGTTACCAACGTTACGGACGGGGACCTACATCACTTCGCTTCGCCCGGACGACCCTTATCTAGCGAAGAAGGTTCAGGTTATCTATGACGACCTTTTAGAGAGGTTTCCGTTACCTAAACGCCTACCGAAAGACAAGATGGCGCCGAGCCTTTTCCGGATCTTGCCTTTCGCTTACGAGTGCCCGCATCCGGATAGGCCTCTATTAGATGTGGCTTTTGGGTTTACGGATGATTTCGCGTTGCATCAGGCTAGCTTGCCTAGCGCTTGTCCCATCTTGGTACGCGGGGAAGAAGCCATCGGAAGGCATGATTACGTGCGCACGATGATGGCGACCTTATTGCAACGCAACGGATCCGACGGCATCCAATTCGTATTCTTGGATCCTTACGACGAATATGACTGCACGGACATGCTTTGGGCCCGTGTTTCTTCAGGCGATGATTCCGCTGCCGCGGTAGTGGAGTTCCTTTATAAGGAAAAGGAACGTAGGAAGGCCAATTGGGGCCAACGGCGTTTCCCTGCCATGGTCGTGTTCGCCTGCCTCCGCGAGGGATTTGGGATCAACGAGAAAGTACCTTCTTTGCTAGAAGACGCAGCCAGTTATGGAATCTATTGGATTGTCATAGGGAATAAAAAGACCTCTTCGGTAGGCTTTCAAACCATCTTGGACATGGACCGGGAGGGCACATTGGTTTATTCCACTCCACAAGGCATCTTCACATTGAACCAGCCAAGCATCAACTCCGCCCTAGTGGACGACATCCTTTTGGCCCACACGCCGATCACGGCTCCCCCAGATGAGCGGCAACAGAAGTGGATCGATTGGGCCAAAGCGAAGGAATACGTTACGTTGACGGACTTAAAAGATGCGTTTGGCTTGTCTGCCTATGATACCTACCACGCCTTGGAGGACCTTCAAGGCTTCGAGGTGATCGCGGATTATTTCATCGAAGGCAAAGGGTATCCAAGATTGATGAAGAAGGCATCGGATGGAACGCCTCTTCCATAAAACACGTGGGGGCTTGCACGCGTAAGCAATCCTCCCCATAATATGCTCGTTCCAAGGAACGGGAGGGAACGGACCTCTTCTCCGCCATAGAGAGCTAGGGTAGGTGAAAGCTAGCCGGAGGGGAACCGCGAGTCGCCCGGGAGGAAATCGTGCTTCCGCGTTAAGGAAATTGAGGGCCTATCGATGATAGGAACTTGGGTGGTACCGCGCGCCGCGTCCCAAGATTGGGCGCGGATTTTATTTTGGAGGTACCCGCTATGTTAGAAAAACGTTACGACCCCAAGAAGGTCGAAAGCGGCAAATACCAGACGTGGAAGGACAAAGGCTACTTCACGGCCGGAGACACGTCGAAACAACCTTTTTCGTTGGTCATCCCACCCCCGAACGTGACGGGCAAGTTGCATCTAGGACACGTCATGGACACCATCCCCGACGACATCATCGTCCGTTACAAGAAGATGATGGGCTATGACGTCTTGTGGGTGCCGGGCATGGATCATGCAGGCATCGCCACGCAGGCCAAAGTCGAGGAGAAACTGCGGAAGCAGGGCATTTCCCGTTATGACTTAGGCAGGGAAAGATTCCTTAAGGTGGCGTGGGATTGGAAGCGCGAATATGGCGACACCATCCACGAGCAGTGGGCCAAGATCGGCCTAAGCGTGGACTACACACGCGAGCGTTTTACTCTCGATGAAGGCTTAAGCGAAGCGGTCCGTAAGGTATTCGTGACCCTTTACGAAGAAGGGCTCATCTACCAGGGCGAGAAGATCATCAACTGGGACCCCGAGCTTCGCACCGCGCTTTCTAACGTCGAAGTCATCCACACCGACGATGAAGGCGAGTTCTTCTATTTCCTTTATGACGTGGTGGATAGCGATGAGACCCTGGTGGTTGCCACGACCCGCCCGGAGACGATGTTTGGCGACACCGCCGTCTTCGTCCATCCCGAAGACCCGCGTTATAAGCATTTGATCGGCAAATACGTCATCAACCCCGCCAATGGGGAGAAATTGCCCCTTATGGGCGACGCTTATGTTGACCCCAGTTTTGGCACGGGCGCGATGAAGTGCACCCCCGCGCATGACCCCAATGACTTCGCTTTAGCGAAGAAGTACGGTTTCCCCTTCATCAAGGTGTTAGATGAGACCGCGAAGATGAATGAGCTCGCCGGGGAGTTCTGCGGCATGGACCGTTATGAATGCCGTGACGCCTTGGTGGAAAAGATCAAGGCGGAAGGCCATCTTCAGAAGATCGAGCGTTTCACCCATTCGGTGGGCCATTCCGAACGCTCCGGCGCGGTGGTGGAGCCGATGCTTTCCAAGCAATGGTTCGTCCGCATGCGCCCGCTGGCCGACCGCGTCTTGGCCCAGCAAAACAGCGAAGACAAAGTCGAGTTCCTACCCGCCCGCTTCGAGAAGGTGCTCATCCGTTGGATGAACGAGGTGGACGATTGGTGCATCTCCCGCCAGCTGTGGTGGGGGCACCGCATCCCCGCCTACTATAACGACAAGGGCGAGGTATACGTCGGCATGGAAGCCCCCAAGGGCGAAGGCTGGCGTCAGGATGAGGACGTGTTGGACACATGGTTCTCCAGCGCTTTGTGGCCTTTCGCCACGCTTGGCTGGCCCCATAAGACCCCGGACTTCGATCGGTATTTCCCCACCTCGGTGCTAAACACCGGCTACGACATCATCTTCTTCTGGGTCGCCCGCATGGTGTTCCAATCCGAGCACTTCACCGACAAGCGTCCGTTTAAGACCGTGGTTATCCATGGCCTAATTCGCGATGAGCAGGGAAGGAAGATGTCGAAGTCTCTGGGTAACGGCATCGATCCGATCGACGTCATCGAGAAGTATGGCGTGGACGCTTTGAGGTATTTCATCACCACCAATAGCGCACCCGGCTTAGACATGCGCTATAGCGACGAGAAGTTAAACGCCGCCAGCAACTACCTCAACAAGATCTGGAACGCCACCCGGTACGTCTTGCAGACGTTAGGGGAGGGCTATGTCCCCGAAGAGGTGGACGAGAAGGCGCTTGATCCTTTGGACCGTTACATCCTCTCGCGCCTAGAAGGGACCATCCAAGCCGTCTCCGAACGGATGGACGAGTATAACTTCCTCGGCGCCTCGGGCGTTCTATATGACTTCGTCTACGACGATTTCTGCTCCTTCTATTTGGAGATGAGCAAAGTGTCGTTATCCGATCCCGGCAAAGAAAAAGCCACCAAGGCGACCTTATATAAGGTAATCCGCGAGATCATCCTCATGATCTATCCCTATTGCCCCTTCATCGGCGAAGAGCTTTACCTCTCCTTGCCGGGGCATAAGGAGTCCGTCATGCTCGAGACCTATCCGAAGTATGTGGCTTCCCTCCATTCCCCCAAGGACGAGAAAAACGGCCAGCTGCTTAAGGAGATCATCACCGCGATCCGTGGCTATAAGTCCTCCAAGGGTCTGGCCCCCAACGCCTCCATCCGCATGGCGTTTGAAGGAGCCTTCCCGTTTGAGGGCATCCAAACCTACCTCTCCCGCTTCCTCTTTGCCTCCGAGGTGAAGGAAAACGCCAAACTCCATGGCGAGGCCTTCGTCTTTGACGGGGCCAACCTCACCATCGAGCAAGACGTGGACAAGGCCACCATCGTCGAAGGGCTACTCGCGGAGAAGGAGCGTCTCCTCTCCGAGATCGCCCGAGGCGAGAAAATGCTCTCCAATCCTGGCTTTTTGGCTAAGGCACCCGCGGACAAGGTTGCCTTGGAACAAGAGAAACTCGCCGGCAATAAGGCCAAACTTGAAACGGTCTTGAAGAACCTCGAAGAGCTCGCCTAAGGCAACAAGAACGAGGAGATGGCGGACCCATCTCCTTTTTCTTTCGCCCTTTTGCGCATTCCCTCCCTATAAAGGGGTGAAGGAGGAAAACGTATGCACGTGGTCCCTTTATCTGAAAAGGCGCTTCATGAGGATTGCCCCGGGGAAGCCCTTACGATGGCCACCGTCACTTTGGTGTTCACCGTCGTCATCTTGGCCATCGTGGCCTACAAGCTTTTCATGTCGGGGAAGGCGAAGCTGGAGTTGCCTGGTGGTTATAAGTTCGAGTGGTCGGGCACATGAAGATCCACGCTTTGCCCGAGGACGACCGTCCGCGGGAGAAACTTTTTCGTTTGGGCCCGAAGTTTCTGACGGAATCGGAGCTTTTGGCGTTGGTCTTGGTTTCGGGGACCCCCGGATGCAACGTGGTCGAATTGTCCCAGCTGATCTTCCGCCGGTTGAAGAAACGAGGCTTATCCGAACTGAAGGAAGAAGACCTGCACGGAATCAAAGGGCTCGGAAATGGCAAAAAGGCCGCTTTGCTCGCCCTGGCCGAACTATGCGAAAGGCAAACGGGACAGAAAGCCACGGACCATAGCCTCCCTTCTTATTTGGGAGCCATTTCCTCCTCGATGGCGGAAGAAGCGTACGTACTTTCTTTGGGGAAGGGGGATGAGGTGCTGTCTTGCCATCTTTTGGCCAAAGGCGGAGACAAAAGCCTCGTGGCTTCCCATCGTGAGGCGCTTCGCCTTGCAAGCGCGGGCAAAGGGACGCGCTTCGTCTTCGTGCATACGCATCCAAAGGGCTTGCCGTATCCTTCAAAGCAAGATATCGAGGCCACCAAGAGGTTAGGGGAGGACGCCGGTAGGATCGGCCTAACGCTGGTGGACCATCTCGTCTTGGGGGAGGATGGATCGTTTTCCTTCCGGGAGAATCGGCTTTTGTGACGGGCGAGAGGGCTAGGGCAGGCATAAGCGTCAAACTTATATTGAATTCAAGGTGAAACTAAAGGCGGTGCGGAAAAAGCTGGGCCTTTCGCAAAAGGAGATGGCTAAGCGGTTTGGCATCACAAAAGGCGTTCCTCCCAATGAGGGAAACGCGACCTCGGATCGCGTTTTGTCGTTCATGGCCCAAAACGGGGGACGGCTTGCTAACGCGGAAACGCTGACCATCGCCTTGGGCATCGCGCGGATCACCGCGCTTCGCCACCTATCTTCGCTGGTGGCCCAGGGGAAGGTCCGTCGCGTCGGATCGAGGAAGACGGGCCATTGGGCGCTGGCGGATTGAAGGTGGATGCGTTCCCCATAAAGGAGCGCCGCGGCGGCAGAGGTTTCGTAAACTTATTCAAAAAACGCTTCCCTTAAGGGAACAAGAAGCATATAGTATCCACGTTGTCGCCTTGGTTTTGGGCGTGCAACCGCGTCAAAAAGGCCTCTAAGTGGGACTTCCCGCCTTCCGAGCGAGTCATCAAAACCCGAAACATAAGGAGGAAAAAGACATGTACGCCATCATCGAAACCGGCGGAAAGCAAGTCAAGGTCGAGGAAGGCTCCAAGATCTACGTCGAGAAACTCGACGCGGAAGTCGGATCCGAACTCAAGATCGAGAAAGTGCTCTTCATCGGCGGCGAATCCACCAAGGTGGGCGCCCCCTACGTCAAAGGCGCTTCCGTCGACTGCAAAGTCGAGAAGCAGGGCCTTGGCAAGAAGATCCGCGTGTTCAAGTACAAGGCCAAAGCCAATGAGCGCAAGACCATCGGCCACCGCCAGCCTTACACGTGCTTGGTCGTGAAAGCCATCAACGCCTAATGACGAAAGTCCGCATCGTATTCAAGGGCAAGGACCTCGCGTCGTTGACCATCAAAGGACATGCCGGGGCAGGGGCCTATGGCCATGACCTGGTATGCGCCGCCACAAGCGCGGTGACCTTCGGGGCGTTAAACGCCATCGAGGACATCGATAACGACTTCGACTACGAGATCGACCAGGAGGAAGGCTACGTGAGCCTCACCCCCAAAGGGGCGATCTCCGAACACGATTCCGTCGTCCTGGAAACCTTGATACTGCAACTGAAAACCATCGAGGCAAGCTACCCGTCTGCCATCGAAATCACAGAAAGGAAGTAAGACCATGAAATTCATTCTCGATATCCAGTTCTTCGCCTCCAAAAAAGGCGTGGGCTCGACCAAGAACGGCCGTGACTCCGCGGGCCGTCGCCTTGGCGCGAAGGCCGGGGATGGCGAGGTTGTGAGCGCCGGCTCCATCCTCTACCGTCAGCGCGGCACCAAAGTCTACCCGGGCAAAAACGTCATGAAAGGCGGCGACGATACCCTCTTCGCCACCGTCTCGGGCGTCGTCCGCTTCGAGCGTCTTGGCAAAGACCGCAAGCAAGTGTCGGTCTATCCCGCCGAATAAGTCGAAAGAACTTGAGAGCGTCTGGTACCCCAGGCGCTTTTTCTATTGGTAGAATAAGGCATGCGCCCGAGCAGTTTCCGTCACCAAAGCGATTCGCGTTATTGCTTTTCCTTGTCCGTCGATAAGGTTTTGATTCGCCTTGCGGTGGCCAAGGAGGAAGAAGTCGAGGACGTCGAGGTCGTCTATGGCGACATGTTCCGCTTCGCCTCGGAGCATAAGGACATGAAGATGGCCTTCGCCCACGAGGACGCCAGCTTCCGTTATTACGAAGCCATCGTCACCCTCTTTCCCATGCGCATCGCCTATGTCTTCCGCGTAAAACAGGATGGGAAGTGGATGTACCTATGCGAAACGGGGCTAGGGGAAGGATATTTGTTCGATTTGGCCTTCATCAGCGCCTTCCAGTTCAATGGCGAGAACCCGAATGACTTCGTTTTGCCTAACCCCACCTGGCGGGGCAGGGTCTTCTACCAAGTCTTCCCCGAGCGTTTCTTCAGCCACCTTGACGCAAAGGCGAAACCATACGTCGATACGCCCTGGGACCACAAAAGCCTAAAGGGTAAGCCCCGTGCCTTCCTTGGTGGGGACCTTTGGGGCGTGAAGGACAAACTCGATTACCTCGCCTCGATTGGGGTAGGGGCCTTATATCTGACGCCCATCCACCCTTCGCCCAGCAACCACAAGTACGACGTGCTCGACTATTTCGAGGTCGATCCCTCTTTCGGGGGCAAGGCCGCTTTGTTCAACTTGGTGAAAAAGGCCCATGGACTCGGCATCAAGGTGATGCTCGACATGGTGTTCAACCACACGGCCTACGACCATCCCTTCTTCCGCGACGTGCGGCAAAAAGGCAAGGATTCCCCGTATTACGATTGGTATTTCGTTAATGGGGACAAGCCCACGGCAAAACCCCTCAATTACCTTTGCTTCTCGCGGCATTTCGGCATGCCTAAGCTCAACACGAACAACCCCAAGGTCCAGCGATACCTGATCTCGGTGGGGCAATACTGGATGAAGGAGTTTGACGTGGATGGGTACCGTCTGGACGTTTCCGACGGCGTCGCCCACGACTTTTGGATCAAATTCAAGATCGCCTTGAAGGAAATCGACCCGGACGTCTTGCTCATTGGGGAGAATTGGCTCAACGCCGAATCCTATTTAGGCAACGACCAGTTCAACGGGGTGATGAACTATCCCTTCCTAGGCGTGGCTTCGGGTTACCTTTTGGGCATGAAGGACGCCAAGCAAACCGCGGAAGGCCTCGAGGGGCTTTTGATGCGTTACAAAGACGGGCATGACGCCCAGATGCTGAACCTCCTTTCCTCCCATGACGTGCAACGCACGTTGAACCTATGCAAAGGGGATAAGGAACTTAGTTTGATGGGCCATGCGATGCTAATGTTCTTCCCGGGCTTTCCCATGGTCTACTATGGGGAGGAGATCTTCATGGAAGGTGGGCCCGACCCGGATAACCGACGCGGCATGGAGTGGGGGAGCGAAGAGTTCTCTTCGTCCCTTCACCAAACCTTCGTCTCCTTGATGCGCCTACACTGCAAAAGGGAATTCGCCCAAGGGCAATGCCACATCCGCGAAAAGAATGGCTTGCTCTATATGGATTTCACCTTGGATGGCCATGGCTACGCCTTGTGGTGCAACCTGACCAAGGAGGGCAAGCCCTTCTCGGGACGATTGCTTCTAAGCAACCGCTGCGCCGGCGGGGAAGTGTGGCCCAAAGGGTTCGCCGTCACCGAGATTTAATCTACCTATCGTCCTCCGTGCGCGTTAAAATATCCGCAATGAGAGGTACTCTATGAAAAAAACCACGTTGCTTCTTTTCGCACCCGTGGCGCTTTGCTGCCTCGCGTTTGGGCATACCTATGTAGCCCAAGGCGAAGCGGAGACGCCCTTGGCCGTGAAACCCGCGACCAAAAACGCCTATTCCGGCGCGCTTCCCTCGTTCGACCCCGCGGAAGTGGAGAACTCGGTGATCATCCATTATCACCGCACCGACGACAACTATGACGACTACGCCCTCTGGCTATGGGACCATGGCAATGGGGGAGACGGCTCGGAGTATTTGCCTCGGGCCATCGACTCCTATGGCTCGGTGTTTTATGAGCCTTTGTCCACCTGGAGCCCGGGCAACTGGCCGAAGCTAGACCTCGGCGTCATCGTCAAGTCCAAAGGCTCCTGGGCCGAGAAAGACCCCGATGGGGACCGTTACATCGTCATGTCCGAGCTCAATATGGACGACAATGGGAACTACTCCGTCTGGCTTTGGACCGGCATCACCGCCATCTACACCAGCGAAGTCACCTATCCTTATTATATTAGTCGCGCCTATTTCCAAGACTTCTCCACCCTGATCGTGGAGTCGGGCAATGGCAGTTTCACCAAGGTCGAGCTTTACCGCGATGGGACGCTTTTCGACACCTTCGAGCCCGAAGGCGGCTCGGGCAAGGCCATCACCTGCACCCTGAAGGACCCCTCCGAGCTCACCCATACCTATTCGGTGAAGGTCTACTATGGCGACGACTTGACCCTGGAGAGCCCGGTGGACGTCTCCGTTTTGTACGAATCCCCCGAGTTCTTGGAGAAATACACCTACGACGGGGAACTTGGCGCGATCTACTCCGCCGAATCCACGACCTTCAAGGTGTGGAGCCCCATGGCCACCTCGATCAGCCTCAACGTCTACGATAACGGCACCCCGGAGAGTTTGGATTCCTCCAAAGGCTCCGACACCAAGTCCAGTTATGACTTAGTCCGTGGCGAGAAGGGCGTGTGGTCGGTCACCGTCCCGGGAGACCTCGGCGGCAAGTACTACACCTACGTCGTCACCAACCACAAATACGACCACAAGGAAGTGGTGGACCCCTATGCCCAATCCAGCGGCATCAATGGTCTCCGCGGTCAAATCGTGGACTTCTCCAAGACCAACCCCGAAGGATGGGATGGCTTCCAGACCGCCCTTCCGATCGAAAAGACCGGACTCGTCGTCTATGAGACCCACGTGGCGGACATCACCGCTTCCGAGACCTGGGGCGGCACGCCCGCCAAGCGCGGCAAATACCTTGGCCTCGTGGAAGGTGGCACGACGTTCAGCCGCGTGGTCAACGAGAAGGCCGTGACCGTGAAGACCGGCTTCGACCACATCAAGGAACTTGGCGTCAACGCCGTCCAGCTCCAGCCGATCTTTGACCAGGCCAACGACGAGCGTCCCGAGACCTATCGCTTCAACTGGGGCTACAACCCGCTGAACTATAACGTCCTGGAAGGCGCTTATTCCTCCGATCCTTACGATGGCTATGCGAAGATCCGCGAGTTCAAGACCGTCGTCAAAGGCTTCCGCGACGCGGGCATCAACGTCATCATGGACGTCGTTTACAACCACGTGAACTCCGTCGAGAACCAGCTCTTCGACGTACTCGCCCCCGGCTATTTCTTCCGTTATTCCTCCAATGGGGCCTTGTCCAACGGCTCCGGATGCGGCAATGAGACCGCCTCCGACCGCGCCATGTTCCGCAAGTTCATGGTGGACAGTACCTCCTTCTGGGCCAAAGAGTACAAACTCGGTGGCTTCCGCTTCGACCTGATGGCCTTGCATGATCTGCAAAGCATGAAGGAACTCACCGCCAAGCTATTGGCGCTTAATCCCCACATGGCCGTCTATGGCGAGCCTTGGGCCGGCGGCAGCACGACGCTTGAGACCGGCAAGCAAGCCAGCCAAGCCAACGGCAGCAAGTTCATCGGATATGGCCAATTCAACGACGGCATGCGCGATTCCCTCGTCATGTCGGGCATGAAAGGCGTGGAGAAGGCCGGCTTCGCCTATAACCGGGCGACCAAACCCGCCATCGCCGACGTCACCAAGATCGTCTCCGGCCTGAAGGGCTTCACCGTCTCCACCGGCACGGTCAACGAGTCGCTGAAAACCGTCAACTACGTGACCTGCCACGACAACTTCACCATCAACGACCGCATCTTGGCCTATGAGAACGCGATCGGCGAGAAAGACCCCACCACGCCGGAACTCCGCGCGAAGATGAACCTCCTCGCCCAGTCCTTCGCCTTAACCAGCCAAGGCACGTCCTTCTTCCTCGCAGGCGAAGAGATGCTCCGTTCCAAATACGAGCTCACGCCCAGCGGCCTCACCACGACCGAGCGTCTCAACTACGCCCATAACAGCTACAACTCCACCGACGAGATCGACGGCGGCGTCGTCAACGCGATCGATTACGCCCGCAAGGCGACCTACCCCGAACTCTTCCAGGGCTACCAGAAGCTCATCGAGCTCAAGAAGACCCTCCCTGGCCTCCAGCAAGACATCCATAAAGTGGTGGGGGACGACACCAGCTCCCTCGTCGACGTGTCCCGCTCCAGCGATTGCAACCAGGTCATCAACAAGTTCACCTCCGACGGAGTGAAGTACATGGTCGTCTATAACGGCGGCTACGGTAACATCCCGGCCGTGGACTTCTCCGGATACGAACTGGTCTACGATTCCTCCAGCCAAGGCAAAGCCTTAGGCCAGATCGAGTTGCAACATTTCCAGGTCATCGTGGCCAAGGAAAGCTCTGGCCCCACCCCGGGCGGAAGCGGCTCCGGTTCCTCCGAAACCCCGGCCAAATCCGGATGCGGATCCTCCATCGTCGGCGGTTCCATCATCCTCGCCGTCGGGCTTGCGTTAGGCGCGGCCTTCGTGGTTGCGAAAAAGCGCAAACAGGACTAAAAAGCCAAAACAATGACGACGTGGCAACCCCACGTCGTTTTTGTTTGGAAAAATCCGATGCCATGGGGAAGAAAGCGCTATCAAAAGAGGGTTTACACGTGCCTAACGCGTAGTTAAAATATTTGCATGTTAATCAAGAATTACGTTGCGAGGGCAGCCGATTTGTTTTGAACGGATACCTTTGCGTGATTTTTGAAAATATTGAAAGGAGAAGTAATTAATGATTAACAACAAATTCAAGCTGTTGACGCTCAGCGTCGCGTTGCTTGGCCTCGCCTCCTGCTCTAGCGGCGGCGGCACCGTCGTCACCGACGTCGACTATGGCACTCCCAGCAATGACAACATCACTGTCTGGTGCCCCAATGGCGACAATGACGTCATGAAAACGGTCATCGCCGGCTACAAGGCCGCGAACCCGACCTACACTGGCGATATCACCATCGCCGCCAACTACGGCGAAGGCGAAATCACCGCCAACCTCACCAAGGACGTCGCTGCCGCGGCCGATGTCATGTGCATCGCCGACGACAACATCCGTGCTTGCGTCAAGGCCGGCGCCCTCGCCCGTCTGACCAACGCCGACAAGACCGAACAGGTCACCGAGAACGGCCAAGTCGCGGTCGATGCCGGTTCCCAGGGCGGCTACATGTATGGCTATGCCTACCGCGCCGACAACTCCTATCCGCTCTTCTACGATTCCACCTTCTTCTCCGCTGACGACGTGCTCTCCCTCGACACCATGCTCGCCAAGGCCAAAGCCAGCAACAAGAAGGTCTACTTCGACCTCGGCGGCGGCTGGTATGCCCCGTCCTTCTTCTGGGCCAACGGCTGCAAGCTCTGGCTCGGCGACGATGGCTCCCAGCAGTCCGACTTCAACAGCGAAGCTGGCGTCAAGGCCGCGGAAGCCATGATGACCATGTACCAGACCTATGGCGGTTCCACCTTCATCTGGAGCTCCGACCCCGCTGAAATCGAAGCCGGATTCGCCTCTGGTGAGATCGGTGCGGCCATCCTCTGGAACGACTACACCTCCATCTGCGGCGCCATGACCACCGCCGGCAAGGACGCCAAGAACCTCAAGCTCACCAAACTCCCGACCATGAAGATCAATGGCGTGGACAAGCAGCTCGGCGCCTTCATCGGCTACAAATACGTGTCCGTCAAGTACATCGAAGCCGACACCAAGAGCGGCAAGACCGCCCGTGCCATGGACTTCGCGAAGTACGTTGCCAACGTTGACAACCAGAAGACCCGTGCCACCGAACTCGGCTATGGCCCGTCCAACAAGGCCCTCGCCGCCCACCCGGACATCCAGGCCCTTCCGTTCATCGCCGCCGTCGCCGCTCAGGCCTCCACTGGCGTGACCGCCGCCCAGGGCCTCGTCGTCAATGGCGACTTCTGGACCCCGATGGCCGACTTCACCTCGATCATCAAGAACAGCGTTGATGGCAGCTGGGGTGACTACACCGGCGCCAAAGAAGCCCTCGACGCCCTCGTCGAAGCCTTCGCGGCCTAATCCTCCACATCTCCAACCGTGCCAAGGGGGCTCCATGCGCCCCCTTGGCCATTACCTAATTAAGGGAGTCAGGTAATATGAGTAACAACAATAAGAACCAAGAAGAGAGCGTCGAATCGTTGACTCAGCCCGAAGGCGGTGCAATCGATTTCGGCAGCATCAACGCCTTGGCCAATTCCGGATGGACAAAAGAGCCTTGGTGGAAAAAGCTGCTCGTTTGGCTCGCGGAAACGCTGATTCGCATTCTCCTCTTTGTTTTTGGAATCATCTTTGACGTTTGCCGGGCGATCGTGAACATCATTGTCACCATCGTCCATTTTTTCACCCGTGGTTGCCCCGCGATCGGCCGTTTCTTCCGCGACAAGGGAAGGATTTGGCGCGAGGGCGACAAGTGGGTGAAGCTTAGTTTCTTCGTCAACGGCATCGGGTTCATCCCGACCAAGCAGTACTTCAACGCGGTGCTGTACATGTTGGCGGAGCTCGCCTTCATCGTCTACATGGCGGTGGTCGGCGTGAAGGGTATCATCGACTTTATCCTTTTGGGTAACGTCGGCCATGGTTACCCCGACGCCAACCCGCAGGCCGGCGGCATGGCGCAGAACATGTCCATCCAGTTCATGATCATCGGTATCGTGACCTTCATGATCATCGGGCTCTACGTGTTCTGCTATTTCAAAGCCGTCCGCGGCGCCTACGACATGTACCTCATCGAGCACATGAACGAATACAAGCAGTCCTTCAAAGACGCGGAGTACGTGCTCGAGAACCCAGACCACTTCGAAGAAGACCTCTCGAAGATGTCCTGCAAGAAGATCTATGAGCTTATGCGCACCAAATACGGCTATGGCATCCCGTCCGCGCGGCAAATCTCCTACGTGGAGTGGAAGCGCGTGGCGGACCGCGAGCCCAATGGCGTCCAGCGTTTCTTCAAGGGCATCGCCGACTGGTTCTACCGTGGCTACGACAAGGTGCGCAACGGCATCGCCGCCTCGCCCTGGTCGACCGTCTTCGCCAAGTGGCTCTTCTGGGAACAGAAACAACCCGAGATCACTTCGGGCCGGAACTACGTCCTCGCCGTCCAAAAGGGCAAGGAGGCGCGTTTCCATCACACGTACGACAAATTCAATGACTATCTACCCTGGGTGCGCGAGCAAAAGGTCGTCCTTAACGTCCTCGCCGACCCGCGCAAACTCCTCGACTGCGCCTATTGCCGCGACGAGGTCTCCCAGCGCAACGGCATCGAGGCCCTGCCCGATGGCGCGAAGCTCAAATACCGCAGCGTCGCCACCCGCGTCGTCGGCCTCTTCGAGTGCGAACTCCACGTGGCCAACCGCGTCGGCAAATGGGTCGTGACCGCCGTCCAAAACGAAGCCGTCACCTCCAGGAAGGGCGCGCCCGTCAAAGCCGAGCAATACCTCGCCAACATCCGCGATGGCCTCCGGGACAAGTACAACCAGTTCGTGTCGGTCAACCACGATCAGCGCTTGGCCCGCTGCGAGAAGTTCGCCAACCTCTACCTAGAGGAGAACCGTCCTTCCGTCGTCGATACGCTGCCACTAGGCAAGAAAGGCTTCATCGAGCACTTCATGTCCGAGGAAAAGCTCGACGAGTCCCAAGCCAAACAGCTTTATGAGGACTTTGCCTATGGCAACACGCTCGGTGCGGAAGAGGCGGAAGCCTTCTATACCCTCCGCAACCAGCGCGCCGCGGCGGTCCTTGAAACCGAGAAGACCTATCCGCTGCACCCCGCGCCGCTTAGCGCGAAGAAGCAGTTGATGCAGTTCACGGACGAGAAGTTCCACATCACCGTCCTCGCCTTGCCTACCTTGGGCGCGGTGCTCACCTGCATCATCCCGTTGCTCTTCTCCATCTTCCTCGCCTTCACCAACTTCGACGGCGACCATGCCTACAATAACTTCGACTGGGCCAACCTTGGCTTTGCCAAGTTGTTCTCCACCGGCACCGGTGGCTTGATGAAGTCGTTCCTCTCCTTGTTCGTCTGGACGATGGTTTGGGCCTTCTTCGCGACCTTCCTGAACTACATCTTCGGCATCGTCGTGTCCTTGCTCATCAACAAGAAGGGCATCAAGTTCAAAGGCCTCTGGAGGACGATGTTCGTCATCTCCATCGCCGTCCCGCAGTTCATCACCTTGCTGGCGATGAAGATCCTGCTCTCTGACACCGGCGCCATCAACGCCTGGCTCGCCTCCGGCTCCACGGCCACCATGACCGGCACCGGCACCTTGGAAGACCCCTATGTCATCTCCGGCAACGGTGGCTTCCTCGAGTGGCTCTCCGGTTGGTGCGACTCCTCCGGACGTTCCATCGTCACCGCGACGGTCCGTGCGCTTCAGGGCAAATACCTCCGCACCGATTCCGGCGAGGTCATCCAGCTCACCCAGACCATCAACGTCTACACCAAGGACGCCTACATCGGCTTCCTCTCCAACCTCAACACCTTCTCCACCAACAATTCCACCTTCGCCGCGATGGCCATCATCCCGAAGATCACGATCATTTTGGTCAACTGCTGGGTCGGTATCCCTTATACCATCCTGCAGACCTCTGGTATTTTGATGAACATCCCCGAAGACCTCTACGAATCCGCCCGCATCGATGGGGCCAACGCCTGGACGCAGTTCTGGAAGATCACCATGCCCTACGTCCTCTTCGTCACCGGGCCTTCGCTGCTCACCACCTTCATCGGCAACATCAACAACTTCAACGTCATCTACTTCCTTACGGGCGGCGGCCCGACCACGGGCGGCGTACTCAACAGCGCCTCCAAGGCCGAGGGCACCGACTTGCTCATCACCTGGTTGTACAAGATCACGGTCACGTCGGAGAAGCACCAGTACTACCTGGCCTCCTCCATTGGCTGCGTCATCTTCCTTGTCTGCGCCTTCTTCTCCCTGATCATGTACTCCCGCATGGGCTCCGTTAAGAACGAGGAGGAATTCCAATAATGGCTAACATCGACCGCGCCGCGATCATCGCGCAATCCAAGGCCGAGCAGCAGAAGCACTACGCTTCCCAGCGCACGACCCGCATCGTCACCAACGTCATCGTCTATGTGATCTTGGTGATCATGTGCATCATCTGGGTCGCCCCCATCATCTGGGTCATCCTCCAGTCTTTCACCGGCCAGCTCGGCACCGCCGACCAGAAGAACTTCGTCCCCGCGACCTTCTCCTTGAAGAACTACTATTCGATCTTCACCAACCGGCACGTCACCGCCGTCGAGCAGGGTGGTGGATGGCTCTCGGTCAACGAAGAGGTTTCCGCCTATAACTTCTTTTGGTCCACCGACTCCGCGAAAGGGTTCGTGTTTGGCTCCTTCATGGTGACCTTGCTGATCGCCGTGTTCACCGCCATCTTCTCGACCCTGTTCACCCTCGCCACCGCCTACGCCTTCTCGCGTCTTCGCTTCAAGGCCCGCCAACCCATGATGCGCGTCATCCTCATCTTGGGCATGTTCCCGGGTTTCGTGGGCATGGTCGTCCTCTACAACATCTTCCGTATGATCGGCCTCACGGGCACGATCTGGTCGCTCATCATCATCTATTCCGGCGGCGCCGGCATGGGCTATTACATCTCCAAGGGCTTCTTCGACACGATCTCCAAGCAGATCGACGAGGCGGCCATGGTCGATGGCGCGACCCGCTTCCAGATCTTCTACAAGATCACCCTTCCCCTCTCCAAGCCAATCGTCGTCTATACCCTCTTGACCTCGTTCATGGGCCCCTGGGCGGAGTACATCACGTCCTCCTATATCCTTGGCGGCGCCCAGAACAACAAAAACGGCACCCTGACGACGGTCGCCACCCAGCTCTACGACATGATCAACGCCACCGACGGCTCGATCCGTGGTAAGTACTGGGGCGAATTCTGCGCCGGGGCCGTGCTCATCGGCGTCCCCGTCTCGTTGCTCTTCATCGCCATGCAGAAGAACTACGTGGGCGGCGTCACCGGCGGCGCGGTCAAGGGCTAATCCCACAACCAACCCCAAGAAAGGGGGCAGCTCGCCCCCTTTCTTCTTGCATTAAGGAGAAAATCCATGAAAAAAGCGACGCTTCTTCTCTTCCCGATGCTGCTTGCTTCCTGCGCCTCTGGCGGTGGGAGTGGCTCGTCGGAGTATTCCTACGAAAGGCAGACCACCTTCGATTACGACGTCGACACTTCCGTCACGGGGGATTCCCGGACCGGATATGAGATCTTCGTCGGGTCCTTCGCCGATAGCAACGGCGATGGCTATGGCGATTTAAAGGGAATCGAAGACAAACTTGACTACCTGAAAGCCATCGGGGCCAGCATCCTGTGGCTCACCCCAATCCATCCTTCCGCGACGTACCATCATTATGACGTGGAGGACTATTATGCCGTGGCCAGCCAGTTTGGCGACCTCGACGCCTTCTCCTCCCTTTGCCAAAAGGCGAGCCAAAAGGGCATGACCGTCATCATGGACATGGTGTTCAACCACGCCTCCACGCGCTCGACGCTCTTCAAGACCGCGTTAGAGGATTACGTTAGCGGCAATACCAGCTCCACGTCGAAAAAGGATTATTTCCGCTTCTCCGACGCCGCGCCGAGCCAAACCAAGGAAGGGCAGGTGTTCCGTTCCATCCAATATGGCGGCAAAACCGTGTGGTATGAATGCGACTTCGACTCCACCATGGCGGACTTCAATTTGGACGCCCAGGTGGTCCGCGACTTCCACGAGGAGGTCATGCGCTTCTGGATCGGCAAAGGAGCAGGGGGCTTCCGTTACGACGGCGTCGCCTATTATTATGCGGGCGAACAGGCCAAGAACACCGAATACGCCGGGTATTTGGCCACGAAAGCCAAAGCCATCAAGGAAGACGTCTACCTCATCGTCGAAAACTGGGAGAGCAGTTCGAGCTACGCCCGCATCGGCGCCTTCGCCGGAGTGGGGCAACACGCGTTCAACTTCCGTAACTCCGTCGACGGCACCAACTACTCGTTCGTGACGTACGTGAACCAGAAAAAAGGATCCTCCGTCAGCGCCAACACGGTATCCCTGCAAAAGGAAATCGCGAAGAAATCGCCCGACGGCGATCCGGTCTTCTTCCTTTCCAACCACGATCAGGACCGCGTCTATAACTACACCTCGCTTTACTCCTCCGACCGCGTGGAGAAGATGAAGTGCATCGCCAGCCTCTATCTCCTCACCCCGGGCACTCCGTTTATGTACTATGGCGAGGAGATCGGGCTTCAAGGGAGCAGGGGAAGCGCCAACACCGACGCCAATCGCCGCCTGCCCATGATTTGGCAGCCCACCAACGACTTCGCGCGTTGCTCCGATCCCGTGGGCACGACCTATAAGGCCGACGACCGCGCTTTGGAGGCCGCTCTTAAGAGCGTGGCGTCCGGAAACGGGCTGGCGCGCCATTACGTCAAGCTCAATCAAATCCGCGCCAAATTCCCCGCCATCTCCAAAGGCACCTACGCCCAGCTCGAGGGGGCCGACACCACCTTGGCGGCCTATACGATTTCCTATCAGGGGAAGGATTACGTGCTCGCCACCAACCTCGATTCCAAATGCGGGTATTTCAACCTTCCCGAAGGCACCTATTCCATCGTCGACGAAGTGACGACGGTGGGGGTTCCCGCACAGCTTAGCGGGTCCAAGGTCGCCCTTCCCGAATACAGCAGCGTCCTTTTGGCGAAAACCGCCTAACACAAACGCCCATGCGCGCCTTATAATCAATTCAACATCAAGGGAGATTCCTTTATGAAAGCGAACAAAACATTCTTGCTTCTTCTCGCGCCTTCCCTTTTCCTTTCCGCCTTGGCCGGTTGCACTTCTCCGCAGCAATCTTCCACCGGCGGGCAGTCCAACACGGGCGGGCTATCGAGTTCCAGCTATGAATCCACCAACCCCACCTCCACCGATACCGGCGGATCCCACACGGGCGGATTAAGCTCCGATTCGGCCGATTCCAGCGAAGAGATCCTCGAGGACGTCGAGTATAACGGCGCCCTCCGCATCTGGTACCACCGCGACGACATGTCCTACGACAGCCTGACCATCTACCTTTGGAACCAAGGGGTCGACGGGCAGGAGTACGAGTGGACCGGAAGCGACGCGACCTATGGCGTCTACTTCGACATCGACCTCGGCACCTCCGAGCAATTCAAAGACGCCGTCTCCACCGACATCCGCATGATCGTGAAGCAGCGGGGCACCTGGTCGGGACAATCCCAAGACACGTTCTGCTATTTCAACCGTTTCGAGGTGGTCGACGATGTGATGAACATCTATACCTGCGCCGCCGAAAACGGCCTCATCGAGACCTACAAGAAGAAAGAGGACGCCCTCGGCGACCGTATCGAGAAATGCTACTTCGGGTCCGACTGGAAGACCATCTACGTCACCGGTACGGGAACCCCCAACGGCCGCAGCGCCGCCGAAGTCGGCAAGGCCGAACGTTACGAGGTGTACCGCTTCGACAAGACCTACTATCAGCTTAAGGAAGACGAGCGCGCCGCGGCGAAAGCCAACTACAAGATCCTGGAAGGCTCCGCCAGCACCAACGCGTTCACGATTCCCTTAGGCAACGATCCGCTCGTTTTGTCCAGCACCTATGAGGTGGACGCCTACTTCAAGCTCAACCCGAGCAAAGTGAAGACGAAACTAGTCAACGTGCGTTCCCTTTACGACACCTCCAAGTTCAAATCCGACTACACGTATAACGGGGATGACCTCGGTTTCACCCAAAACGCCGACGGCACCCGCACCTTCAAACTTTGGGCGCCGACCTCCGCCCGCGTCCAAATCCGCTTCTACCAGTCGGGCACCCCGCGTGCCTTGGGCGGATCGGGCCTAGCCAACTACCCCGCCTCCTTCGACATGGAACTGGGCGAGAAGGGCGTCTGGTCCTTCACCGAAACCGAGGACAACGTCGGCGCTTCCGTCTTCAAGAGGAAGTTCTACACCTATAACGTCACCAACGCCGCCGGCACCTCCGAGACCATCGACCCGTATGCGAAGGCCTCCGGCGTCAACGGCATCCGCGGCGCGATGGTGGACCTCGACAAGGACGCCGATGCCCAATACGAAGGGTTCGAAAACGTCGATAGCCTCCTCCCGAAGATCAAATCCTCCAACGAACTCACCGTCTACGAGGCCCATATCCGCGATTTGACCGCCGATAAGACCTGGACCTCCAACAAGGGTAACCTCCGTGGCGGCTATAACGCCTTCGTCGAGGAAGGGACCACCTATTCCTCCGGCAACTCCTCCGTCAAGACCGGCTTCGACCACATCAAGGAAATGGGCGTCAACGCCATCCAGTTGCTCCCCGTCTTCGACCAGGACAACGACGAGCGCACCGCGACGACCTACACCGACGTCAAGACCGATAACGGCGTGCTCAACCCCGCCACCTACAACTGGGGCTACAATCCGCTCAACTACAACATCGTGGAAGGCGCCTATTCGTCCAACCCGCAGAACCAGTACACCCGTATCCGCGAGTTCCGCGGCTTGGTCACCACGGCTGCCAAAAACGGCATCCGCATCATCATGGACGTGGTTTATAACCACATGTCCTCGGTGAACAACAACGCCTTCTCCAAGATCGTCCCGCAATACTTCTTCCGCACCAACGCCAACGGCGACTACACCGATGGCTCCGGCTGCGGCAACGAGGTGGCCACCGAGCGTCCGATGATGTCCAAGTTCATCGCCGATTCCGTGGCGTTCTGGGCCAAGGCCTACAAGATCAAAGGCTTCCGCTTCGACCTCATGGGCTGCATCGACATCGACACGATGAAAGCGGTGCGCACCGCGGTCAACAAAGTCGACCCGACCATCGTCCTCTATGGCGAAGGTTGGACCGGCGGCGGCTCCTCTTTGGATGGCGCCAAGCAATCCAGCACCAACAACGTCTACGCCAAGCTCAACGTCAACGACACCTTCCCGGTCGGCTGCTTCAACGACGCGGGACGCGATGGCTCCAAGGGCAACACCAAGTGGGCCGACGTCGTGCCTAACGGCGGCTGGATCAACGAGAGCAGCAACGTCGACAACGTCTATAACGCCCTCACCCAGATCCTGGGCGAGAACCGCTGGGCCAAGCAAGCCAACGGCGGGGACAGCTTCAAGATGAACCCCAACCAGACCGTCAACTACATGGCCTGCCACGACAACTACACCCTCTACGACCAGATCAACTACCTGTTCTACGGCCACGATTCCACCTTCGGCGACGGCGGCCACGAATATGTCATGCAGGCCGCGACCGGATTGACCGCGCTGTCCCTCATGGGGCAAGGCATCGGCTTCATCAACGGCGGCGACGAAATCTTCCGCCAGAAGCTCTGCGCCAAAGGCGACTATTGGTTCGACGAGCTCGTCGCTTCCTATAAGCACGCCAGCAACGGCACCGATTCCTGGATCGAGGGCGATGGCATCAAGATCAGCAACGCCCTCTGGCTCGTCCGCAACTCCTACAAATACGGCGACGCCGTGAACTCCTACAAGTGGGACCGCAAGGCGAACCCGAAGGTCAACAAGTACTACGAGAAGATCAGGGAAATGGTCGCCCTTCGTTCCGCCGAAATGGGCAACACCCTCGGCCAGACCCAGGCCAAAGTCGCCGCGGATGGCACCACCTGCTGGAGCTACGCCGACCTCTTCGACGAGGAAGGACGCCCCGTGACCGACTTGCTTGCCGGCCACTTCAAGGGTGCGGATGGCAAGGCCACCTACATCTTCGTCAACAAGGGCAACGGCCCGGCCTCCATCGGCATCGGCGATGGCAAGATGAAGGTCCTCTATTCCTCCACCGGCGACCACAAAGCCGGCAGCGAGATCGTGGTCCCCGCCACGGGCGAAGGCGCCTACAAAATCACCGCGCAGAAGTTCGAGTGTCTGATCGTCCGCAAGGTCGCCTAAATCCCCAACAAATCCCAAGGGTCGGTTCGCGCCGACCCTTTTCTTTTTCGCATGAAGGACAAAAAAACGCCAAGTCCGCATCGGCGTTTTCCCTTTGGAAGGCAGTAGGGGAACCCACCGAGGCGAAAATACGTTCCTTTTTGTAAAAAAGGTACCTATGCAAGCGCTTTCAAACTATAATGGGAGGCATCTAAGGCCAATTAAGGAGGGCCATAATCATGAAAATTAGGAATTCGATTGCAATCCTAGCGTTCTCCGCCGCGTTTTTGTTAGCTGCCTGCGGCGGTGGCAACGACCAACCCACTCCCAGCAGCTCCAGCACCCCCTCGGGCACGAGCCAGACCAGCTCCATCCTTCCCTCGAACAAGATCACCGTCACCTTCAACTCCAACGGTGGCAGCCCCGTTGCGTCCCAGACCATCGACAAAGGCGGCAAGGCGACCAAACCCGCCAACCCCACCAAGGAAGGCTTCACCTTCGGCGCCTGGCACATCGATGCGGCGTTAAGCACCGAGTTCGATTTCAACGAGACCCTCGACACCGATACCACCCTCTACGCTTCCTGGAACTCCGCCGAGCCCACCTCGAGCGATTCCACCCCGAGCGGTGAGGAAGGCGTGCTCTACTTCCGCGAATCTACCTGGTGGAATAGCGGCACCGGCAAGACTTACGTCTCCGTCAATGGCGCCGGCCTGACGGGCGAAAACGGCAACTTCACCGAAATCGACTTTGACGCCCTCATCCCGCTGAACTACGTGTCCACCGTGAAGGAAAGCGCCACCGCCTATTACAACTACAACTCCGTCGACATCGAAAACCTCGGCGAAGACATCGAGACCATCCAGTTTGTCCGCTGCGGCCCGCATTACGAAGAAGACGAGCCCACCGACGTGATGGAATACTGGGGCGCCGCCTCCGTCGTGATCGATTGGTCGACCAAAGGCGAGAACAACATGTATGACCTCCACGATGCCGAAAAGCCCGCCGCCTGGGAGGAAGGCGCCGCGGAAGGCGCCAGCCGCGAAGCGACCGGCGCTTGGGGCGTCTATGATCCTTCCGAGGATTCCTCCACTCCCAGCGAAGATAGCTCCACCGAGCCCGTCAGTGGCGACTACTATGGCCCCGATGGCTCCGAGCTCGTCTCCTGGTACATCGCCGGCGAAGGCAAACTCTTCTCCGGATGGAGCCTCGATGGCGGCATCCAGCTCTTCTCCAACCCGGAGAACCCCGAAGACAAGGGCTGCGTCCTCAACGTCGAATTCGCGGAAGGCGACACCTTCAAAGTCACCGACGGCACGACCTGGTATGGCTACGAGAAGTGCGACCCGTACGAGGGCGAAGCCAACGCCGGCAAGACCCACTTCACCGGCGTCTCCGACGGCTATGGCGGCAGCAACTGGCAGTGCACCATCGCCGGATTCTTCGACATCTACGTCAACGCCTCCGGTGTGTTCTGGGTTCAAGTCCACGCCGCCGAATAAACTTCATCACCAAGCGCCTCGGGGCCCAAATAGGGGCCTCGGGGCCTTCCCTATGTAATAAAGGAGAAAAACAATGGACAAAATGAAACACCTTGCCCGATTGCTCGTCCTCTCCGCGGGAATGCTTTGCGCCGTCAGCTGCGGCAATAACGCAGGCGGTGGGGAAACCCCCTCGTCCGGTTCTGCCGTCAGCAGCTCGATCAGCGGAAGCGTCGCGCAGCAATTCACGGTCCGCTTCAATTCCTGCGGCGGCACCGCGGTCGACAAGAAAGTCGTCACGGCCGGAAGCAAGATCCAAACCGCGCCGACCACGACCCGCGACGGTTATTCCTTCGAGGGGTGGTGCACCGAGTACAATGGCTCACAGGGCACCGCGGGCACGGAAGTCACCTTCCCCCTCACGGTCAACGAGAATATGATGCTCTACGCCCGCTGGACCAAAGCCAGCGCCGGCAGCCATACCCAAGAGCAGATCGATGCTTACATCGAGTCGTTGAAGCAATCCTCGGTCAAAGACCACGTTTACTTCCATTACTATCGCTTCGATAACAAACCCGCCTCTTACTCCGACTGGGATATCTGGTGCTGGCCATACCGTCCGAAGGAGGGCGAAGGCGCCCGCTTCGACTGGACGGGGCGCACGACCTCCGCGGACAAGCTTAGCGCCACCGGCGACGCCATCGTTGACGAATTCGGCGGCGCCGTGGCCGACATCGACCTCACCAAAGAGTACGACGGCGGCGCGAAGAACCGCGGCAAGACCATCGGCGGCACCAAAGTCAGCTTCTATCAGAAAGATGGCGTGACGCTCGATACGCAGATCGGAATCCAGGTCGTCAAATCGTCCACCCGTGGAGGGTCCGGCGAATTCTGGACCAACGACGGCGGCGACCTCCACGTCGATTTGACCAAGCCCGAAGAGGCTTTGGCCATCCAGACCACCGACGGCGGCACCGCCTGGCACATCTTCGCCCTCCAAGACAAAGTCGCCTCCTACGGTTCGAAGGTCATCAACGACATGTCCGACCCCTTCGAGGACGACGATGGCAAGAAGGTGACCCGTGGCAACGCGGCCTATAACGACGTCAATTGGAACGAGACCGCCCCGATCCAAGCCACCGCGGGAAGCTTTGCTTCCGGCGTGGGCGTGGGCTATCAGATCCAGGTCGCCTGCTTCGCCGACTCCGATGGCGATGGCTTCGGCGACATCTATGGCATCACCTCCAAACTCGACTACCTCAAGAAGCTCGGCGTCAAGGCCCTCTGG
Source organism: Bacilli bacterium (assembly GCA_024695105.1). GTDB lineage: Bacteria > Bacillota_I > Bacilli_A > RFN20 > CAG-826 > Alloenteromonas. The sequence goes on from JAILIV010000021.1 coordinate 62,471, forward strand.
CTTACGCCGGTCCAAAAATCGGATAGCTATCACGGCTACGACATCTCCGATTACGAGGCCGTCGACGCCAAGTACGGCTCGTCCGTTTCCACCGCGGCCAAGGCCAACGGCAACAAAGTGACCCCCGCGACCGCGATGGCCGACTACGAGGAACTCATCAAAAAGGCCCATGACAACGGCATGAAGGTCATCATGGACCTCGTCCTCAACCATACCTCTACCTCCAACAAGTGGTTCATCTCCTCAGCGCAGCTTGACGACGATTACCGCGGCTACTACCAGTGGGGCAACCACGAGACCGACTCCGGCGTCACCGAGAAGAAGTGCTGGTACCCCTATGGCGACCACGCCTATTCCTACTACGCCAAGTTCGGTTCCTCCATGCCGGAGCTCAACTACCAGTACAAGGCCACCCGCAAGGCGGTCGAGGACATGTCCCTCTATTGGTGCGCCAAAGGCGTGGATGGCTTCCGCCTCGACGCCGTCAAGCACATCTTCATGACGGACGAAGTGGTCTCGGGCAATAAAGACACCTTAATCATGGACGTGGCCGCCAAAGGCGACTATTCGTCCAATCTCACGAAGAACCTCCATTTCTACCGTGAGCTCAACAAGGCGGTCAAATCCAAATACCCGAACACTTTCTTCGTCGGCGAGAACTTCGACGGCCACGCCTACCATGTCTCGCCATGGTATCAGGCCTTCGACTCCATGTTCGACTTCTACGGGTACTTCAACCTCACCTCCGCCGCCGCCCACGCCCATGGCAACTACACCGCCGGGCCGACGTTCGGATCCATGATGACCAAGACCGATACCTTCAGCATCGACGGGTCCATCAAGGACAAGTCCGGCATCTATAACGGCGTCTCCGGCAGCAAGAAGTGGAACCTCGTCGACGTGGTCTCCTCCTACAACCATTACCGTAATGGCAAAGCCATGCCGGGCTTCTTCACCTCCAACCACGACATCGCCCGCGTCATCAACCGCTGCGCCGGCACCACCGGCAACGCCGATGGCTTGGACGAGCAGGGCAGCATCACCGCGAACAACTACCCGGAGTACCGCAAGCTCTCCGACTGCGTAAAAGCGGCGGAAATCCTGCTCCCTGGCCTTACCTGGATCTACTACGGCGACGAAATCGGCATGACCGGCAACTTCCCTTCGGGCAAGACCTCGGCCTCCGACTACGCCGACCTCTGGTGGCGCCAGCCGATGAAGTGGACCCAAGGCGGCAAAGTCCAAGACGGATCCATGACCACCGGCTTCTCGATCACCGGCTCCGCGGCTTCGATCGTGTGGGACAACATCAACTCCACCGACAAGGTCGTCCCGGCCAACACGCAGATGAACGACACCAACTCCGAGTTCTCCAAACTCGCGAAGGTCATCGCGTTCAAGAACGCCAACCCCGGCATGATCACCGGAACCCTCTCCGACCAGGGCTCGGACACCAACAACCTGAAGTTCAAAAACGGCGACGTCACCGTCACCATCAACTTCAAGAACTACACGGTTTCCACCAGCGGTGGCAGCGGTAGCCTCAATATCAGTTTCTAAATAGAGAAAGGATAAACACCAACCCATGAAAGCGAGCAAGATCATCTTCGCCTTCGCGGCCGCGGCCTTATTGGCCTCCTGCCGCACCCAGCTGACCCCGGAGGAGGAATCCTCCTATCGCGCCTCCCAAAGCGCGGGCAGCACCACCTCCAGCCAGCCTGCGACCACCTCCTCGCAGCAGCCTTCCACGACCTCCTCTGAGCCGACCACGACCTCGTCCGAACCGGCTACCACGAGCTCTGAGCCCGCGACCACTTCCTCGGAACCGGCCACGACCTCGTCCGAACCAGCGACGACCAGCTCCGAAGAGCCTTCCTCCCAGTCCTCCACCGAGGAAAGCTCCGTTTCTTCCTCCAATGAGGAAGAGACCACATACCTCTATTTCCGCGAGTCCGTTTGGTGGAACGCGGAGACCGTCAAGACCTACATCGCCTTAGACGACGTTGGCCTGACAGGCATCGACCCGAACTTCACCGTCGACTTCGACAAAATGCTCGCGATGGAATACGTCTCCACCGTCCGGCAGAGCGCGACCGGCTGGTTCTCCTATTGGAAGATCGACGCCGCCCTCCTTGGCGAAGCATCCAACGTCCGCTTCGTCCGTGGCGGCCCGCATTACGAGAACGACGAACCCACCGAGCTGATCGAATTCTGGGGCGCCGTGACCGAATCCGTCGCCCTCTCCAGCTTCGGCGACAACAACATGTATGACCTCCTTGAGGTCGAAAAGCCCGCCGCGTGGGAGGAAGGCGCCTCGGAAGAAGCCAGCCGCGTCGTCGAGGGTCTGCTCAGCATCTACAACCCCGGTGCCGACGTCCCCTACGTTCCTTCTTCCGAAGATTCCAGCCAAGGTGGGGAAGGTTCCTCCTCGACCCCGTCTGGGTCCTACTATGGCCCTGAGGGCTCCGAGCTCGTCTCCTGGTACATCGCCGGCAGCGGCAAGCTGTTCTCCGGCTGGTCCCTCGAAGGCGGCGTCCAGCTCTTCTCCAACCCGGGTAACCTCGAGGACAAGGGCTGCGTCCTGAACATGGAATTCGCCGTGGACGACACCTTCAAAGTCACCGACGGCCAGACCTGGTACGGCTACGAGAAGTGCGATCCCTATGAGGGTGAAGCCAACGCCGGCAAGTCCTGCTTCACCGGCGTCTCCGATGGCTATGGCGGCAGCAACTGGAAGTGCACCGTCGCGGGCTTCTATGACGTCTACGTCAATGGCTCCGGCGTCTTCTGGATCCAAGTCCACGCCTAATCGTCGACCTTAAAAGCAAGCGCTCCGTCTCAATAGATGGGGCGCTTTCTTTATGCGTGGGCGCGCAAAACGCAAAAGCACCGCCAAAGGGTAGCGGATAATTCGATGCCATCGGACGTTTTTGATGAAAGCCCTTACAAAAAAGCGTTGCAACGCGCCAAAGGCGAGAGGAAAATATTGGAAACAAAGCGTTTTTATATAGGAGGACGCATATGAAGAAACAACTATGGGGTTTAGGCGCAGTCGCGCTTGCCCTTGGCGCGGTTGCCGGAGCCGTTGGTGCCCGGGCCGCCGTCGAATCGAAAGCGGAGGTGCACGAGTACATCACCGTGTATTTCAAAGACGCCAGTTGGTGGGCCACCGATGGCGCGAGGACCTCGACCTATCTTTGGAAGGGCGAAACGAACAACACCTGGCCTGGCACCGTCATGACCGGCGTGGAATCCGGTGTGTGGAAGGCGACCGTCGACGTCACCGATTATGACCATCTGATTTTCGCGCGTTATAACGCCACCGACGTTGGTAATAAGGACTGGGGCGCCAAGAGCGTCGCCATCGACCTAACGGCTTTTGACGCCGCCAAGCCTCTTTACGACATCAGCGGCAGCGTTGCCGTTTGGGGCGATCCTGGCGTTGAAGGAACTTGGAAAGCTTACGAAGAGCCTTCTACCTCTTCTTCCTCTGAGGCCTCTTCGGCCGCTACTTCGGAAGAAAGCTCCGTTCCTGCCGTCAATCTCCCTGGCACCGTTTACATCACCAACAACAAAGGTTGGGAAAACGTGAACGTCTACGCCTGGAAGGGCGAGACCAAGAACGCCGAATGGCCTGGCGCCGCCGCGACCTTCGACCACAAGAATGGCGACAGCCAAGACGTGTACAAAGTCACTGGTCTCGGTGAATATGACCATTTGATCATCAACAACGGCACCACGCAGACCCGTGACGTCGCTGGCAATGAGTTCGGTGAGAATAACGCCGTTTGGATCAAAGACGAGCTCGTCGATGGCCACAACGACGTTGGCTTCTGGAACTATGCCCCCTCTTCTAGCTCTGAGACTTCCTCCGCGGCCAGCTCCAGCTCTGCCGTCTCCGCTTCTTATACCGTCAAGATCGGCCTTGGCGACCCCGTTGCCCTTGCCGAGAACACTTCCGCGTCTTTGGCCAGCAACCAGTTGGGCGAATACTATGTGGATGGTTTGAACCTTAAGAAGAACGACCTTGTCGTGTTTGCCAACGGCGGTGCCGCGATCGACACCAAAATCGGTGGCGACACGGGTTCCAACTCCACTCAAACCACAGAAGCCGAAAAAGCGGTCATCAACGTCCACAACGACGTCGATAATGCGTCCATCTACCTCAAAGCGTGGGAAGATGGCGGCTATTCCTACTTCATCACCGGTTATGTCGCTGGCGCGACCGGTTACTACATCCTGACCGCCTCGGGCGAGTGGAACGTCGACAACGGCATCCTCTCCAATGGCGCTTCCGGGCTTAACGTCGCGACCTTCATCAACGTGAACTTCGCCGCGGACGAGGAATTCGTCGTCGGTAAGTTCATCGATGGCGTCCGTGACGTCGATGGCGGCTATCAATATGACGCTGGCTGGTCCGACGTCAAGGGTGGTGGCGCCGTCACCGCCGGTGCCTTCGTGGATGCCGCGAAAGACAACCACATCAAGTGCGCCACCGCCGGTAAGTACTGCGTTTACCTCAATGGCGAGAAGGGCATCTACCTTGAACCCTACGCCGTGAGCCCGGACGATTACACCGCCGTCGATACCTTCGTCGCGACCTACATCACCCCGAAAGCTGGCGCCGCCTCCTCGGGCGACACCTGCGAAGCCAAGTACAACGCCGCGAAGACCGCGTTGCTTGCGTTGACCGAGATCCAGCAAGACCTCTTCCGCAACGACAGCAAATACGCCGAAGCCTACGCGATCTACCTGGAGTGGGAAGCCGCTGCCCAAAGCGCTGGCACCTATAAGGTGACTGGCCTCTCCGCGGGCAACACCGCCCTCATCATTGGCCTCTCCGTCCTCGCCGTTGGCGCGGCCGCCGCTGGCGCGATGATCTACTTCTCCCGCAAGAAGAAAGCGGAGTAATCGACTCCGAAACGATAAGATTAGGGCCTAAGCGCAATGCTTAGGCTCTTTCCTTTTATAGGAAAATCCACGTATAATTCCGCTTGCCATGAAGCTTTCCGTTTTGTTGCCCGTAAAAAACCAGACCAATAAGCTCCTCTATAACCTGAAAGAGGCGATTTTGCCGTATTTCGACGCGCAAGATATCACTTATGACGTCTGGATTTGCTATGACGGGTCGACTGGGGAAGACAAAGCGCAGATGGAGAAGGAGTCCAAATCCTTCCCGCCTCACGTCCACCTCGTCCCGTACGAGAACCGGGTAGGCAAAGGAAATAACGTCAAACGCGCCATGCTGCATAGCCAAAGCGATTATGTTTTGTTCATGGATGCGGATTTGGCCACGGGCTTAGACACATTTGAGAAGATGCTCCCGCTTTTAGGGAAAGCGGACTGCTTGATCGCCTCCCGCGACATCGAAGGCGCCTCCTACGCCCAAAAGCAGCCCTTCATGCGCCGGCTTACGCATTGGGGGTGCCGTATGGTCGTGGCCATGATGTTCCACATGAAGGGCATCAAGGATTCGCAGTGCGGCTATAAATGCATCCGCACGTCCTTGGCCAAGCAATTCGCGCGGTTTTCCATCATCGATGGCTATGCCTTCGACGTGGAATTGCTTTATTCCCTTTACCGTAATGGTTTCTCCATCCAAGAAGTACCGTGCGTTTGGTCCGACGATCCCGATTCTTCCGTCTCGGGTTTGGGCGGTACCGTTCGCCGTTTCATATCGGATTTGAATAAAATCAAACGCAACCGCGACAACTACCTTTACGCGAAGGAGGACGAAGATGCTCATTGACCGGGCCGTCATCGAAGTGCGCTCGGGAAACGGCGGAAACGGCGCGATTTCCTTCCTGCGTGAGAAGAACCTTCCCCGCGGTGGCCCCGATGGGGGCAATGGCGGCAGGGGAGGAAGCGTCTTTCTGCGCGCAAGAGGGGACGTGAATACCCTTTTGGCCTATCGTCATAGCCGCCTCATCGCCGCCGAAGACGGGGAAAAGGGCGATAAGAAGATGCGCTTTGGCCGTGGGGCCGAAGACGTTTATTGCGACGTTCCCGTAGGGACGGTCGTCTATGAGGAATCCACCGGCGCCTTCATGGCGGACCTTTCCCATGAAGGGGACGTAGTCTGCCTCGCCAAAGGCGGCAGGGGTGGAAGAGGCAACGCGGCCTTTAAGTCGGCGCGATTAAAAGCCCCCAAAATCGCCGAAAACGGGTTTCCTGGCGAGCGCAAACGCATCGTTTTGGAACTAAAGCTTCTCGCCGACGCGGGCCTAATCGGCTTCCCTTCCGTGGGGAAATCCACGTTGCTCAACATCGTCACCAAGGCCAATGTGCCCACGGCGGATTATCCTTTCACCACGTTGACGCCCAATCTTGGCGTAGTGACCGTCCATTTTAACGATGGCCCGCATCAATTCGTCTTGGCCGATATGCCAGGACTCATCGAAGGGGCCCACGAAGGAAAGGGCTTAGGCATCACCTTTTTGCGTCACATCGAGCGTTGCCGCGTCTTGGTGCACATGGTATCCATGGACGGGGAATCCGATCCTTACGAATCCTATAAAGCCATCAACGAAGAACTGAAGCTTTACGGTGCGCGATTGGAACAACGTCCCCAAATCGTCGTGGCGACGAAGATGGACTGCGAAGGGGCGGAAGAACGGAAAAGGGCTTTTGACGAGGCCGCCGGCATCGAATCCATCGGAATCAGCGCCTTGACCGACGAAGGCGTGGAGAGCGTGATGAAGAAAACCTATGAGTTGATCACCAAAACGCCTTTGTTCCCCTTAAAAGGCGTGGAGGAAGAAGAAGCCATCGGTGGGGTGAAAGTCTATGACGCCCATCTGGATAAACCGGAGGAGGCCTTCGTCATCCTTCGTCCGTCCGAGCACGTTTTCGTCATCACCGGGGAAGAGGTCACCAAGCGTTATGGCCTGATCAACCTTTCCACCGACGCCGGCGTGGCCCAACTTATTTCCTATCTGCAACGCCTTGGCATCGACGAGGCGTTAAAACAAAAAGGCGCGGTCAATGGAGATACCGTGCGCTTGGTCGATTTCGAGTTCGAGTATATCGAATAAACTCCCCCTTTGCCGTATAATGGGGCACATGGAAAAGGAAAAGCCGTCCATCTCCTTAATCGCCTCCCTTGTCGCATCGGCGGCGATCATCGTGGTGTGCATCATCTTCCTCGCCGTTTACCATTGACGAAATCATGATCTATTCTTTGCAAGGAATCATCGTCGACGTGACCCCGGAGACGGTCGCGATCGATTTGGGCCAGATCGCCTACGAGGTTTTCGTGCCGCGCCCACAGGAATTCACGCTGGGGCAGAACGCCAAGCTTTACGTGGAGGAGATCCTCACGCAGGATGACCATTATCTTTCGGGCTTCCAAACCAAAATGGAAAAAGACGCCTTCGTCTCTCTTCTACGGGTCAAAGGCATCGGTCCGAAAACCGCCTTAAGCGCGTTATCGGGGACCACGCCGGAAGAACTATTCAAAGCCATTGCCCAAAGCGACGCGAAATTCTTGAAGAAACTCCCCGGCATCGGCCCCAAGGCCGCGAGCCAAATCATTCTTGACCTCCAAGGGAAACTAGTGGAATCCGAACCGAAGAAAGACGAACGAGAATTCCCGATTATCCGCGCCACACTGAAGCAACTTGGCTTCAAGAAGGCGGAGATCGATGGGGCGTTATCCACCTTGCCCGAAGGCGCCAAAGACGATAACGACTCGCTTCGCCTTGCGTTGCGTAGCCTGCGAAAGGAAATGAAGTGATGCCACGCTTAATCGACGCGCGGAAAGAGGAAGAGGACGTTTCCGTAGAGACGACCCTTCGCCCCTTGACGTTAAAGGAATACGTTGGGCAAACCGACATGAAGCGGAACCTTTCCGTTTTCCTCGGGGCCGCGAAAAAACGCAAGGAACCCTTGGACCACGTGCTTCTTTATGGGCCTCCCGGCTTAGGAAAGACCACGATGGCTTACGTGCTCGCCAATGAGATGGGTGGAAAGATCCGCCTCGCCAACGGGCCAAGCATCGAACGGGCAGGGGACTTAGCCGCCATTTTAAGCGAACTCGAACCCGGGGACATTCTTTTCATTGACGAAATACATCGCCTTCCGCGCGTGGTAGAGGAAGTACTTTACGGCGCGATGGAAGACTTCAGTCTGACCATCATGACCTCCCAAAGCGGAGCCACCCATTCCATCACGCTCCCCTTGCCCCCGTTCACCCTCGTGGGCGCCACGACGCGATCGGGCGACCTTTCCTCCCCGCTTCGCGCCCGTTTCGGCATTTCCGTGAAAATCGACTATTACTCCGAGGAGGAACTGGAAACCATCGTCCTGCGCACCTCTCGCGTGCTGAGCGCCCCGATCGACCCCGAAGCCGCCACCTTGATCGCAAAGCGGTCCCGCGGCACCCCGCGCTTGGCCAACCGATTGTTTAAGCGCGTCCGTGACTTCGCCGACTTCGCGGGGGAGCAAAGCATTTCCTTGCAAACCGCGCAAGCCGCGCTGCAGGCGTTAAAAATCGACGATTTAGGGCTCGACGAGGTGGATATCCGTTATCTCTCCTGCATCATCGATCGCTTCAAAGGCGGTCCGGTGGGGCTAGAGGCCATCGCCTCGTCCATCGGGGAGGAAATCACCAACCTCGAGGACGTCTACGAGCCTTATTTGGTCCTCACGGGCATGATCAACCGCACCCCACGGGGGCGCGTCGCCACCGAAAAAGCCTACAAGCACTTGCGAAGACCCTACCAAGGGACGCTTTTCTAGACTTCATCGCCGCCTTTAAAAAGGTGGCGTTTTTCTTTGTTGTCAGGCGCTTGCGCGAAGAGTATCCTTTTACACGTCAGCATGAATTATTAATAATTCAGCGCGATTCCGATTCGGAGGATAACCATGCGAAGATTCATCTCCTATCTCTTGCTTTGCGGGGCCACGCTGCTGGGCGTGGGAGCCGCCACCGTCCCGACGTTGCTCAAACTCGACGCCGACTTGGCCTATGACGCCGGACAAACCCTTTATTTCCGGGCCAGCGAATGGAACGAGAATAGCCTCAATGGCAACTACACCGGCGAAAACGGGGCCTTTTTGACTTATGACGACGGCCTTCCCGCGGGGGCGAAGCAACCCATCGCCTACATCGCCGACACGATCCGCGACCGCCTCGACGCCTATGGCATCTCCGGTTACAAAGTGGCGACCCAAGGATCCGACACCGTCGCGGTCACCCTCCGCACCCCCAAGGATTCCCAAACCCAATACACCTACCTCGAAAGCTATCTTTCCTTCTCCGGCGGCAACTATGAGCTCGACGCGACCTTGGACGCCAACGACGCCGCGGAAGGCTATGCCTACAACCAACTTTGGGCCGATATCATCGACGGGCAGACCGCGCGTATCGAGGATATGGAGCAAGGGCAATATAACGTCCCCACCGTCGTCATCCCCCTCAAGAGTGGGGACGACTACAAGACCGCCTTCCTCGACTTGGTGAAATTCTGCAAGGACAACACCAACGAAGCCGACGAGCAGTCGGGGACCGAAGCCAAATCCACCAACCTGGTCGTTTGGGCCAACCGTTTGGAGGACGATTACTACAAATACGCTTCCGCCAACCCTAACGTCGGCAGCAAGATCCTTTCCGTGGTCAACCCCGACAACGCCGTCTGGTACGATTCCAGCGATACCGATCAGGCATACCCTTCCCTCCGTTTGATCCCCTCTTCCTCCGCCACCTCGGGCAGCCAATACGACCCGACCAAGACCCAGGAAGCCTATGACGCCGCCCGCACTTTGATGCTCACCTTCAACGCGGGGAGCTTCCAATACGATGCCTTAAAGGCTTCCTCCAGCGCTTCCGCGCCGCGTTTCGCCGTTCACTTCGCTTATAGCGAAAAGTCCCCGGCGACCGTCGAATCCCTCTTCGTCAACGGCGATTGGAACCGTTCCGTCGCGATGTCGGCGACCTTGATTTCCACCCTCGTGGTCATCGCGGCCTTGGCGGTGCTGCTTGGTTTCTTCGAACGCGCCCTGGCCCCGTTACATTTGGCGGTGGTGGGCGTCACCGGATTCTCCGCGCTTGCGGTCTTCATCGCTTTCGGGGCCCAATTCAACATCGCCGCCCTCATCGGATTGTCCTGCTCCGCTTTGGTGGCGCTATTCGGTTCGCTCTTCTATTCCTCCCGCCTCAAGGACGAACTCCATAAGGGCCGTACCTTGAAGAAAGCCCACGCCGAAGCCACCCGCAAGGCGCTTTGGCCGACCATCGACATGGGCATCGTCTCCGTCGTGGTGGGGCTTTGCGTCTATGGACTCGGCGGCGACGTGGCCTCCAAAGCCGGCGTCATGTTGGTCTTGGGCGGCTTCTTCGGATTGATCGCCAACCTTCTTTACGCCCGCATCGCCGGATGGTTGCTCTGCAACGACTCCACCTTGGCGGAGAAGTTCCATAAGTACCTCGGCGTGCGCCAGGAGAACATCCCCGACCTCGCCAAAATGGAGAAGCAGACCTACTTCGGACCGTTTGCGGACCGCGACTTCACCCGTGGCAAATTCATCTCCTTGATCGCCACTGGCTTGTTCGTTTTGGCCGGTATCGGCGCGACCATCGGGTTTGGCGTGGCCAATAAGGGCAGTTCCTTTTTCAACTCGAATGGCTACGAGGCTTCCTCCCCCGTCCTCCGCATCGACGTGCGTAGTTCCGAAGCCGATAACATCACCATTTCCTCGCTTCGCGAAACCAGTGACCTCAGCGACGTCAATTTCAAGGAAGGCGACGCTCCCGAGGACATCTTCCATACCTATAAACTCGATGGCCAGTACTTGGCTTCCTATGTGACCGACATCGCCCTTTCCGCCTCCTCTAAGGCCGTGTATGTGGGCGAAGGAGACACCATCGAGACCTATTATTGGTTCTATTACGAGGCGAAGCTTGGCAAGGCCAATTCCTTGTTGAACTCCGCCCTGACCGACGAAAACGTCGATTTGAAGATCACCAAATGGAACGGCGCCGAATACGCGCCCTTCGCCGGAACGAGCTTCTCCGAGCTTTCCTCCGACATCATCTCGAGCTTCGTCGGCAGCGACATCAAGGACATCCTGAATTCCGGCGCCTTCTCCGATGATTGCTACATCACCTTCTCCCTCGTGGCCCCGGCGGATCTGACCCCGTACCTCTGGCAGGTCGCCCTTTCCGTTGGCGTGGGCATCGCCGCCGCGCTAGTGTACCTTTGCATCCGTTTCCGTCCGAGCCGTGGCTTGATCGCGGGAGTGGCGGTGGCCGCCAGCGCCTTCGTCAGCGTCACCTTCTTCATCCTTACCCGCATTTCCACGCTTCCGGTGGTGGCCCTTGGCTGCATCCCCGTCGTCGTGGCGGGCTTAGCCATGGCTTTGTTCTTGCTTAACGCCGAGAAAGAGATCTACCGCGAGTCCAAGGAACGCGACAAAAACACCGCCGCCTTCCGTCTGGATTGCCTGGAAAAGGCCAACGCACGCCAGGGAGGCAATATCCTCTTCTACGCGCTTCTTGCCTTCTATCCGCCGGTCATCTGCCTCGCCTTCTCCCCGCGGATCTATGGCACCGTCTATATCGCCTGCGTGCTTGGCTTAGCCTTCGCCACGGCGTTGACCCTAACCGCGGTGACCCCGCTTTCGGGCGTGCTTGGCAATGCCTTCTCCAAGATCCGTTTGCCGCAGGGCAACAAGAAAAAGAAGAAAGCCAAAGGCGGGCAGCTTCTTAAGAAGAAGAGCTCGGCCGAACCCGAGGAATCGATCTTCATCGGCATCAACGACTAATGGACGAGTTCTGCGAACGCCTGCTTGAATACTACGACCTTTCCGAAGAGGACTATGCGCGCATTTCGCGCGAGCCCTCTTTTTCGGATATTCCACGGATTGACGACGATTTGGCCGTGACCACGGCGAAATCACGCATCCAAAAGGCCATCGACGGCAACGAAAAGGTCTTGGTGTACGGGGACTACGACACCGATGGCATCATGGCCACGTCCATCATGATGCGCTGCTTCCACAAGCTTCATAAGACGGCTTCGTTTTTCATCCCGAGTCGGTATGAGGATGGGTATGGCCTCAACATGGATAACGCCATGCGTATCGCCAAAAGCGGCTACCACCTCGTCATCTTGGTCGATAACGGGGTAGGGTGCCTGCAAGAGGTTTCCTATCTTCTTTCCCAAGGGATCGAGACGATCATCATCGATCACCACGAGTTGCCTGAGGTCCTCCCCCCGGCTTTGGCCACGATCCATCCAAAGCTTTTGCCCTATGGGCAATTCCCCGTTTCCGCCGGATACCTTTGCTTTTTGTTCTCCCTCGCCCTTTTGGGGGAGAAAGACGATTACCTTTTGACCTTAGGGGCGATTTCCACCGTATCGGATTGCATGCCGATCCGCGGTCATAACAAAACGTTATTGGCCCTTTCCTTGCGTGCGATCCGGGCGAATAAATACCCTGAGTTATCGTTATTGACCGAGCGGCAGATCATCGACGAGTTCGTGCTGTCGATGAACGTCGTCCCCATCATCAACGCGGTGGGGCGCATCGTCGAGGACCATAGTTTGGCTCGGGTGGTCCACTTTTTCGCCGACGAAGACCCCAAGGACAAACAACGTTTGGCGGAGTGGATGAAGCAAATCAACGAGATGCGCAAGAAAGCCACCGCCGAGGCCATCGCTTCCATCCGTCCCGACGTGAAACTTCCCGCGATCACGGTGGTGGGACGCTTAAAGGAAGGCTTGAACGGATTATTGGCCAACCGCCTTCTTTCCAGCTACCGTAAGCCCTGTTGCGTCTTCTCGCAAAGCAAGAAGGAACCCGATTGCTACGTGGGCTCGCTTCGAGGCAAGGAGGGCTTCAACGTCATGGAATTCCTCCACGGCGTATCTTCCCTCACCGTGCGCTTTGGCGGGCATGATTTCGCGGGAGGCGTCACGATCAAAAAGGACGATTACCCCGCCTTCAAGGACGCGTTTGAGAAATACGCCTTCCGTCACCCGATATCGCCCGACGACAAAACCCCGATTCCGCTGTCCTTAAAAGACATCACGTCGCGGAATTATCGGATCATCCGTTCCTTCGGGCCCTTTGGCCACGATTACGAAGAGCCGAAGTTCCTTTTGGACCCTCTTCCCATCTCCTCGCTTCAGTTCACCCGCGATGGCAAGATGCTTTCTTCGCCCTTAGGCTATGACGCGAAGCTATTTTCCTTTTCCTATGGGCGTCCGCTTCATGTGGATGAAGACGAAACCGTGCGTTTGATCGGAAACTTCCGTCTCGAGGATTACCGCGGCAAGGTGACGATTCGCTTCCTGTGCGAAAAGGCGCCTGTTCAATAACGCGCGGGTATATATTTAAGGCGATATGGAACCAGAGAAGAAGTTGCTTCCAAACGGGGGCTACCCCATGCACCGCTTCGAGGACCTCGAGTCGCTTTACTTCGTCTACATTTCCAATCCCCAGGACCGCGACTTGATCCGCCGGGCCTATGAATACGCCGCCTTGAAGCACAAAGACCAAGTCCGTCGCTCGGGCGAACCCTATATCCAGCATCCGATCGAGGTCGCCTATATCTTGGCCCAGTTACAGTCTGGGCCCGCCACGATCGCCGCGGGGTTTTTGCATGACGTGGTGGAGGACACCGACGCCACGATCGAGCTCATTGAGGAGATGTTCGGACCCGATGTCGCGAAAATCGTCGACGCCCTTACCAAAATCCAGCGCATGAAGCTTTCCCACATGACGGCGGAGGACTTCGAGGCGGAAGACCACCGAAAGATCTTCTTGGGCATGGCAAACGACGTGCGCGTCATCTTGGTCAAACTGGCCGACCGTCTCCACAACATGCGCACCTTGGACTCCTTGTCGCCCCAACGGCAAATCGCCTTGGCCAAAGAGACCTTGGAGGTGTTCACGCCCATCGCCCACCGTTTGGGTATCTATACCGTCCAATCCGAGTTGGAGGACCTTTCCCTCAAATACCTCGAACCGCAGAAATACGCGACCGTTTTGCAATTGGTCAACGAGAAGTACGAACACCGAAAGCAGTCCCTCGAAAGCCTCAAGAAACGCATCGCCGACATCCTCCTCGACCATAAGATCCCGTTTAAGATGGAGTCGCGGGTCAAGTCGATTTACTCCATTTATAAGAAAATGTATAAGAAGGGCCATTCCTTCGATGACATTTACGATGTTTTGGCCATTCGTATCATCACTGAAAGCGTGTTGAACTGCTACGAAATCCTCGGCGTCATCCATTCGGTGTACAAACCGATCCCCGGGCGCTTCAAGGATTACATCGCCATGCCAAAGCCCAACATGTACCAGTCTCTGCATACCTCGATCCTCACCGGGGATGGTCAGGTGTATGAGGTACAGATCCGAACCGAGGAAATGGACTCCATCGCCGAAACCGGCGTGGCCGCCCACTGGAAATACAAGGAAGGCAACAACTATAACGCCAAGGCGGAACAGAAGGAGATCGAGCAGAAGCTTCACTGGTTCCGTGACTTCATCAACGTCTCCGCCGAGCACCAAGAAGGCTCCGCATCCGAATACATGGAGGCCCTCTCCAACGACATCTTCGGGGCCAATGTCTATGTGTTCACCCCGCTTGGCAAGGTCATTGACCTCCCATCGGGGGCGACCACTTTGGACTTCGCCTACAAAATCCATACCAAAGTGGGGGATTCCGCCATCGGCGCCATCGTTAACGGCCAGCACGTTCCCTTAAACACCGTCTTAAAGACGGGCGACGTCTGCGAGATCCGTACCTCCAAGTCCGCCCGTCCCAACGATTCCTGGCTGGAGATCGCCAAGACCAACTCCGCCAAAAACCACATCCGCCGCGCCTTGCAGCGCCGCGACGCCGATTTGCTTCGCCAAGAACGTATCAAGGCCGGACGCCAATCCTTGGTCGACGCCTTCAAGATGCAGGGGATCGAAGAGGCCGAGATGGTCCATCTGATCGAGGATAGCGACAAACTGCGCAACGAATACCATTACGACACCTTCGACGACCTCTGCGTCATGGTGTATGGCAAAAACCCCGCGCCCGGCGCCATCATCGATATGCTGCGCCTGCGCAAGAAAGCGGCTCCGCGCCCCTTGCCCAAGGCCTCAAAGAAAGCCAAGGACCAAGTCGATGACAAAACCCCCGTCGAAGTGGAAGGGGGCGTTACCGGCCTCGCCATTTCCTTTGGCCAATGCTGCACCCCGATTCCCGGGGACGCGATCGTGGGTTTTATCACCCGTGGCAAAGGAATCACCGTGCACCGTCAGGATTGCCCCAACGTCGCCGACGGCAAGCGCTTGGTCCCCATGCACTGGAAGGCCGATTTGGGCGTTTCCGTTTACCCCGTCGATATCGAGGTGTTCGCCAACGACCGCCCCAATCTCGTCTATGACATATTGCAGACCTTCGCGGCCAAATCCGTGGCCGTGCGCGACCTCCACGCCCACCTCACCGGCGAAACCGGCACTTGTTTGGTGTCCATGACCGTCGCCGTCCCGCACGCGAAGACCTTGGAGGATTGCTTCGCGGACCTTTTGGGTGTCAAAGGCGTCTACGAGGTAGGCCGGGTTACCCATTGATGGTTTTATCGCCACAAATTGCCGAATGAAGATCAACCGCGTTTTGCTTTATGCCCAACTCATCGCGATGTATGTGATGCATACGCCACTGTACGCCATTTTGGTTTTGATCCGTTTCCCCCGCACCGAGGCGTTGGACGCGTGGGTGTCTGGGTTGCTGATCGCCTCGCTGGTCTTGATGGCGTTGGCCTTCCCTTTGTGCCTACTCAACGCGGGGTTTTCCATCGCCTCCATCTTCAAGGGAGAGGAAAGCCCGACCAAAACGACCATGGTCGTCAAGGTTGCCTTGATCCCATGGTATGCGTTGAACTTCGTTTTCTGTTTTCTGCTCGTCGCGGGTTTCATGAACCCGTGGCTGATGCTCGCCATACCCGTGCTGGTGGGCGTTTTGGTAAGCGTCACGTACCTTTTCATGCTGTCGACCACTCTTCCAGATGTCGCCTTTCTCATTCGCCAGGGATGGAAGCGACGCGTGCGTCCTAACGGTTTGACCATCGTCGGCTTGGTCTTCCTGTTTTTCTTCTGTTTGGACATCCTTGGGGCCGTCTTCGTCCATATCGGCGGGGAAAAGAAACGCGAGGATGTGCCCACGGAGACGTGAGAGTGTTCCAAACGCGTTAGCGCGCGCCTATAATTAACACCGTCATTGGGAGGAACTATGTCCAACGTCAATCCTGTCAAAGGCACCCACGACGTCATTGGCTTCGAAGCCGACGCCTATGCCTATATCGAACACGTATTCAGCCAAGTGGCCTATTCTTTTGGGTACGACCGCATCGTCACGCCCATCTTTGAGCATACCGAGGTATTCGACCGCGCGACCGGGGAAAGCTCCGACGTCGTCCGCAAGGAGATGTACACCTTCTTGGACAAGGGCGACCGTTCGTTGACCTTGCGCCCGGAAGGCACCGCGGGGGTGATGCGTAGCATCGTCACCAACAAGCTTTATGTCACGCCCGATCTTCCGTTGAAGCTTTTCTATTCGGGCACCATGTACCGTTATGAGCGGCCCCAGCTCGGGCGATTCCGCGAGTTCCGCCAGATCGGCGTGGAATGCGTGGGGGAGGATAACCCTTATATCGACGCCGAGACCATCGCGTTAGCCATGCGCATCCTCCAGTCCTTGGGATTCCAAGGCTTGAAGGTCAAAGTCAACACGTTGGGGGACAAAGCTTCCCGCGAAGCCTATAAGAAAGCGCTACGGGAGTATTTCGCCCCGCGGATCGACGATATGTGCGAGGATTGCCATCAGCGTTTGGTCCTGAACCCGATGCGCATCCTTGACTGCAAGGTCCCGCAGGATCAGGAAATGGCCAAATCCGCCCCGCGCATGGGTGAATTCCTCTCGGAAGAATCCAAGCAACGGTTCAAAAAGACGTTGTCGCTTTTGGACGATTTGGACATCGACTATGAAATCGACGATGGCTTGGTTCGCGGCCTGGATTACTATGGCGAGGTCGTCTTCGAGATCCATTGCCTCTCGCATCTAGGCAAAGACTATGGCGCGATCTGCGGCGGTGGCCATTACGAAGGGTTGCTTTCCACCTTTGGTGGGCCTTCCGACATCGACGTCGGCGTGGGCTTTGCCATGGGGGTGGAGCGCATCTATTCGCTGATGTTGGACTTCGATTTGCTTTATGACGTCCGGCGCGACGCCGATTTGATCCTCATGCCGATGGGGGAGGACGCTTTGCGCGAGGCCTTCGCCTTATCCGACGCCCTGCGATCCCTGGGTTATACCGTGGAAGCCCCATACCGCCAAGGCAAGCTTGGGCCCTTATTCAAACGGGCGGAACGCAAGCGGGCCAAATACGCCATCATCTTCGGCGAGGAAGAACTGAAACAACACGTCTATCAGGTCAAAGACCTGAAGGAAGAGACCCAAGAGACCGTCTCCGTCACGGATCTTCCTTCCTATTTGGAAGGGCATCTCGTCGACGAAGGCGAAGACGAAGGAGAATAAAACCATGTACCGTAACCATGTGAACGGAACCCTGCGCCTAAGCGACGTGGGGTCCAAAGTCACCCTCACCGGATGGGTGGCGACCAGAAGGAACCTTGGCTCCTTGCTTTTCCTTGACCTTCGCGATTCCACGGGCATCGTCCAATGCGTGAGCCTCACCCCGGATGAGCTTCCCGACGTGCGTAACGAATACGTCGTCCAAGTCGTGGGGGAAGTCCGGGCGAAGGAAGTTCCCAACAAGAACCTTCCCACCGGAGAAGTCGAGGTGCTCATCGAAAGGCTAACCGTCTTAAGCAAAGCCGAGACCACGCCGTTCATCATCGCGGACAAAACCGACGCTTTGGAGGATACGCGCCTTCAATACCGTTACCTCGATCTGCGTCGGCCATGCCTTCAAAACAATCTGCGCATCCGCGCCAAAATCGTGCATGCGGCGCACGAATACTTCCAATCCCATGGGTTCCTTGAGATCGAAACCCCGATCCTGAACCTTTCCTCCCCCGAAGGGGCGAAGGAGTATTTGGTTCCCAGCCGTATCCGCCATGGGTCGTTCTACGCCCTTCCCCAATCCCCGCAGCTATGGAAACAGTTGCTCATGATCGGCGGATTGGAGCGGTATTACCAAATCGCGCGTTGTTTCCGTGACGAAGACCTCCGCGCCGACCGTCAGCCTGAGTTCACCCAGATCGACCTCGAGACGTCCTTCTTGGACATGGACGAGATCCTTACCCTCATGGAAGGGTTCCTCCAGAAGGCCTTCAAAGAAGGCACGGGGGTGGACATCCAATTGCCCTTGCGTCGGATTCCCTATTGGGAGGCCATGGACCGTTTCGGCTCGGATAAACCCGACACCCGTTTCGGGTTGGAGCTCCAAGACCTCGGCGATATCCTCAAACGATCTTCGTTCGAGGGCTTTGGCGCGAACGACTACGTCAAAGGCATCGTCGTTCCTGGCGTGGCCAAGGAAACCAGCCGCAAGAACCTCGACGAGCTTAGCCTCGAGGCGCGCAAGTTCGGCCTAAAGGGCGTATTTGCCCTTAAATCGCTGAATGGGACGCTCGAAGGTTCCTTCGCGAAGTTCCTTACCCCCGAGCTCACGCAAGCCCTTATCGAGCGCTTGAGCCTTCAGGAAGGCGATTTGCTTTTGTTCGCCTCCCACGCCGGCAGGCGCAACATCGACACGGGCTTGGGCGCTTTGCGTAGCCTCTACGCCCGTAAGCTCAACTTGATCCCGCCGGGAACCTATGACCTATTTTGGGTGGTCGATTTCCCGATGTTCACCCCGGTGGAAGGGGAGGACCGTTACGTCGCCGAACACCATCCTTTCACGCGTCCGCGCGATGAGGATCTCCCTTTGCTTGATAGCAAGCCGGAAGAAGTGCTCGCCTACGCCTATGACATCGTCATCAACGGCTATGAGGCCGGCGGTGGCACGCTCCGTATCTTTGACCATGACACGCAATGGAAGATCTTTA
>JAILIV010000053.1 GCA_024695105.1 Bacilli bacterium
TATGGGCGTTCGGGCGCAGGTAAGACGACGACGATCGACATCCTATTGGGCTTGTTGAAACCGCAGGAAGGCGCGGTGCTTTGCGATGGGGTGAACGTCGCGGAGCATTTGAACGAATGGCACGCGAACCTTTCCTATGTCCCCCAAAGCATGTACATGATCGATAGTTCCATCAAAGCCAACATCGCTTTTGGTGTGGATCTATCCACGGTCAAAGACGAAGATGTGTGGCGCGTTTTGGAGAAAGCCCAACTCGCGGATTTCGTCCGTGGTTTGCCCAACCAACTTGAAACCGAGATTGGTGAAAAAGGCATCCGTTTGTCGGGCGGTCAGCGGCAGCGCATCGCCATTGCCCGCGCCCTTTTCCGTGACACGCCCATCATCATTTTGGACGAAGCCACCTCCGCCTTAGACTATGAGACCGAGGGCGAAATCCTTAAATCGGTGGAAGGACTTAAGGGCGAGAAGACCTTAATCATCATTACCCACCGTTTGAACACCATCGAGACCTGCGACCATATTTACCACGTCGAGGACGCCTCGATCACCTTGCAGAAGTAACGTTGGGCCTGTTCCCTTTTCGCATAGCGAATTGTATACTTTTGGCGTTATGCAACCTCTAGCTACCAAAGTCATCGACATCTATTCCGCCTTCTCGTCTGGGAAGGACCTTGCCACCCTTGGCGAAGTGTTCGTGGAAGGCTGGGTCCGTACCAATCGCGACTCGGGTTCCATTGGCTTCATCGCTTTGAACGATGGCACCTGCTTTAAAAACATCCAAGTCGTCTATAACGAGAACATTCCCGACCATGATAAGGTCGCCCATGTCCTCACGGGTGCCGCGATTGGGGTGAAGGGCACTTTGGTGGCTACCCCTGAGATGAAGCAGCCCTTCGAATTACGTGCTTCTGAAATCGTGGTTTTGGGGGATGTGGACGCGGATTATCCGCTTCAAAAGAAACGCCACTCTTTTGAATATCTCCGCGATATGGCCTATCTCCGTCCGCGCACCAACACGTTCGCCGCGCTTTACCGCGTCCGTTCGGTTTTGGCTTTGGGCATCCATGAGTTCTTCCAAGGGAAGGGCTTTGTCTATGTCCATACGCCGGAGATCACCGCGAATGACGCCGAAGGCGCTGGGCAAACCTTCACCATCACCACATTGGATGACCAAGGCAAACCTTCCGAGACCGATTTCTATGGCAAGAAGGCTTCTTTGACCGTATCGGGCCAACTCCACGTGGAGCCTTTCGCCTTGGCCTTCCGCGACGTTTATACCTTTGGTCCGACCTTCCGCGCGGAGAAGAGCAACACCACCCGTCACGCGTCGGAATTCTGGATGATCGAGCCGGAAATCGCCTTTGCCGATTTGGAAGACGACATGGCGTTAATGGAAGAGACCATCAAGTTCTGCATTCAGTACGTGTTCGACCATTGCCCCGACGAAATGGATTTCTTTGAGGCCATGATCGCCCCGGGCACGAAAGCCAAACTCCACGAGGTGCTCGCCAAGCCGTTCCGCAAAATGGAATACTCGGAAGGCATCGAATTGCTCCAAAAGGCCGTTGCCGATGGGCATAAGTTCGAGAACAAAAAGATTGAGTGGGGCATGGACCTACAATCCGAGCATGAGCGGTACCTCACCGAGGAGATCGCGAAAGGCCCCTTGTTCCTCATTAACTATCCCAAGGATATCAAGGCCTTCTATATGAAAGAGAACCCCGACGGTAAAACCGTAGCCGCGTGCGATTTGCTTGTCCCTGGCGAAGGGGAGATCATCGGTGGATCCCAGCGTGAAGACGACTACGAGGTCTTAAAGGCCAAGATGGAAAAGCAAGGCAACGTCGAGGGGTTGCAGTGGTATCTTAACCTTCGGAAATGGGGCGGATGCGTCCATTCGGGCTTTGGCATTGGCTTTGACCGTTTGATCATGTACATCACCGGCGTGGCCAACATTCGTGACACCGAGCCTTATCCTCGGACTTCCGGTAACTTAAAATATTGATGGACATGGATAACAATTTCCCTTTCCCTGGACAATTTGACCCCAATGCCTTAACGGCGGAGAACACGATGGTCTCTACCGCGGAGGACGAGGCGGAGAAGAAGCGCAAGGAGCTTTCCTATAAGCGCACGACGATTCTTTTGATCGTGATCGCCGTGATCATCACCGCGTTCATCATTTGGGAAATCGTCGATATCTCCTTAGGAGGACGGCCGTAATGGACGAAGAGTTATCCCGTAACTACAAAAACGCGCCCACCAAGGTCCAAGCCGGCCGGGTGATCATGTTCATCGGCTGCGTTTTCTTCTTCATCGCGGCGACCGTGGACTTGGTCAACTTCGTTTTGGCCATGGCTTACTTCAACCAAATCGATTGGAGCGACATCGGTGTGGCGTTACAGACTTCCTCCCTTCCGTTTTTGGCGATCTTCTTTGTCTTCGCGGGCGTCGGAGGGATTTGCTTTATCCGCGACGTAGGTGGAAGGATGCGCAAGTTCGCGACCCTTGCCGCCGTGGTCATGCTGATTTTATTCGTCATCGATACGGTCTTGGCCATTCGTAACTTAGTTCGTGGGTGTTTGAACCCGGATACCCCCGCTACGGAAGCGTGGATAACGTTCCTCGTGAGCCTTTTGGATATTCAGGTTTCTGGTGGCCTTTACTTGATTGGCTGGGCCTTAACCAAGGATTTCGTGGGAGATTAAGGATGAAAAAGAAAGTGGGCATAGCATTGTTTTTAGGTTTTGTAGCCCTTTTCGCTTCCGCCTGTTCTTCCTCTAGTAGCAGCAATAAAAAATGCGGTGGGGAGACCTGCAAGGTCGGCGACCACCGCCATAACGAGACCGTACTGGTCATTCCGAGGGCGGAAGCGGCTTCTCGGGAGTGATTTCGATATCGGCGTTGGCGTTGAATCCCTCGAGGGATTTTTTGTATACGGAGTGGGAGCGGCGGATGATACGCGCGGCACGGGCGATATAACCTTGGCAGCAGAAGGCGTACCAACCGATGGCCACGATCCAAAACGCCACCTCAAAGTAAGAGGCCAAATGCTCCACGGCGAACCGAGGGTATCCTTCCACGATATCCGGCCAACGGGCCAATAGGTTCATGCCGAATACTTTGACCCATAAAGGATCGGTTGCCGGATAATCGGCGTTGTCCCATTTGAAACGGAAGAAAAGTTCACCGAAATGTTCCCAAGGGTTATCGGCCCAACGCCCGGTGGCGAGGTTAAAGATAACCCAGATAAGGACGCCTACAAGACCAACCAAGAACGGTTTCAGGGAATCACGGTAAAGGGCGCGGTTGTTTTTCTTGAAACCGAACATGCGGAACTGTTTGGGATTATCGATGACGTGGGTGACGGCGACGTCGTGCATCATCGTGTCCGCGCGATCGGCTTGGATGTGCATGATGGCGCGCAAGGCCATGCCAAGAAGGGCGATAAGTATCACCAAAACCACCAAGACCACGAGCATGACGATCAACGCGCGGCGGTCGGTGTCGGATAGTTCCACGGATACGAGGATGTTATTCATCGCCTTCGCCTCCTTCGTCGATGTCGATTTCTATGGTGTCGGTCTTGTTCCCATATTCGGAAGCGTCGAAGTTGGGAAGCTTCGCTAGTTCGGGACGGGGCGGGATTTGTTCTTGGGCTGGTTGCGGAGGGATGTATCCTGCAGGAGCTTGGGGCTGCTGGGGCGGCAAAGTTCCATAACCAGGTTGAGGGATTTGCCCGTAATTAGGCTGTCCCACTTGAGGGGGGACGTAGCCGGGAGGAAGGGGAGTGCCCGGGGCGGGAGGAACCGCTCCTGGATTGGTGTAGAAGTTTTGCTGCACGAACACTTGTTGGGGCGCCGGAGGAACGGCTTGGGCTTCTTTGGCGGCGTTTTGTTTGTCCAACGCC
The DNA here is from genome assembly GCA_024695105.1 of Bacilli bacterium. Classification (GTDB taxonomy): domain Bacteria; phylum Bacillota_I; class Bacilli_A; order RFN20; family CAG-826; genus Alloenteromonas. The sequence continues at coordinate 3,911 of JAILIV010000053.1, forward strand.
TTTTGCAGGCAGTTATAGGCCTCCTCATCTTCCTTGTAGACGGGGAAAAGCTTCTTGCCCCGGAAGAAATTGATCACCATGATGACGAACTCGATGAGGAAATCCACGACACCGAAAACGCCGACGATGACGATTCCCACGAGGATGAAGGGGAAAAGCAACGCCCAGAGAATGCCTAACCCAAACATTTTCAGCGGCTGCATAAGAAAATATTACGGGTAGGAGGGAGTTTTCTCAACTCCCTACACATAGGAAAATGGGCAGATTCTGGCTATTCGTAATGGCGCTTCTTTTCCTTCTGCCGAAGGGTCAGAAAACGGTTTAGATAGCAAGCGAGGCAAAGAAGCGTCAACGGAGCGAAAAGAAGCAATAACCCGCTTGGCTTGGGCATTTGGACATAAGCCATTGCGAAGACCAATACGCCCACGAAGGCAGAGAACAGAATCGCCACGATGGTCCAAGGCGAAATCTTTGGGGCCAGTCCAAACAAGGCAAAAACCACCCAATAAAGCCCTAGTCCAAATACGAAATACCCCGTTTTTGCATGGAAAAACCCAATAATGAAACCTGCAACCAACATTGTCATCCCAATGGCGGGATACCAGATGCGCAGCTTTTCGTCACTGGCCTCTTCTTGCCCCAAACGTTTCAGTTGCGTGATCAAGAAGGCATGGCTAATCGCGGTTTGGGCAATCGAATAACCCAAGATGAAAAGTGGGAAGATGTCGCGGGCATAGGGATCTTCGTTCCTGCGGATCAGGGTCAATAAGACCTCGATCATGTCTTTGCCCCCGAGCAAGGCCTGGATTAAGAAAATCGCCCCATAAAACAAAGCAAAACATAAAAGGGAGGTGAGAAATATATTGAGCGAACTAGGAAGTTTGAGCCGCCAGAGCAAACCATATAGAGCTCCAGTGAGTAATGCGGGGAAAAGATAAAAGATGGTGTTGATGAAATCCCAGGCCGTCACCGCGACGCATATGCCTAGGGCCGAAGCCAAAAACAAAGGGATATAGCGTTTCTTGCAAAAGAGGCTGATAGAAGCGGCGGAAAGCGGGGCTAATAGCATTAGGAAGATAGCGGAAAAGGGAACCAAGGCCGAAACGAGGGAGAGGATGGCGTCAAACGCCACCATCATGGCGATGAAGGTTAGGTTCTCGACGGGGGTATCCCTTAGGCGGAAGAGCTTCACGCCCTCTATTATGCCTGAAGGCGTCTTCATTGGCGCGCCCGTGTTTAAGCCCTCCTTCTCTCATGGCATAATAGTTCCGCACTATGGTCGTCCTCGTCGTAACCCATCATAAGACCTCAGAGGATATCCTCGCCCTTTTCGATTTCCTTCACATTGAAACCGACGCGATCTTTTCCAACCAAAATGAAAAGCGAGGCCATTACGAGCTGGAAAAGAATGGACACCATATCGACGTATTTGAATTCGATGATGTGGGCGTGTCGAAAAACAGAAACCATGTTTTGGATTTGGCCCCGGATGGTCTATGCCTGTGCGTGGATGACGACTGCGTGCTAGAGAAGGGCTATGAAGAAACCGTTTCTTCCTTTTTCAAACAGCGCCTATGTGAAGTGGCGTTATTCAATGGGCGGGTCCCATATGAAGGGAACCGTTTGGTCCACGACAAAAAGACGGCACGCGTCCGTCGGTTTAAGGACGTTTCCTATGCCGGAGGACCGGGTTTGGCTTTTTTGGGAAGCGCATTAAAGAAGTCGAGCCTACGTTATGACGAGCGCCTTGGTTATCCAAATGAACTGTATATCGGTGAGGACTCATTGTTCTTGAAGAACTTGGCCGCTTCGCCCCTATGTTTCTATCGGAGCGAGACCCCCATATTCACCGTGGCGATCGATAAAGAAGACAACTCCATCTATTTCCAAGGTTATGACGATAAGTTCTTCTTCGTGAAAGGCGCCTTGGCAAAGATCCTTTATCCTTCGCGTCATTTCTTTTACCCCCTATATGTGGCTTTTGCCGTGGCGAAAAAGAGCAAGACCCCCTTTCTTCGCGTCTATAAGAAAATGAAGGAAGGCCGAAAGGCGGGTCGGGAGTTTTTGAAATGAAACTGCTTGTCATCGGCAATAGCGCGCTTAGCCAATCCGAATCCAATGGGCGGGTCAACCGCACCCTTCTTTCCGCCTTTGCCGACGAGGAGATATACAATTTCGCCCTTCGTGGCATCCCTGATATCCCCAATATCCATTATGCGATGGTGGGGGATGGGGCCGCGTTAAAGTCTGCGCTGACCTTTGGTATAAAGAAGCCAAATATCGTTCCAACTGCTTATCCCCAGGGTAGCTTTGTAGCCCAAAATCCCAAATCCAAAAGCGCCTTTAACCATTACCTTCGCGAAATGGTGTGGCGTACTGGATTCTGGAAACGTGGCGAAGCGAAGAAGTGGTTGGCCGATACCCGTTTCGACGCGGTGTTTTTGATCGCGGGGGACGCGGGGTTTTTGTATCGCCTTGCCTGCGAAGTAGGAAGAAAACAGGGGATACCTGTATTCGTTTATTCCACCGAAGACTATTTCTTGAAACGTTATGACTATATGGCGCGGAAGGAAAAGCCCGGTTTTTGGGCGAAACGGTTTCTTTCGTTGTTGCGGAAAGACGCTTCCGTTTGCTTTCATCAAGCCAAACGTAGTTTCCTTTGCTGTGAGAAACTGAAAAGTAGCATTCAGAAAGCATTTGGGGTGGACAACTTAGAAGTGGTGTACCAACCGAGTTTGCTTATCCCCAGGGTAGCTTTCCCCTCTCGTCCCATCCAAAACATCGTTTATGGGGGGAACATTAACGTCTCCCGTCTCCCCTCCTTAAAAGAAATTGGGAACGCTTTGTTTCAAATCGATGAACGTTTGGCTTTGGATCTATATGGACATTGTCCCGAAGAACTCTTACCCGAATTAACTTGCGCCGGGTTACGTTACCGTGGGCTTATTCCTTACGAGGAATTGCTTCAGGTATATAAAGACTCGGACCTTCTTGTGCACGCGGAAGGGTTCGACGCCTATACGCGGTTAGACTATGCGCACGGTTTCTCCACCAAAATCGGGGATTGCTACCGAAGTGGGGTCCCATTCTTTCTTTATGGCCCCAAAGATATCCCTTGCATTCAATTCGGGATGGAGGTGAGTCCAAATTTCACTGCTTCCGATCCTTCCGAACTCAAAAACAAATTGGCGGACATCCTCTCGGGCAAAGTCGAATACCACGTGGATGAAAACCGTGTCGCCGAATGTTTCGATGCCTCAAAAGTGAGTCACCACCTTCGCGAAACGATCGAAAGCTGACGCAAATTAAGCAAACTCGCCTTTTCGCCCTCTACCAAGGTCTTTTACTTATAGTAAAATAGAACTCCAATGACCACCGACTACGCCTCTTTATTAAACGAATCCCAACTCGAAGCCGTTACCACGGACGCTCAGTTCGTCCGTATCATCGCCGGCGCGGGATCGGGCAAGACCCGCGTGTTGACGTATCGCGTCGCTTTTTTGTTGGAGTGCATGGGGGTGCGTCCTTCGGAAATCCTTGCGGTCACTTTTACCAACAAGGCCGCCCAGCAGATGCGCGACCGCGTCGTGAAACTCGTGGGAAACGCCGGACTTTACGTCACCGCATCCACCTTCCATTCGTTCTGCTCCCATTTCTTGCGTAGCGAAGCCCCGTGCATTGGCTTCCCTTCCGGCTTCACCATCTTTGATGATGAGGATACGGAGAAACTCATTAAGGATATTGCCGTGGCCAAGGGTTATAAGAAAGGCGACCAAATCGTGAAGCAGGCGCTTCATTACATCGATGCGAAGAAGACCAGGGGTCAATACCCAGACGACGTAAAGATCACGAACAAATCCTTCGTTGGCGAAGACGTCTGCTTGGACATATATAAGGAATACGAAGCCCAAAAGGACGCGATGCTGGCCTTCGACTTTGACGATTTGATTCTGCGTACCGTCCAAATTCTAAAGACGTTCCCGGACGTTCGGGCCAAGTATCAACGGAAATACCGTTATATCCTGATTGACGAATACCAGGATACGAATGACGTGCAGTATGAATTGATCCGTTTGCTGGTGGATGAGGGCACGTGCCTTTACGTCGTGGGCGACCCAGACCAGACCATTTATACCTGGCGTGGCGCCAACCAAGGGATCATCTTGAACTTCCCAAAGGATTTCTCCCCGTGCCAAGACGTCATCTTGGCCAGGAACTACCGCTCCACGAAGAAAATACTGGAAGCCGCGAACAAATTGATCGCGCATAACCGTAAGCGCGTACCCAAGAACCTTTTCACGGAGGAATCCGAAGGTGATCCCATCGTGGCCAAGCGTTTTGATACGCCCGAAGAAGAGGCGCGTTTCGTCGTCGATAAGGTAGTGGAAATCGCGGAAAAGAATGGAGGAGATTACGAAAACATCGCGTTGCTGTATCGTTCCTCCTATTTGACCCGCCCCTTTGAACAGGAATTCGCCCACCGCGGCCTTCCATATCGTATCTTCGGCGGGCTTCGCTTCTACCAACGGAAGGAAGTGAAGGACGTGCTTGCGTATTTTCGCCTTCTATTGAACTCACTAGACGACGTTGCTTTTGAACGCATCATCAACGTGCCCAAGCGCGGTATCGGCGACACTTCGGTTCGAAGCATCAAGTCCGAGGCCGCTTCTCTGGGATTGTCTTGTTACGACTACTGCGCCCAGATCCAAAACCATCCCGAGACCAGCCTTTCGCGCCGTGTCATCGGGGCATTGATGGTCTTGACCTCCAAAATGGAAGCTACGAAGAAAGAGCTTAAGGACAATCTCGAAGCCTATTCTTCCGTCCTGCGTAATTTCATTACGGATTTGGGGTATATGGAGTACATCGTGGAAGACCAGGGAATTGACGAAGATCGCGCGGGAAACGTGAACGCCTTGTTCGACGACATGACCAGTTTTATCAAAGAACACCCTGAGTCCACCTTCGACGAGTATTTGCAGAATATCTCATTGCTCACTTCGCAAGATGACATGAACGGCGGAAACTATGTTTCCCTCATGACCGTCCACGTGGCGAAAGGGCTTGAATTCGACAACGTCTTCATCGTGGGTCTAAACGAAGGGGCGTTCCCTTCTTATCGCGCCCAGATGGAAAAAGGGTTCGATGGCTTGGAGGAAGAGCGTCGTTTGGCGTATGTCGCCATTACCCGTGCACGCAAGAATCTGGTCATGACCTGCAATTCGGCCTACACGTATACGACGGATTCCCGTGCCACGCCTTCCTTGTTCTTTGAGGAAGCGGGCATTCAATTACCCCGAGAGAACCGTTCCATCTTTTCCTTCCAAGGAAACCGTGGAAGTTCGTGGAGAACCGTAGGTTTTGAGCAACGTGGCAAGTCCTTCTTTGGCGATGGCGATGCGATTGATCCTTTTGAGGAAAAGAAACCCACGAAGGAAGAGAAAGAGAAACCGACCACCAATGGCATTTCGGATTGGCGGATCGGCGATTTGGTGCGCCACGAGAAATTCGGAGACGGCGTGGTGGTGGAGATCATCGACGCATCCATCATCGTCGTTTCCTTTAAGGAAAGCGGCAAGAAAACCTTACTCTCATCCCATCCGATGTTGAGTAGACTCCCCAAACCGGGCGCGGAGGCATAAATATGGAAAAACACGAAGCCTTTCTTCGCATCAAGGAGTTGACCAAACTTCTCGATCAATGGACGTATGAGTATTACGTCTTGGATAACCCGAGCGTCTCTGACGCGGAATTTGATCGGCACATGAACGAACTCATGATGCTGGAGGAGAAATTCCCTGAGTATAAGAGCAAAACCTCGCCCACACAGCGCGTGGGCGGGCAGGTACAAGACGCCTTTAAGAAGATTCCCCATAAGCGGCTGATGCTTTCCTTGGGCAACGCGTTTAACGAAGACGATCTTCGCGACTTTGACCGCAAGGTGAAAGCCGCCTTGGGCAAAGACGTGGTGGATTACGTCGGCGAAGTGAAAATCGACGGGCTTGGCATGTCGCTAGTTTACGATGGGGGCGAACTCCAGTATTGCGTGACTCGCGGCGATGGCAATATGGGCGAAGACGTCACAAGCAACGTCATCACCATTTCTTCCATCCCTTTACGCGTGAAGGAAACCCGTCCTTTCGAAGTGCGTGGCGAAGTGTATATGCCTTTGTCTTCCCTGCAAAAACTCAACAAAATCCGCGAAGAGAACGGCGAAACCCTATTGGCTAACGCCCGTAATGCGGCGGCTGGATCGATTCGTCAGTTGGACCCAAAAATCGCCGCGAGCAGGGGACTAGAAGGATTCTGGTACTACTTGGTCAACGCCCGCGAACTCGGCCAGCGTTATCACCATGAGGCTTTGGACTTCTTGGATGGTTTGGGATTCCGGACGAACCATGAACGCCGTTTGCTCCACGGCATCGACGAAGTCATCGCCTATGTGGCGGAATACACCCAGAAGCGCTCCTCCTTGGGGTATGACATTGATGGCTTGGTTATCAAGGTGGACGACATCGATGATTACGAGGCTTTAGGCTACACCGCGAAAACGCCGAAATGGGCCATCGCCTATAAGTTCCCTCCAATGGAAGTGACCACCCGTTTGAAGGATATCTTCCTAACGGTTGGACGCACGGGTCGCATTACCCCGAACGCCGTATTGGAACCGGTGCGCGTCCAAGGTTCGCTGGTGCAACGCGCTACGTTAAATAACGAAGACTTCATTAAAGAAAAAGGACTCATGATTGGGGATGAAGTGGTCTTGCGTAAGGCCGCCGATGTCATTCCCGAGGTCGTTCGTCCGCTACCGGAACGCCGTAATGGCAGCGAGACCCCCTTTGTCATGGCGAAAACTTGCCCCGAATGCGGCCAACCTTTGACTAAGGTCCAAGGACTCCATTACTGCCTGAACCAGGAATGCCCTTCCCGAAAGATCGAAGGCATCATCCATTTCGTATCCCGCGACGCGATGGATATCGATGGGTTAGGCTCGGCCGTAGTGGAAGAGCTCTTCGCGGAAGGGTTCATCAAAGACATCCCAGACCTTTATGAGTTATATAACCACGCTCAGGAAATCAAAGAGTTGGATGGCTGGGGCGATAAGGCCATTTCCAATATGCTGGACGCGATCGAAGAATCCAAAAAGAAATCCTTGGAACGGTTGCTCTTTGGCTTAGGCATTAAGGAAGTGGGTTCCAAGACCGCGAAGGTTTTGGCCCGGAGGTATCGGAACCTCGACCAGTATTTCTCTCTTACTGAAGAAGAGTTGCTTAAAGTGGATGACATTGGGCCCATCATGGCCCATGCGATCGTGTCGTTCTTCCAAGACGAGAATAAGAAGACTTTGATTGAACGCTTACGTAGCTACAACTTGAACTTTGATTATCTTGGGACGGACCAAGTGGACGTCACCAATTACTTCTATGGGAAGACGGTCGTATTGACGGGGGCGTTAGTAAAATACACCCGTAACGAACTGACCGCGATTTTGGAAGGCATCGGCGCGAAGGTTTCTGGTTCTGTTTCGAAGAAGACCGACGTGGTCATCGCCGGGGCGGATGCCGGAAGCAAACTGGTGAAGGCCCAAGAGCTAGGTATCTTGGTTATCGATGAAGAAACGGCGATTGCCCATCTTTCTTCGTTAAGGGGCATATAAACGGATGCGCGTTGTCCAAATCAATATCGTTTACGGCAAAGGCTCCACGGGAAGGATCGTGGAGACGTTGCACCACCGTTATTTGGAATCGGGCATCGATAGCCATGTTCTTTTCGGACGTGGTCCAAAGGGGCACGATCCTTTGGTTCGGCGCACGGGCTTTCTTCTAGAGTCGAAGGCCTGGCGCTTCTTTGAACGTTTTACCGGGGATCCATACCAAGGCGTTCCCTTTGGGACGGCCAATCTAAAAAGGCATATTCGCAAACTTCGTCCAGACCTCGTTCACATTCACTGCATTAATGGAAATATGTGCAGCGTGTATTCGTTATTGAAGTGGCTTAAAAAGAATGAATACAAGACCGTCATCACTCATCACGCGACGTTTATGTTCACGGGTGGGTGCCCGTTAAAGAAGTGCGATGGGAATAAAACGGGATGTGTGAGTTGCCCTCACGCTTCGGAATTCTTGCCTAAAGGCACGCCGAATAAGACCGCGCGTATTTTTGAGCGGTGGGAAGATTGCGGCATGGGAAAAGCCCATCACGTCTTCGTTTCGCCTTGGCTTAGGCAAATGGCGGAAGGATCAAGTTTCTTAAGAACCGCAGATAGCCACGTCATCTATAACCCAATGAATTTGCAAGTATTCCATGAACCGATCCATTCGGATGGTCCCGTAGGCAAACCCTATGTTTTCTTCCCTTCTTCTTTAGCGGGGAGCAAGGAAAAAGGATCCCAATGGATTGAGCCTCTTGCCGCCTTGCTCACAGAAAAAGGCATTTGCCTGGTCGTGACAGAAGGCGCTTCCTCGCATAGAGATAACGTTATTGATGTTGGTCCCATCGTTTCTCCTGAGACGATGGCTTCTTATTATGGCCACGCCATTGCAACCGTTCTCCTTAGTGAAGTGGAGTCTTTCTCGATGCCCGTGGTGGAATCGTTATGCTGTGGCACTCCCGTTGTGGGGTTTGAGTGCGGCGGCCCCGAAAGCCTTGATACGTTCGGTGGTGCGTTCCTCTTCCCGTATGGTTCCATCGAGAAAGTTGCTGGAAAAATCGTGGAATTGCAGAAGAATCCTTTGCAAATACCGTACGAAAAGGTCCATGAAACCTATGATGCGGACCATGTGGCAAAAGAATACATGGCCTTATATGAAAAACTCTTACGCGGCGAGTGAAGCGTATACTAACGTTTGTTGGAGTCGCTTTCTTTTATGAAAGGAATCACCTTGGAATCCGTCAATGAGGCAGCCAATCGGCTGCTCTTTGACATGGACGAAAAGGAATGTCAGGCACTTTTAGGAGAGTTGCTTCTTTTGCGTGCCCAAATGGAGAAGGCAGGAGACATAGAAGGATTAGATTCCCATGAACCCATGGTTTATCCGTTTCCCTGCGAGATCTCGTCGTTGCGTGATGACGTACCCGAAACTCCTTTAAGCGTGGAAGGGGTCATTGGTCATTCTTGCTCAATCAAGGACAACCAAATCAAGGTGCCGAAGGTGGTGGGTTAGATGTCTTATCTTGATTTGCCCTTATCCCAAATCCATATTTCTTTGGTCCAAAAGAAGGTCACTCCTTTGGATTTAACCCAAGAAGCCCTTACCCGGGCCAAGGCATCTCAAGATAACGCCTTCGAATATATAGCGGAGAACGAGGCGTTGGCCTTTGCCTCCGCTTTATTAGAACCAGAAGAGGATAACCTCCTTTGGGGTATTCCATACGCCGCCAAGGACAATTTATCCACGAAAGGTATTCCCACGACGGCGTCGAGCAATTCCTTAAATGGGTACGTCCCTTCTTTCGACGCGACGGTTATTGCTCGGCTGAAAGAAAAGAAGGCCGTGCTTATTGGCAAAACGACGCTAGATGAACTTGCGATGGGCGGCAGTGGCACCACGGGCCACAAAGGGGCGACGTTTAACCCTTATGATCAATCCCATCAACGGATGATTGGGGGATCGAGTTGTGGTTCAGCAGCCGTTGTTGCCTCTGGGATCGTCCCTTTCGCTCTAGGTTCAGATACCGGAGACTCGATTCGTAAGCCCGCAGGATATTCGGGAATCATCGGGGTAAAGCCAACCTGGGGACGCATTTCCCGGTTTGGGTTATTTCCCTTTGCCCCGTCCATGGATCACGTGGGGTATTTTACCCGTCACGCGGAAGACCTTCCGATATTATTCGAAGCCCTTGCGGGTCCGGACCCGAAGGATTTGACATGCTCTTCGCTTCCGGTTCAAAACTTTGATGGAGATAAGACGTTCCGAATCATCGTTTTAGACGACGTAATGGCGTCTTTGCCTTCTGGTGTTATTCGTGACGCGTTTGAGGGTTCTTTGGAGAAACTAGAGGTACGTGGATGCGAAATCGTGCATTTGGAATTTGGTTTGGACCTCCTGAAGGCCATTTATCCAACCTACATTATCTTAAGCAGCGCGGAGGCTTCTTCTAACGACGCCAATATCGATGGATTGAAGTTTGGCCCTTATCACGCAGGCGAATCCTATCAAGAAGCGATGGCCAAGGCGCGAAGCAACGGGTTCTCGGAGTTGATCCGGCGGCGTTTCGCGATTGGGTCGTTCGCCCTTAGTGAGGAGAACCGGGAAACGATGTTCGTCCGGGCACAGAGAATTCGATCGATGATCGTGGAACGGGTGAATGAGGTTCTCCAAAAAGGCGACTTCATCTATTTGCCCACGGCTTCTTCCATCGCGCCGCTTTTCTCGGACGCACTAGAAAGGCTTCCCAAAGACCCTCTTCCCGTCAACCACCATTTGATCCTAGGCAATTTCGCCGGGCTCCCTTCTATCAATATGCCTTTGGGTTACGAACGGGGGATGCCCTTTGGGGCAACCTTGATGGGCCACGCTTTCCAGGAAGGACCGCTATTCGCCGCTTGCTCCCTCTTAGAAGACATCACGGGCTTAGGCGGGGCATATTTTGGCGAGAAGGATTAGGCCATGGAACTTGAGGCGGTCATTGGATTAGAGATACACGTCCAAACCAAAACCCGGTCCAAGATGTTTTCTTCTGCCCCTAATGCCTTTGGGGGCTTGCCCAATACCCAAGTGGGTTTATTCGACGTAGCCTTTCCTGGGACGATGCCTTCCGTCAATAAAGAAGCGGTGGTGCATGCGCTGCGGTTGGCCAATGCGCTACATATGCAGATTGATCCGCTGGTTCGCTTTGACCGAAAGAATTATTTTTATCCGGATCTCCCCAAGGGTTTCCAAATCACCCAACAGTTTCACCCTTTGGGCAAAGATGGATACTTAGACGTCGAAACAGGGGATAACAATACACGCCGAATTTTGATTCAGCGTTTGCATATGGAAGAGGACACCTGCAAGCAGACGCATTTCTCCGATTACACCCTATTGGACTATAACCGCGCGGGCATTCCCCTTTTAGAGGTCGTTACCGAGCCAATGATTTCTTCAGGACAAGAGGCCATGGCCTTTGTGGAGGCGTTACGTCGGGCCGTGACCTTCATGGGCATTTCCGACGGCAAGATGGAAGAAGGATCGTTACGCTGTGACGTGAACGTTTCCTTACGTGAGAAAGGCGAGGCCTGCTTTGGCCCTAAGGTGGAAATCAAAAACCTCAACTCCATCCGTAGCGTTGGTCTTGCGATCGATTTCGAAATCAAACGGCAGACCGAACTCTTAGAAAACGGGAAACCCATAACGCAGGAAACCCGCCGTTACGACGAACGTTCCGGTGAGACCGTTTGGATGCGCGATAAGGAAAACGAAGTGGATTACCACTACCTCCCAGAGCCCAACATACCGCCGATTCGCTTGTCTGAAGCATTCATAAGGCAGGCAATCGATTCTTGCCCCGAATCCTATGAGGGAAAGAAACGCCGTTATTTGGATATGGGCATATCTCGCCTAGACGCGGAAGCTTTATTAAGTGACGCGGCTCTTTCTTCCTATTTCGATAAAGCGAATCAGGATCCTTCCTGCGTGTTGCATCTGATTCATCTTCTTTTGGGCGAAGTATTGGCCTATTTGAATGCGCAAGAGGTGGGGATATCGTCCTTCTCGCTTTCGCCCGACACTTTGTTTCAACTAGCCAAGAAACGAAACGAAGGCTTTACCCATCAACAAGTTGTGGATCTATTCGATTATTGTTTGGATCATAGCGGGGAACCCGTGGACCATGCGGTGCAGATCCTTGGCTTGGTTCCGCCTTCCCTTGATGTTGATTCTGCGCGTTTGATCGCGAGTCAAACCATTTCGGATAACCCGCAGTCCGTTTTGGACTATCGTCAAGGGAAGGACCGGGCGTTTGGTTTTTTGGTGGGGCAAGCGTTAAAACGGGCCAAAGGGCGCGTTGATCCTTCCGTTTTGGCCAAAGTAATGGCGGAACTTCTTAAAAAAGGATAATAATTTCACGTAGGCATTTCGTTTAGAAAGGAATAGCAGCATGAACATCTTAGTTACTGGGGGCCTTGGTTTCATTGGGTCTCACACCGTGGTGGAGCTTGTTTCCGCGGGCCATACGCCCATCATCGTCGACGATTTGGTCAACTCCAAACTCGAGGTTTTAAACCGTATTGAGAAACTGACGCATGTCCGTCCCGTCTTCTACGAACTAGATCTCTGCGAAGAGGAAAAACTGGACATGGTGTTTCAGGCCCACCCCATTGACGCGGTCATCCATTTCGCCGGGCTTAAGGCCGTGGGCGAATCGGTAGGGAAGCCGTTAGAGTATTACTCCAACAACCTTGGTTCGACCCTTTCCTTGCTCCGCCGCATGGTCGCCCATGGGGTGAAAAACCTTATCTTCTCCTCCTCCGCGACCGTCTATGGCACCCCGCCTTCTTTGCCCATCAAAGAGGATTTCCCCTTGGGAGAAACCACCAATCCTTATGGCACGTCCAAAGCCATGATTGAGCGGATTTTAAGTGATTTTTGCAAAGCGAATCCCGATTTTAACATCGCGTTGCTCCGTTATTTCAATCCCATTGGGGCCCATGCTTCCGGTGAGCTTGGAGAAGATCCAAATGGCATCCCCAACAACCTTATGCCCTATGTCACCCAGGTCGTCGTGGGTCGCCGTCCCTACCTCACCGTCTTCGGCGATGACTATGACACTCCTGACGGCACTTGCATCCGCGACTACATCCACGTCGTCGACCTCGCGATCGGGCATGTCATGACCTTGAAGAAACTTGTCCAGAACCCTGGCCTCGTGATTTATAACCTTGGAACGGGTAAAGGAACTTCCGTGTTCGAGGTGCTTGAGGCGTTTGAAAAAGGCACCGGTGTCAAGGTTCCCTATAAGGTGGGTCCGCGCCGTCCTGGTGATTTGCCTAGGCTCTACGCTAACTGTGACAAAGCGTTCGAGGAACTAGGCTATAAAGCGACCCGCACGGTCGAAGAAGCCTGCCGCGACGCCTATAACTTCCAGAAAAAGAATCCAAACGGCATCGAATAAGGCCGCTTTTCCTGCGCATATGTTACGCGGGTGTTGAATGTTCCCCACAAGGGTTCTAAAATCTTTTTAACACATACTGCATCGATACTCTCACGCAAGTGAAAGGGGGATCCCTATGCCAACCAACGAACAGGAAAACATGGAAGTTTCTTCTACTCCCGAAGCGGAAGTCGCGCCCGCGGATGTTTCTGCACCCGAACAGGGAACGGTAGAAGGCAAAAGCAAGATAGACAAAGAGGCCCAAAAGTCCCGTAAGCGCAAAGTGCGCCGCAAGACGTGGTACAACTCGCCGTTCTTCATCGCCGGCGTTATCACGTTCATCGTGGCACTTGCGTTCTTTTTGATGCTCTTCCTTGACTCCGATAACTCGGTGCGTCCTGCCTGGATGGATTCTCCCTGGCTTCGTGACTTCTTTAAGCTATTCGGCATTGAACCGCTTAACGTCTACATGACGTCGTGGTTCTTGCTCATTGGCATCACGTTGATTGGCTATCCGCTTGCGATGTGCACTTTGCTTTATGGCCCTATAAAGAACCGTCGCATCATTGCACGCACGAAGAAGGGCAAGCCCGTCGATAAATCCTGGTCCACGCCGTTCACGATCAAATGGTGGATCTTGTTTATTTCCGTCATGCTCGTCGCGGTATCCGTAACCGCCATCCTCTTCCCGTGGAAGCGCATGTTCGAGCAATGGAGCGACCCGGCCCTTTCCGATGCCCCGGTCATGATCAACTTGCTCTTTTCCTTGCTGGTCATGTTGGCGTTCATCGCCATTTGGCCCATCGCCATTTTGCTGGTGGTGCTGCTCATCCGTTTGCTCATTTGGCTCATCGCCTCGGTTGGCCAAGGCGTTGCGAAAACCATGATGTCCACCGGCGACTACCAAGACTTCAAGGCCGCCGCCGAAGCCGCTGCTGCCGAGCGTCGTCGTGACGCAGGTTTGTCTCTGCCTGGCGACTATGCGCTTCTAGGCCAAGATGCCTTAAGCCGCGTGGATTTTTCCAACCTGCAAGTTAACGTTGACCCCAACAAAATTCAGGGCATGAACCAGTTGGTTGGTGGTCAGCGTAAGCGTGACGAAGAACGTAGTGGTGACCTTTTCCCCGCCCTTACCGTCATCGATAAGAAATGGGATGACATTTGGGCCGAGGAAGAGCGCAAGAAACAGGAAGAAGAGAACCGCAAACTCCATGAGGAGGAAGTGGCCAAGGTTTTGAAGGAATACCAAGAGGCTTGTGCGACCGCCCTTCGCGATGGCGCTCCCGAACCGGAGAAACCTCAGATTCTCATTGACGACGAGAACCGCATCGCCGAGGAGAAGCGTTTGGCCGAAGAAGAGGCCAACCGTCTCGCTCAGGCCGAAACCGAAGAGGCTCAGGACGAAAAGAAGAAGAGCGCCGTCATCGGCACCGCCGTCCAAAACGCGCTCGACGAAGACGACCGCAAGCGCTTCGAAGAGGCCAAGAAGAACCACGTCCCGATGACGTACAAGGACTTCAAGACCCTCGCTTTCCGTTTCCAGTCCTACCTTTGCCACCAGAAGTATTACTTCCCCATCGATACCGTCCGCGCCTGGATCGCCGGCTTTAGCTCTTCGCGTCTTATCATTCTCCAAGGTCTATCTGGTACCGGTAAATCCACCTTGCCGCGTGTCTTCTTGGAGTACATCGGCGGCAAAGCCTTCTTCTTCCCCGTCCAGGCCACCTGGCGTGACCGTTCCGACATCGTTGGCTACTACTCCGACTTCACGGGCGAGTTCAAGGAAACCGAGCTTCTAAAGCACCTTTACGAGGCTTCCTATTTCCCCGACCAGATGAACATCATGGTCCTCGACGAAATGAACATCTCCCGTATCGAGTACTATTTCGCCGACTTCCTCTCCATCTTCGAATATCCGCCCGAGGACTGGCTCATTCCTTTGATGCAGGTGAAACTGGGCACCCCGACGCCGCGTTACATCGAAAACGGAAAGGTCCGTATCCCGACGAACACCTGGTTCATCGGTACCGCGAACACCGACGACTCGACCTTCACCATCACCGATAAGGTTTATGACCGCGCGATCGTCATCGAGTTTAAGGATCTGAACCTGCCGTTTACCTCCGATTGGGATTACTCCCCGTATCCTTTGACGATGGAGGAACTCACGACCTGCATCAACGAGGCCATGACCCGTAAGGAGAACGCCCTCACCGATGCCGAGCGCACGAAGTTCCTGAAGCTCACGATGTTCATCGGCGAGACCTTCGACCTCGCGTTTGGTAACCGTATCATGAACCAGATCGACCGCTTCGTCCCCGTGTTCGTCGCCTTAGGCGGCACGAAGGAAGCGGCCCTCGACCTGATGCTTTCCCGTAAGATTCTCCGTAAGTTGGATGGCCACTTTGAGTCCTTCGTTAAGAACGGCTTGGTGAAGCTCGTCCGTTACCTGCAGCAGAACTATGGCAAGGGCACCTTCAAAGAGTCCGAGGCTTTGATCGAGAAGTATAACCGTAAACTCTCCTAATCTTCGACGTATTGAGGCAACGCAACCATGGCCAAGACCACGACCTTACCCGAATTCATCTCCGCCTATCAGGCTGATTTGCGGCAACGTGGCTTTACTGCGCCTCTAGAAGGCTTGGATAAGCGCGTGGGCGCCTTCATGCCGCCCGCAAGTTCTGCCAAGACCTACGATGAGCAGAAGAAGTATCCGTGGATCCCCGAGTTCTCCGCGGTCACGGAAAACATCATGGCCATCGTCTCCAAGCCTCGTACGCACCTTCGCGTGTATAAAGAAGTCACCCAAGCCGAAAAGGCCGTCAAAATCGATAACACCGACGTCACCATGACGTTGAAGGTACCGAGATTCTGGAAGGAAAAGGACAACCGCATGCTTCCGGAATATATCTACACCGACGTCGCGGAGACCGACTTCGCCATCTACGAAAACCGTTTCGTCGTGGCCCTCATTGACAAGATGCGTTCGTTCATTTCCCACATCATCGTGGAACTTTTGAACCAGCCGCGTTATCTGACCCGCTACGTCATCGATTCGCAACTCGACCTTATGGATATCCATTTCCTTCAGGACGAGACCCCCGATCCGTTAAACCCGATTAAGAATGATTCGGACTTGCTCACCGATAAGGATGACCCCATCATCCAGACGCTTCGTAAGCTTTTGGATGCCCAGCGTATCCTTTCCCATTCCGTATCCACTCCTTTCTATAAAGAGGTTAAGAAGGCCAAGGGCCTTTCAGACTCGGACATCCACGCGACCAACATGTTGATCGGTGACCGTAACTACGCGGCCTGTTTCCAGTTCTACATGAAGTTGATCAACCTCTCTTCCGACCAAAACCGGAAGGAACAGTTGCTGGACGACGGGTATTGCAACTGGGCGTTCCAAAAGATCCTGGAAGTGTACAAGCGTCTTGGCTTCACCATTGCCCCCGAAGGCATCCCCCTGAACAAAAAAGGTTTGCTCGACGTTTCCGCCATTACCGCGAAAAAGGGCGCATTATCCGCCTCATTTATGCGTGATGACTCCAAACATATCATCGTGGTTTATGAGGTTAAAGACCCAAGTTTAAGCGAGCAAGACGCCTCCTCCCGCAAGCGTAGGAGCAGGGTTTCCATCGACTTTATGCCGGGTCTTAACGCCGACATGCCGACCCTCGACGACCTCAATACGGAAATCGATCATTTGATCTTCCACCGTCTCACTCCCGAGCAAGACTTCGAGAATGCCTTTGTCATCACTTCCGAGGCATTGGTTTCGGATAAGAACGCGATCGTCATCAACCCCAACGTCGCCAAAATCGACAGCAACTTGGAGAACATGATCCGTGGCACGCTGACCTTCCTTAAAGGTGACGCGTGGACCTATTCGCGCATTTGTCCCGTGTGCGGCGCGTATATGGATGGCGAGAACACCGATGGTAATTTCTATTGCCCGAGCTGCGACTCCGTTTATTCCTTTATTGAAACTGGGACGGGAGACCATAACGAAATCATTTGGGTTAAGCGTTTGCATTCGCCCGTTCATGCCGAGTCCAAGACCGAGACCATGGTGCTCAACGTCTTGCGTACCACGGGCGATATCGAGACGGAACGCTTGTTGCTCCGCGTCTTTGATAACACCGATCTTGATGATCTCTTCCGTTTGTCGAGTAAGGTTGGCCCATTAGAGATGATGGGCGAGGTCCATACACCTGATTTGGCATCCTGCCAGGTGTTGCTCAACCGCTTTATCGACCGTGATTACCGCGCGGTGATCCGCGTCAGCGATAATACGTTGATTGGTTTCGCTGGCTTGGACGAAAAGCGATTGGATGGCTACCGCCGTTTTTCCCATAAAAAGGTGGAAGTGTTCATCGGCGAGGAATATTGGGGTAGGGGATATGCGACCGAAGCCCTCAAAGGCCTCGTGGACTATGCGTTCAATGCGTTGCACCTCGATATGCTTTGGGCCGCGGTGGGCGATTTCAACCCCGCGGGCATCAAGGTTTTGGCCAACGCTGGCTTCCGTTTCATCGATAAGGTGGAAGACACCTACAACAAAGACATCGTGGAGGCCAACGAACTCCGTCGTTACGTTATCTTCAACCCCGCGCCGACCATGCTTGGCACCGGCGGCGGATTCATGAACCAGCCCACCATCATCGACGTTCCCGAGCTCTATGACGATGTTTTGGTGGCTCCGCTTAGCGAAGAAGAGTATCAGCAGACGCTGCGCGACAACGACCGCAAGACGGTCGCCGCGGCGGAGAAGTTCCTCAAAGAAGAGGAAGAACGTAAAGAGAAGGAACGTTTGGCTGCCATTGCGCAGAGCGAGGAGGAAGAGCGCCGCCTTATTGAAGAGGCCACGCGTCAACGCACGCCTTCGCCAGATGATGCGCGCGAAGCGGCTCGTCGCCTGGTGGCGAAAGGATTCGCCCCTGAAAAAGAAGTGGAGCCCGAGGTGGAAATCTCCTATGGCTACACCGTCCCCTTTGAGACAGAAATCCTATCGGAAGAACAGGAGGAAGAGGATATGGCTAAATACGAACCCATCGACATCGAGATCACCGAAGATCAAACCGTCGAGATGGAATGGAACGGAAAACGTCACGTTCTTTACGTCGGCAAGGCGCCTCAACCGAAGAAGCCTGAGCCGAAGAAAAAGGTCGTTCAGCCCGCAAAACCGGCTCCAAAACCGCAGCCAAAACCCGTTGAAAAGAAACCTGAGCCAAAACCACAGCCCAAACCTGCCCCGCAGCCTGAGGTTCCGTTAAAAGGCGTCATTCCTCCCAAGAACACGGAGCGTTTGGACCCCACGCGCGAACTCGCGGCCTTCGGTCCTGGTCTTTCCGACGACAGCCAGCACTCCATCCATACGGTTCCGTTTGAGGATAAAATCGCCGCTTCGGACGATGAACTGAAGAAGAAGTATCAGGAACTTTCGGATTACCTCGTCAACGTTTATGGATGCTCCCATCGCGTCAGCTTTGGCTATGATTCCTACCGCGTGGGCAAAAAAGTGGTGGTGGCCCTCTCTATCGGCGGTGTCCACCTCCGTGTCAACACCGCGCTCGACCCGAAGTTCTACGAAGGCACCAAGATGCGCGTCAATGACGACTCTGGTTCGAAGAAATACAAAGACCTGCCCAGTTACATCAAGGTCATCGGCGAGAAATCGCATAAGCAGGCCTTCAGGCTCATCGACGATACGATGAAATCGTTGGGCGTGAAGAAAAAGAAAGCCTAAGGGGTGGTTAAGTGGGAACTCCCTCCCCACAAAAAAAGCAAAACTTCTTTTTGAGCCTTCTTTTGCCCGTCCTTTTTTGTATCGGTGGCCTGCTGGGTCCCACCATCGTTCAAGGGCTATATTGCCTGATCAACTCCGGCGAAGTCCCTATGGCAAGCCAAGCAGTGGTGGAACTTCCGAAGCAAGAAGGGTTTAGCCATCAAAACAAGTATGTCGTTGGCGAGGTGGAACTTTATTACAACCAATGGATTGTCACCGATGGGCAAAGCGAAGCCCCGCGCTTGTTCCAAACCCCAGGTAAATGGAACGACCGTCTGACCCAAGACGGGGTTGATTTGCCTAGCGATGGTTACGCGAGTTACCGTTACGTTATCAAAGGGCTAAAACCAGGATCCTTGGTTTTGGCATTCGACAATGTGGAAATCCCGAACCGTATCTTTTTGAATCGCACCCTCTCCTCTTCTAAAGGAAGCCCTTCAAGAGAACGGCAATCTACATTCGTGAATCTTTCGGAGGGGATTACCGAATCGGTGGTGGTTCCCGAGGATGGAATCGTCGAGTACGTTATCGAGATCGGGAACACGGGCCAAGGAGGCCTGAACCACATCGGGGCGATTTATCTGCAAGGAAATGCGCCCCGCTTATTCACCTCGGCCTATATTTCGACGCTGGCCTTAGGCTTCATGTTCGCCACGTTTGTGACGTTGCTTGTTTTGAACTTCATTTCTCCAAAACGATGGCCAATGGTTCTTCTATCGGTGTTATTGCTGGCTGTGGTGTTTGTCTATCTCTTCTCATTGGATTCGGTTTTCATTGGTGCGGGATGGCTATTCTCTGAGCCCGTATTCGAGTGGATGAGGTTCATCCTTCTTTGCGTTGCGGTACTGCTTTCCTTGGTGTTCCGCTGGATGACGGACTCCTATAGCCTAGAGGTATTCGAATTGGCTGGCTTATTATCGGGATTAGGCGTCACCATCATTATTTACATCGTTACTCATGGGACGGGTTTGGAATGGATTCCGATGCTTCTTTTGTTTACGTTCCCCGTGTATGTGTTAATACGCTCATTTATTCGAGGATATCACGGTAATTTCCGCAAATCGCCGCTTCTTTTGTATACATGTCTTGGCGCTTACGTCTTGGTTTCCGCCTTTTTCAACGCGAATGTTTTCTTTACTCCATTCATTTATCACCCCACGTTTTTCTCTCTTGCTTTTACCGCTGGTACGTTTATCTGCGGGTTCTCGGAAATTCATCGTGTCAGTTTGGTCAAGAAAGACGCCGCGGTGTTGGAACGAAGGTATCGCGGCATCAGCAACCGTGCCTTGGCGCGCTTGTCCAGTGAGTCCGAGACCATCACGGTGCTTCGTCTGGTCGGGACTTCCTATGAGCAATCCTTAAAGGCGGGGGATCGTCGGTTACTTGGATTTTCCTCTTTGATGCGTAAGCGTTTGGTCGCGTTGCGCAAGGACAAGATCCCGTTTTCGGAAGAATGCGAATTGGAAAGCCAGTTGGTAAGTTTGCGTAACGATACTTTTGGTCGGGAAGCTACATTGCTTCTTGGAGTGGAAAAAGGAACGTTTGAGGTTCCGCCTCTTATTTTCGAGAGTCTTATTGATTCGCTTTGCGCCCAAGTAGGGGAGGAAGAATACATTTCCTTGGAAGAAGTACGCCGTGGTGTGGTGCTTCGCTATCCGACGCGCCTATTTCCGGAGGCCGCGATTCTTCAGAGTATGGAAGAGCGATGCCAATACCTGTCGTTGGAGCTTCGCGTTCGTAAAGGGGAGGTCCGTCTTTTGGCGGTGAAACGCAAATGAGCACGAAGACGCGGTTCATTCTTTATGGCGTTGGGTTCGCGTTGGCCTTGGGCTTTGCTTTCATTCCCGTACCGGTGACTGCGAATACGTTGATCTTCCTCTTGTTCCTTGGGGCGGCATTGCTGGAGGTTTTCGTGGCTTTGTGGCTTACGTTTGCCTTAAAGCCGTTACGCGATTGGTTCTTCTTTGCCAAAGTCGCCATTGTCATCACGATGCTTGGAATATGCCGCTACACGGCCTTATTGCGGAACGGCACATTCATAGTCGACGTGATATGGATCGCGCTTGCTGGGGCCGTTTTAATCGATTTTAGACGGGGCAAAGAAGACTTTGTCGCGATTGGGTTGACCATCGCTGCGGTCGTGGCCATGTTTTTCCCGGGTTTGCGCTTCATTGGTTATGCGATTATGGCCATTAATGCCGTTTCCTATACCTTCTTCCACAAGGAACTTTACGAGGAATTATTCTGCTTCTTCGTTGGCGCGTATTCCCTTGGATTCATGATTGGGTTCATTCCCTTCTTCGAGGGGATGCGTTTCGGTCTATTCATTCCGTTTTTAGCCTTAGGTTTTGGGTGCCTTTATCCCCAAATCCGGAAGATGGCCCAAATCAAAAAGGAAAATGACGTCATTTCCGAGAACGAATTGCGTTTGGCGCGCATCGAAGAGCGCGCTTTAAAGGAAGAGATCCGTCCGCACTTCTTGCTAAACGCCTTGAATAACGTGCGTGTGGCCTATCATGACGATTTGGAGGACGGGAAGACGCTTTTAGGGGAATTGATCCATTTGGAATCCATGATCGACGAGGCGTCTCGTTCCGAACTCATCCCCATTAAGGAAGAAGTCTCGATCATCGCTGGTCTTATCCGCCTTTTCTCCCTGGAACGAAAGACGGGCGTAGGCTTTGATGTGGAGTTGGAAGATGAAGAAGTGCTGATCCCACCGATGCTGCTAGAGCCTTTGGTGGAGAACTCCTTGCAACATTCGGGGGTTATGGGCCAAGAAAATGGCACGATCACCATTCGCCAGACCTCGGATTTCGGTTTTGCCATCATTTCCGTCGCGGATAACGGCCAAGGGCTTCCCTTACCTAGCCAATCCCGCGGCATTGGCTTAAGCAACGTCATGACGCGCGTAGGCTTATTAGACGAGGGACACATGGATATTTTCTCGGACGATAACGGCACGGTCATTGAAATTCGCTTCCGTTTGCCAAAAGAATAAATACGAGGGACATGACATCTAAAAAGCGGCCCATCAGGACCGCTTTCGGTGTGTTTTCGTTATCGGATTCCAGCGATTTTAAGGTCCATCGGATATTTGTATTCCTTGGCCCATTCGTAGCCGGTCATAAAGATGCCCGCGTAGGGTTTGATCTTCTCGTCGAGGAAGTCCCAGTAGTCGCTGTGGGCGTATTCCTTGTTGATGCGGAGATAGCCATAGCCAAAGCTGACGAGTTCGGGGACGCCCGCTTCTTCCAAAGCGGACTTAAGACGGATCTTCGCGTCACGGTAAAGGCGCTTGGAAAGGTCGATGTCGTGGTTGGGCCATAGACGGGAGATCGATTGCTCCAAAGTTAGGGTCGAACCATTGAAGACGGTGAGCAGGGCAAGGAGCTCTTTGCTCTTTGCGGAGGAGAAGTCCACGGCTTCGCCATCGATGAACAAATCAAACGGGGCGAAGGTTTTAAGGAACACGTCCATTTTCTTATCTTCGATCTGGGCGAAGAATCCGCTCAGCTTGACGGGGTCGAACGGTTTGTAGGCAAAGCCTAAGACGCGGTCCCCGAGTTCTTGGCGGATGGCTTTCTCATCGAAAGTGAAGGCCGTGATGAAGATGATCTTGACGGTTTTATTGACCTTAAGGATTTCGTGGGCGAGGTCCACGCCGCTGATATTGGGCATACGGATATCCAAAAAGGCGGCTTCCACCGTGTGGTTGGCGCAGTATTCCACCGCATCGTAGGGTTTTTCGCAGTAGAAGCGGTAGTCGAAGTCTTTGCCTAGGCTCGTCAAAAGGAAAGAAGCCAAGGCTTGGGGTTCGTCGTCGACGATGATGATCTTGTTCTTCTCGGGCATGGAACTATTTTACCCATTTCTTTTCGCTTTGGCGAACCAACCTGCGCGCATTAGGCCAAAACATCGCTATGGCGGGCATTTTGCCGGTAGGGGAGGGCAGGGTTATATGCGCCTATCGCTTTTTGTGGCTTAAAACCTTATCATTGGGGAAACAAACCAACAAAGGAGACTCTCAATGGCAGAAGTATTTGAGGTTATGTTGCCTAGCGGCGAGACCTTAAAAGGGTATTTTTGGCCGGGTAAAAAGCCTAAGGCCAACCTCACTATGATCACGGGCATGCAAGAATACGCGTTCCGTTATGATGGAATGGCTAGGTATCTAAACGAAAAGGGCATCAACGTCTGGATTCTTGATGCATTTGGCCAAGGGCTAAACGCGAATGGCACGGAAGATTTGGAAAAATGGCCTGTGGACGCTTTTGCCAAAACGGTCGACGCCATCCATCTTATGACCCAAATGGCGCGCGAAAATGGGCTTCCTACCACCCAAGCGGGGCATTCGATGGGGTCGTTCATGACCCAATCTAGGTTGGAACGTTATCCGCATAGTTCCGACCGTACCTTGATTATCGG
>JAILIV010000065.1 GCA_024695105.1 Bacilli bacterium
TCGCAGGTATGTCCGAAACGCGGTACTTGTTGACGAAACTGATCTTGTCATCGTTCGGGTTTGGATTGACCTTCAACCTTTTATAGGTCCCAGGCTTTTCCATGGCCCTTTGAATCGACGTCGTCATCATGTAGCCACTGAGGAAGATTTTTCCGCCTTCGTCTTTTTCTTCGGTCACCGCCACGACTATGAACGGGTGGTAGCGTGCGGCTCGATAAAAACGGAAGTGGTACTTGTCGTTCCCATTGTATTTCTTGAAAAACATTTCCTTACCTCCTTTCTTTGAATGGGTTGGTGCCTTCGAAAGGAGGGAACGAAAGCCGCCACCGTGACGAAAACACCGGATGCGGCTATCGACTTCGTCCCGTAGTCGCTGGTGTTACGTCAACCCTGTGACGGCCTCAATTCAATTACTTGGTAATCGTGCGGAGCGTAGGGCGGTTTCGCCATCGGGCCCCGGATGAAACGGAACGTTCCCGATGCTTGAATCGCCCATGGGCAGTGCTTCCCGCATCGCCGCGCCTTAACACGTAGCGCGGCAACCCCATATCCATTCGCCCCGGGAGCCAAGGATCTTGGTCCGCCCGTGGTCTAAATATGCAAGTGGCGTGATTATAGCATGCCCTAAAGGGCAAAATACTCCCAAAGCGAACGGTTTGCCGATGCCATTTATGCACGAACGCGGTGTCGTGCAAAAGCGTCTTCATGGCCGGGGGTTTCATGTTTTGGGTTTCTTTTTTGAGGCGTTATGCATTAATTCCAGACCAACGTATCTCCGTTCTTCCATAATGGGGGTCGTGCGTCTTGTGCGTGACGCTTCCTTCCTTATAATGGGCCTAAAGATCACCACTCGATGGAAAGGATCCTCCCATGAAAAAGGCCAAGCTATTGTTGTCGACCTCTTTGTTCGCTTTCGCATTGCTGACTGGATTGCAGTGCACGTCCCTTGCAAAGCCGATGGAGACCCATGCCGAAGCGAACACCACCCGCTTTTATTTCGATACTCGAGCCGCCTCCATTGGGGATTACGACTGGGTCGCCGTTTTGCAAACCTATAACGACTCCACCAAGCAAGATGAACAGCACGCCTGCACGCGGCTTTTCGATCATCTTTGGGTCATCGACATCGACATGACCCCATTTACCGGATGCAAATTCGGCTGGGCCCACAGCGGTAACATCCATGACGTCATCGATGGGAACTATTACCACTGGAACGCGAAGACGGGCGCGAACTATTGTTTGGCCTTCCCCAGTTACAACACGGAATGGCACACCATCGGCGAGCATTGGGAGGCGATCGGCAGAGAGAACATCAACGATGCGTGGGGCAGTCTGACCCCGGTCCCTTTGACGGAAATCGGCTTTAGCGAGGAGTATGGCATTCGGTTTTCCGCGGATACCCACCTGAAACGCCATAGCGATTTCTGCTTCCACAGCGAGCGCGATGAATGGGCGGGCATCACCAACAGCAACATCAACGACCTTTATGACCGTGGAGATGAGATTAACCAGCTTCAAGGTTACCCCTACATGTACCACTCCACGACCGGGGCGTGCTTCACCGCGCGGCAAGATGGGTCCAACGACAACAACTTCCTCGTCTGCGAAGAAGGCGATTACCGCATCGGCGTCTATCCCCTTGTGGCGCCTCGGGCCTGCGTTTATGCCCGTGGGGTCGAATTCCCCTTCCAAGACAGCCAATGCTATATCCGTGGCACGGTCAAATCCTTAGGGTTAAACAACGACTGGACCAAAGGCGTGCCCATTGGGCAATGGACCTATGGTCAGGGCAACCAATGGTACCTAGGCAAGTTCAATTTCACCGAAGGGGATAAATTCAAGTTCTACATCGAAGGCTTCGGCGAGCACGATGGGTGGATCGGCATCGAGGCGTGGGATGAAAGAACCACGGATGACATGGGATTCACCACCGACGCGGAAGGCAATATCTACGCCCCGCATCGAGACCTTTACATGCACATCACCGAGAACTGGGATGGCAGCTACACGTGGTATGGCCAGCATGTCTGCGCCGCTTACATTAACGGCCGCGTCGAATCCTTGGGGCTAGACGGAGATAGCGTCAACCGCGCCCCGCTTCCA
Organism: Bacilli bacterium; assembly: GCA_024695105.1. Classification (GTDB taxonomy): domain Bacteria; phylum Bacillota_I; class Bacilli_A; order RFN20; family CAG-826; genus Alloenteromonas. The sequence continues at coordinate 2,107 of JAILIV010000065.1, forward strand.
GATTGGAAGGGTATTTACTTAAAGACGACCGACCATTTCCACATCACGCGCCTCGACCATTTCTATCGCACCTTCGACAACCAAGCCATCCGGCAGGAAGACACGGAGACCTTTGATCTTTTGGCCGCCAACCCCGAACCCGATGACCACGAGATCCGCGTCAAGGTGGATGGATATTACGATTTCGTAAATATCTCCGACGCGTGGTTCTGCATGCGCAAGAGCACCGTCGAAAGCGCGAAGGATGGCATGTACATCGGCGGGGAAAGCGGACATTGGAGCGCATCGAACATGCGCAAGATGACCCAAATCGGCCCCAACCGTTACGTGGTGGGCCCGCTTCGTCTGAACCATGCCGACGAGATCAAATGCGTCTCCTACAAAGGCGGCGTGTCCCATTGGTGCGAATGGTCGACCTATTCGAGCACCAACTACCATTTCCCCGTCAGCGAATATAATGACAATCTCTATATCGAAAACGGGGGCGACTACTACCTCGTCTTGACTAAAGACGGCGATTTCCTATGGAACTACCACTTCATGGACCCCGCGGAAGGCTGGGCGAGCATGTTCCTTCGTTGCATGACCTGCGACGGGGAAGGAGTGGAGGAGCCAGAGTTCGCCGAGGACTATTCCTGGGCTAGCTTAAAAGCCGCCTTTGCAACCCTCGACGACGAATCAAAGAAACGTATCTATGGCGCCACCGCGGATGCGAATGGCGACCTCATCGAAGAAGCCATCGCCCGTTATGAGATCCTCGTCGCGGGACATGGATACGAGGCGTTTGTCCGTAATGCGTCCGGGACGTTGCGCGCAAGTAGCGTCGCTTCCTATGACCCGATGGTCCTAACCAAGAATTCGGAATTACTCCTTCTCTTGGTTCTCGCCGCCGCTGCGGTGGCCGCCATCATCCCCATCGCGATCCATAACCGGAAGCGCCATCAGTAACGGCTAGCCTAAAAGCAAGATGCCCGCTCTCGACGTGAGAACGGGCTTTGTTTGCTTGTGGCCCTTGCTGGGGGCTATTTCCTTTTCTTCGTTGTTAGGGATAGTTCCTTCTCAATCTCTTCAATCTCGGGAAGACTGCTTTTGAAGTTGCTCGGAACGAGCTTCGATAACTCAAAGGATGAAATCCCAATCGGCTGGGACGAGGACTCGGTGGCGTACCTTGCCAACACGTCATCTTTTCCGTGCAGACGAGGATTCCGATCGTCTTGGCATCGGCTTCGCTTTTTAAGAGGTGGTTTACCGCGACCACGTATGTTCCCAATTGACCCGTGTATTCAGGTTTGAATGGCCCCGTCTTTACTTCAATGACGACATAGGCATGAACTTGGGTATTGTAGAAGAGCATGTCGATGTACTGTTCCGTTTCGCCTACGAGAAGGCGATATTCCCTACCTAGGTAAGCGAAGCCGGCGCCTAATTCCAAAAGAAACCTCTGGATGTTATCAATGAGGGCATCTTTGAGTTCTTTCTCGGTAAAGTCCTTGTCCAGGGTTAGGAAGTTAAAGGAGTAGGGGTCTTTCGTTATCTGCTTTGTCAAATCGCTTTCTTCCTTGGGCATCGTGACTTCGAAATTGTTAATGGCTTTTCCCTGCCTTTCGTAGAGATTGGCGCTGAGATAGTTTTCCAATACGGCTCTGGACCATCCGTTTTCAATGGTCTTTCGGACATAAAAAAGCGCCTTTGAGGGGTTTCCTTGGCATTTTGTTAGGAGGACAAGGACATGTCCCCAAGGCACTGCTGTAATTTGCGCAGCAACTTGCTGCGTAATTTCGTTTTCTGGAAACAATTCTTTAAAATGACGCGGCTATTTTGGTTCGTTCGTGGGAATCCTTTCGGTATCTTTTGGCGGTCTTTTTCAAGCCTTTAAAGCGCGCAGAACAGCTTGGTTCGTCGTCTTGCCCCGTTTTTCGCTTCGGTGCTTTAGTTCCTCCTTTATGGAGATTTGGGAAGGGTTTATACTTATTCCGCAATTCAAAAGGAGGACATAGTTCAGTCATGTCAGTTAAAGTTGCAATTAACGGATTCGGACGTATTGGCCGTCTCGCTTTCCGTCAGATGTTTGGCGCCGAAGGCTA
>JAILIV010000067.1 GCA_024695105.1 Bacilli bacterium
GACCTCGACCGCGAGACCCGTAAGGAAGCCTCGGAAGCCTACTATGGCTATTTGGCGACCCGCGTCGATGAGATCGAGGAAATCTACGACAAGCTCGTCAAGCTTCGGGACCAAATGGCGAAGAAGCTTGGCTATGCCAACTATGTGGAGCTTGGTTATCTCCGCATGGGCCGTTATGACTACAATCAGGAAGACGTCGCTTCTTACCGCGACCAAATCGCTGCCTCCGTCACCCCGCTTGCGACCAAGCTCGCCAAGGCGCAGATGAAGCGCGCCGGGATCTCTAGCCCCCGCATCTATGACCTCTCCTTGCAGTTCAAGGAAGGTAACCCCGTTCCCTTTGGCACCACTGAGGAGAAGATTGAGCGCGCGAAGAAGATGTATGACCAGCTCTCTCCTGAGGCCTCCCATTATTTCCGCTTGATGGCGGACAACGACCTATTGGATTTGGAGACCCGACCGGGCAAGCAGTCTGGCGGCTACATGACCTATTTCCCTGTCCATAAAGTCCCGTTCATCTTCTCTAATTTCAACGGAACCATGGGGGACGTGGACGTGTTGACCCATGAATTTGGGCATTCTTTCCAAGGCTTCATGGGCGCGTCTATCCCTGTGCCCGAATACCGTTGCCCCACGATGGAAGGCGCGGAGATCGATTCCATGTCGATGGAGTTCTTCACCCATCCCTACATGGACTTGTTCTTCTCGGAGCCAGAGCGTTACCGTTACGCCCATTTGGCGGATTCCATCTCCTTCTTGCCCTATGGGGTCACCGTCGACGAGTTCCAGCATTGGGTGTACCTCCATCCAGAGGCCACCCCGGCGGAGCGTGACGCGGAGTGGTGCCGTTTGGAGGAGAAATACACTCCTTATAAGCGATCCTGCTATAAGAAGTGCGACTATTTGCTCGCTGGCCATCGTTGGCTGACCCAAGGCCACATCTTCGCCTCGCCGTTCTATTACATCGATTACACCCTCGCCCAGGTCATGGCGTTCCAGTTCTTCAACTTGGACCGCAAGGACCACGAAAAGGCCTGGAAGCGTTATGTGCGGCTATGCAAGATGGGTGGCAAGTTCCCATTCCGCACGTTGGTCATCCAGTCCAAGATGAAGGACCCCTTTGCCCCCGGCGTGATCGGGAAGACGATCCGTCCGTTGACGAAGGTGCTCGCCTCCTACGAAATCTAATCCATAAACGACCAAAAGGGCCTTCGTCGTCTTCGTCGATGGAGGTCCTTTCGTTTTCATGGGGGCGCCATTGCCCCGGTATCCCCCATGAGTCTTCATAGGGCAAGTGGTAGGAAACCCTAATCCGATCCTTCTATCCTCCTCCTTGTCCCGTCGGCGCCTCCAACAGGCTAGGGGCGCTTTCCGGTTCCTTAAGGAACAAGGGGTGAAGGATCTCGGCCAGACTGATTTCCCGGTTTGAAGAAGAATAGTGGGGGAGGATGCGCTTTGGGACGTGCCGCAGATATTCCCGATAGGATTGGCTATACCGCCGAATGATTTCCCTACGATCATCTGGGGAGACCCAAGTGGGTAAAGAGAAGATGATCAACGAGCCGAATTTACGGACGAGCCGGGCAGCGAGTCGAATGCGATAATGCATGTTCACGATGCGCTGTTCCGACATCCAGCGGGATAAAGTGGACGTGGGCAATTGGAATTCCTTTGCAAGTTCGCTTAAAGAACTACCGCTCGCGATACGGTAGATCTCTAGCATTACGATGATCGCCACGCCACTTGGTATTGTGTCCATGGTGTCCCCTCCTTCGTTTTTTAGTTTTACGCCATTGGGCAAAAGAAAAGTGGGACGAATTGGCAAAAAGGCATGTCTGGAACAAAGGCACGCGGCTATTCGAATGGATGCGAAAACGTTACGTGGCCACGCGAACCTTATTTGGGGTTTTGGTAACGGGAAATAAGCCCGAATCTACATTGATTACCGAAGGGAAACAAAAAAACATGTACTATGTACATGTATTTTTTTGTTTGGCGGAGGAATAGGGATTCGAACCCTAGCGCCCTGTTACAAGCCTACGAGCTTTCCAAGCCCGCCCCTTCGACCACTTGGGTATTCCTCCGTGTTGCCGTTTTTGCGGCATGCAAGATTATAGGAGAAGCAAGAGAATCGCGCAACCGAAAAATAACCTTTGGTTATGTGGTATACTGGCTGCGTGAAAGAAGTCGTCGTTCCCAAAGCCTCCGCTGGCCAAAAGGCGGAAAAGTTCGTCCGGAAATACCTCTCCGAGGCCCCGCTTGGCTTTATTTACAAAGCCTTTCGAAAGAAAGACGTCAAGGTCAATGGGCATTGGGTAAACAAGGACTTCGTCTTAAGCGAAGGAGATGTGGTGCGCGTCTACGTCACCGACCAACAGCTGGAGGACTTCCGCAAGCCCCGCCCAGTCGACAAGAAGATGCTTCCTTATCCCATCGCTTATGAAGATGACGCGGTGCTTATCATCAACAAGCCTAAAGGCCTATTGGTGTATGGGGATGCTACGGGTGTGCGCGAGACGCTTGGCAACGCCGTTTTGGATTATCTCGCCTTCCGTGGCGAATATGATCCCAACTCCTCCTCGTTTACCCCATCTCCCGCGCATCGATTGGACCGAAATACGTCGGGTTTGGTCGTTTATGGCAAAACCGATGCCGCGCTCCGCGAGCTGACGCTTCTTTTCAAGGAGCGTACACAAATTGAAAAGCGCTACCTTGCCTTGGTACTAGGCAATTTGGAGCAAGACGGAGAAATAGCGTTGCCGTTATGGAAAGACGCCACGAATGGCAGAGTGTATGTCCGCGGCGTGGACAAAGGCGGCAAGGAAGCTTTGACCCGTTATCACATCGTCCATCGTTATGGAGCCTATACGTTAGTGGAGGCGGAACTCGTCACGGGAAGGACCCATCAAATCCGCGTGCATTTTTCCGCCATCGGCCATCCTTTGGTGGGGGATGAGAAGTATGGGGATTTCGCCTCCTGTCGCGAAGTGAAACGCCTCACGGGTTTGGAATCACAGCTCCTCCACGCTTATAAACTAACCTTTAAGAACGTCTCTGGCCCATTGGCTGGTTTAAAGGGCAAGACCATTGAGGCTTCCTTGCCTTTGGAGCTAGAAAAAGCCATTGGACTATTGACGGCGTCCGAAGGACAATAGAAGAAAGGACGAAACATATGGACATCATGGCAAATTACCAGCGTTGGCTGGATTCTCCCCGCGTCAGCGATGAGGACAAGGCGCTTTTGCGTTCCCTTAACCAAGACCAAATCAACGACGCCTTCTTTAAAAACGCCGAGTTTGGCACCGGCGGCATGCGTGGCGTACTTGGGCCTGGTACCAACCGCATCAACGTTCACACGGTGGGCCGCGTCACGGTAGGGTTCGCCACCTATTTGGCCAAGCGCTTCCCCGAGAAGGGACGCGAAATGGGCGTGGTCATCTCCCATGACAACCGCTTTGGTTCCAGGGAGTTCACGCTTCTTGCCGCGGACATCTTCAACCAGATGGGGTTTAAGGCTTATATCTTCGACGACCTGCGTTCCACCCCAGAATTATCCTTCGCGGTGCGTGAGAACGGTTGTTGCGGTGGCATCATGATCACCGCGTCCCATAACCCCAAGAACTACAACGGCTATAAGGTCTACGACGAAAAGGGATGCCAGTTGATTCCGTCTCTTGCGGAACTCATGATCCAAGAAATCGACGCGCTTCCCGATGAGCTTTCCTTCGAGGTGCCTCAAGCGAAAATCCGTGGGGAACTCGTCGTCTTGGGAAAAGAACTGGACGAGAAATATTACGCCCTTGTCCGCAAAGTGCAGGTGCACCCCGAACTGGATAAGAAGGGATTTAAGGTCGTTTATTCGCCTCAACACGGCGCTTCCTATGAAGGCGCGATGGCGGTGTTCCAATCCTTGGGTTATGAAATCATCCCAGTGAAAGAGCAGTGCGTCCATGATCCCAATTTCGGCGCAACCCTTTCTCCCAACCCCGAAGTGGCGAAGGCTTGGGATCTGCCTCTTGCCTATGCCGAAAAATACGGCGCGGACCTCGTGGTCATGACCGACCCCGATGGCGACCGATGCGGTTTGGCTTATCTTGGCAAAGATGGCTTGCACCATCGCCTTACGGGCAACGAATCGGGCGCTTTGCTCATCGATTACATCATCAGCGAAAAACAAAAAATGGGCGTTTTGCCGAAAAATTCGGTGATGTATGACACCATTGTCACTTCTTCCTTGGGCCGTCAGGTCGCGGAAAGCTATGGGGTGAAGGTGGAATCCTTCCTTACGGGATTTAAGTTCATCGGGAGCCGCATCGGTTATTACGAAGACCAAGGTGAGGGTCCGGAATTCGTGTTCGGGTACGAGGAGTCCTACGGTTGCTTGGCCGCCCCGTTCGTCCGCGATAAGGATGGCATCCAAGCCATTCTCCTCTACACGGAAATGGCCTTGTTCCATGCGCGCCAAGGCAGGGACCTTGGAGAAGCCTATGAGGCGCTGCAACAACGCTTCGGCTACCACCTTGCCCTAACCAAAGACATTTACTTCGAAGGCATGGAAGGGAATGCCAAGATGAAACAATTGATGGATGGGCTCCATGCCTCTCCATGCACCCAGTTCCTTGGCGTCAACGTCGTTTCCGTCGAAGACTATCTCTCGGATAAGCGGGTTTACGCCGATGGCCGAACCGAAGACATCGTGGGGTTACCGCCTTCCGATGTCGTGAAGTTCTTCTTGGAAGACGGCTCGACGATCTGCGTCCGTCCCTCCGGCACTGAGCCTAAGGTCAAGTTCTATATGGAAATCTTGGGCGAAGAAGGGGACGACTTAAACGAAAAAGCCGACGCTTATTACGCCGACTTGTGCCAGCAGACCGGAATCAAAGCCTAATCCACTTTTGGAGTTCCACGATGACCCCGTCTTCCTCGACGGGGTTTTCCGTTTGGGGAAAGCGGGAAAGAAGCTCAGGGACACGATTGTTCTTCATCGCGAAGGGATGACCGGCTTTCGAAAGCATGGTGATGTCGTTTTCGGCGTCGCCAAAGGCGTAGACGTCTTCTTTCTTTACGTTTAGGTGTTCCATGATGTAGGCAAGGGCGTCCCCTTTGTCCGCGCTGGGGATAAAGAGTTCCGAATAGACGGAGTTACTCCAACTGCGCCAGGAGATGCCAGGAACGGATTCACAATCCTCTTTTAACTGCCCATGGAGTTCCACGGGGCAATTGAAGAGGCACGTGTAGACGTTTTCGCGAAGACTTTCCGATAAAGGGCCAAGGGCCAAACCCATTCCCGCATAAGGGAAATAGCGGTTAAGGCGTTGGTCGACTTGGTTGGCGTATACATAGGTAAGGCTTTCCGCCATGAAGGAGTGGACATAGTGGCGCGTCTTTTCGAAGATGGTTTGGATGCTTTCCTTGGGAAACGTTTTGGACAAGGTGGGGAAGGAAGGGTCTTTGGGATCAAAGGACAACGCGCCGTTATAACAAATCAAAGGAGCGGTGGAGCCAATGTCTTCGTAAATGGCCTTCATGGAGCGGTAGGGGCGCCCCGAAGCCAAAACCACGGCGTATCCCGCGGATGTGAGCTTGCGTAAATAATCCCTCGTGGCGGTGGAGTATTGGCCCGCGACGTCAAGCAGCGTCCCGTCCAAGTCGACGGCCACGATGCCTTTAATCATCATCGATGTCCAACAGGCCTACCGCGTTTTGGACGCGCTTCAAGGTTTTGGACGCGATTTCCTTCGCGCGTTTGGCCCCTTCTTGAAGGACGGGGAGGTATTCTTTGGATTCGATGATTTCGAAGTAGCGCTTTTGGAACGGCTCTAGTTCGGCGATGACGGCATCGGCGACTTCTCGTTTGAAGTCTCCGTAACGGTAACCCGCGAATTTGGCCTCGGCCTCTTCGATGCTGATTTCCTTAATCGCGGCGTAGATCGTCAGGAGGTTGGAAATGCCAGGCTTGTTTTCTTTGTCATAGCGGACGGTCGCATCCATGTCGGTGACCGCGGACATGATTTTCTTGCGCACGACGTCCATGGAATCCAGTAGGAAAATGTCGCCCTTGGGATCGGATTTGGACATTTTCACGGTGGGGTTGGATAAGGACATGATACGCGCACCAACCTTGTTGATTTTGTAGTTGGGTAATACCAACGTACCTTCGCCGTAGCGTTTGTTCATGCGGTTGACGAGGTCGCGGGTGATCTCGACGTGCTGCACTTGGTCTTCACCCACGGGGACGATGTCGGCGTCATACAAGACGATGTCCGCCGCCATTAAGACGGGGTAGGCGAAAAGCCCTAGGCCGATGGCGGAGTCCTTCATATGCTGCGACTTTTCTTTGAACTGGGTCATGCGGGAAAGCTCGCCCATATAAAGGTAGTTCTGAAGGATGGCATTAAGCTCGGCGTGTTCGGGGACCGAGGATTGCGTAAAGATGGTAGCTTTCTTCGGGTCGAGGCCGGAGGCGAGGTAAAAAGCCGCCAGGTCGCGGGAGTTGTTGCGCAGGAACGTCGGGTCGATGGGCAGGGTCAAGGCGTGAAGGTCGGCGATGAAGATGAAAACTTCGCCGGTTTCTTGGAAGTCCTTGAAATGCTTCAATGCCCCGATGTAGTTGCCCAGAGTCAGGTTGCCTGTAGGTTTGATGCCAGAGAGAATGCGTGCCATAGTTCGTTGCCTCGGGCTAAATCATAACACTGACGGATAAGGAAGCAATCTTCCTTAAAGAAAGCCGAATTGGAGTGTATGATGTTGCCATGATCAAAATCTTGATTTCCCCCAGTTGCGCGTCTTGCCGGAAAGTGAAGAAGTGGTTCGAGAATAACCATATTCCTTTTGAGGCGGTGAACATCTTTTCCCCCGCGCTGACGGCGGAGGATATCAAGGAGGCCATTACCAAAAGCGAGAACGGGACGGATGACATCATCTCCCGACGTTCGAAAGTGTTCCAAGAACGTGGTTTGGATTTCGACGAGATGACCGTTTCCGAATTGATCGCCTTCGTCTTGGAAAACCCATCTGTCTTGAAACGCCCGATCATCATCGATGACCATCGGTTGCAGGTGGGCTATAACGCGGAGGAGATACGGACCTTCATCCCTCACGCAAGAAGGCTGGCGGCCACGACATGTAACCAAGAATGCCCCAAATGGGCTAGTTGCGATAACCGCATAGAATTAAAAGACGCCCCGAATTAATCGAGGCGTTTTCCTTGCAGAATCTTATTATTTTCCAATTGCCGCCATGGCGCGCTGCGTCTTGGACGCGGTGGAGAAGACGCACTTGACGCCGTTTTTCTCCAATAGGTCGGAGAGGATCTTCTTCGCGCCTTCGAGGTTATTGAATTCAAACTCGATTTCGTAATCGACTTTGCCAGAGTAGGAGTTACGGTCGATGGAAAGAAGTCCCCCTTCGTATTCGACGTCGACGCGTTCGGTGGAAAGGGAGGTGAGAATCTTTAGCTGGGTGACGTCAAAGTCGAGCATCGTTAAGAAGCGTTTGATATCGCATTTAGGGAACTCGCCGAAATCCCGGAAGGCGCAGAATTCATTCATCGCGATCGGGACGTTTTTCTCGAGTAGTCCTTGGCTAAGCGGGGTCTTCACGGTCAATTCGTATTGGCCCGCTTTCTCACGGATGCGGAGCGCGACGCCGGCGGCCGCCAAAGCGCGGTCATCGGTATCGATGTAGTGGTTGGTTTGGACGTAACGGGGGGCGTCGGAGAAGAGTTTCACCAACGTGCGGTAATCCTCTTGGGAGAGAAGGGCCTTGGCCTCGATTTCAATGGCGTTGGACATTGCGGTAACCTCTATGTTTTGTGCTTGCCACTATTATAAACGCCTATCCCGTCCTATGGGCCAATCCGTTTTCGCGTCCTTTAATGGATTCGTTATGGTTGGGCCAAAACAAAAGAAAAATAAGTCGATAGTTATGTAATTATGTCGAACGAGATTATTATTTATCCGTATGTGCTTCGCGGAACCATTCGATTTTAATTCCTTCCTTCGGGACAATGCCCTGTGGATCGCCATCGGTGCGGCTGGGCTGATATTGCTCGTCTTGCTGATTATCCTCTTCGTCAACTTAGGCAAAAAAGGAAAGAAGAAAGAAAAGACGCACCGCGTGATCAATGCCTCGGCTTACATGGAGGCTTTGGGTGGGGCGGATAATGTTTTGTCTCATACTTTGATGCGTTCCCGTATCGTCTTGGAACTCAAGGACTACGCCGTCGTCGACAAGGAAAAATTAAAAGAAGCTGGCGTGGACAGCTTCATCATGATGTCGAACAAATTGACCTTGGTCATCCAAGGGGACGCCGCGAAAGTCAACGAGGTCATCTTCCCGGAAGGATGACGTGACGGTAGATGTCTTCCGTTGGGAAGCCCATTACGTTGTCATAGCTTCCCTCGATGTGCTCAATTAGATCGTAATCGTCTTGAATGCCATAGGCCCCCGCTTTGTCGAGGGGCTTTTTCTCACGCACGTACCTCTCGATTTGCTCTTCGGTGAGGACGTTGAAATATACCGCGGTGGCCACGGTGCGGGTGATTTCTCGCCCTTTGCGGATGTAGGTGTATCCGGAAAGGACAATCTCCTTTTTGCCCGATTGGGCGCGAAGCATCGCCTTGGCGTCTTCTTCGTCTTTGGGTTTGCCCAGAGGTTTGCCGTTAAGCACCACGATCGTGTCACAGGCGAGCACTTCGTCGTCTGGGTGTTTTTCAAAGACGGCGTATGCCTTGGCTTTGCTTTCTTCCGCGGGGAGGTCTTTGGCGGGAACGTGTAATAAAGTTTCGTCCACGTCGGAGACGATTACGGTGAATTCGGGAACAATTTTCCGCAGCAATTCCTTTCGGCGCGGAGAGCCGGAGGCGAGGATGAACATGATCAGTAATCTTTCTCTGCGTTGAGCAGGAAAAGGACGAGCATCGGCTTCCTGCCGGTGCGGCGTTCGATGTACTTGGATACGTGGTTCCGGATGGTGGAACGCATTTCGGCCGGGCCGGCATGATGGGCGGAAAAGCATTCTTCGATAGCTTCTACTACGCGCATCTGCGAGTGGCGGACGACGTGTGCCTGTTCGGAAGAGGAGAACCCACGAGTATAGACGATCGGGGGAGCGGTCACCTTGGTGCCTTTGTGATCTAGATTGACGATAATGGTGACCAGGCCATCGGATTTGAGGATGGAACGGTCATTCATCGTCGCGGAGGAAAGGCCATCGAGGTCGTTGCCATCGATATAGACGTCTTCCGCAGGAACTTGCCCGATACGCGTCACTTCGTGGTTCCATAATTGCAACGTGTCGCCGTTTTCGCAGACGAAGACGTTTTCCTGTTTCATGCCTAAAGCCACGGCAATCTCTCCATGCATCTTGAGCATGCGGTATTCACCGTGCACCGGCATGAAGTATTTGGGGTTCACTAAACGTTGCATCAAGCGCAGTTCCTGACGGGAGGGGTGGCCAGAGGAGTGGAGAGAGAAGGCGAGGGAATTCTGCTTCACGTCCGCGCCCATTTTGACAAGTTTGTTGACGAGGCGGTCCACTAGGGCGCCGTTTCCGGGAATCGGGTTGGAGGAGAAGATGACGGTATCCCCAGGGTAGATGGTGGTGTTTTTGTTATCGCCGGAGACGATGCGGGAAAGAGCCGCCATCGGCTCGCCTTGGCTGCCGGTGCAGACGATGCAGATCTCGCTCATGCGGTAGTTGCGGAGCATCGTTTCCTCAATGACCATCTGGTCGTCGATTTTGATGTAGCCGTATTGCCTTGCGATGCCGATGACGTTTTTCATTGAACGGCCCATGATGCAGAGCTTGCGGTTATGGCGCAAAGCTACTTCGACGACTTGCTGGATACGGTTGATGTTGCTGGAAAAGGTGGAGACGATGATGCGACCAGGGGCCTTTTCGAACGTTTCCTCAACGCCCGCGCGTACGTTGGTTTCAGAAGGGGTATAGCCTTCGATTTCTGCGTTGGTGGAGTCCGCCATCAGCAAGTCGACGCCTTCTGATCCCAAACGGGCGAGCTTATCGAGCTCGAAGTGGGGACCGACGGGGGTGAGGTCGATTTTGAAGTCGCCGGTTTCCACGATGCGCCCTTGTTTGGAGTCGATGCAGACGCCAAAGGCATCGGGGATCGAGTGGGTGACACGGAAGAAGGAGATGAGGAAATCGCTTTCGACGGGGACGATGGTGTACTCGTCGTATTCGACGATTTTCACGGGATCCTTGAAACGGGCGTCTTCGAGTTTGTGACGGATGAGCGCCGCGGCAAGGCGCGGAGCGTAGATGACGGGCACGTGGACGGTGCGTAGCAAAAAGGGAATGCCACCGATATGGTCTTCGTGTCCGTGGGTGATGAAAAGCGCTTTGATTTTGGAGCGGTTGTTCTTCAAATAGGTGTAGTCGGGGATGACGTAATCCACGCCAGGCAAAGTGGCTTCAGGGAAGCGGACGCCGGCATCTATTAGAATGAGGCAGCGGTCGGTCTCAAAGCAGTAGGTGTTTTTGCCTACTTCGCCTAGGCCTCCCAAGGCATAGATTTTTACGGGTGTGTCGCGTAACATAAGAAATCAAAGGTTAAAGGGATCTGGCACCAATCGGTTGTGGACGTCCTTTGGCATTACTATACCAAAAAGAAACGGGCACACAAGTTGCGCGCGCCTGTTTTTCGATGATAGCGCTTTAGCGGGGTTATACCGCGACGGCCCCGGGGATGTCTTTGTTGGGGTCCTTGGGATCGATGTGATCGTAGAAGAGGATGCCGTTAAGATGGTCGATTTCGTGCTGGAGCACGATGGCGTCGTATCCTTTTGCGGTGATGGTGACGTTGGAACGGAGTTTGGCTTCATACGCCTCCACGACGATTTTGTAGTCGCGGTATACCCTTCCGTTATGGACGCCGTCGACGCTGAGGCATCCTTCCCCGCCCGGGATATAGCATTTTTTCACGGAGCTACGGATGATGCGAGGGTTGGCAAGCTGGTATTGAACGCGTGGGTTTTTCTCGTCCCCGGTTTCGTAGGAAATGACGATCATGCGCACGTTGTGGCCCACCTGGGGCGCGGCTAGCCCCACGCCTTCGCGGCACTGCGGATGTTTCTTCCGATAGTTCTCGTCTTGGGAAAGCAAAAGGTATTCAAGCATCTCATCGATGAGGGCTTGGTTTTCTTCGCTTAGGGGAGTATCCACGGGGACACAGCGGACCCGCAGGGAAGGTTGGGTGTCTTTGACGATGTGCAGCATGCCGTTATTATGTTGGTCTTTGCGGGGATAGTAAAGGAATTCGCCCATGGTGGCGTGTACGTTTCCCTTTGTTCCGATTACAATGGGAGCGTTATGGGACCCCTCACGTTACGGCGCCTTTACGATCTGCGGACTTGTATGGAAGAAGATCCGCGTTCTTTGGCGCTTGCTTCCGTCGAAGCCGCGTTGGTGTCTGATTCGGGCGTCTTCCCCCTTTACCAAGAGAAAGAAGTTGCGCGCGCGGAATACCTTCGCCTTCGTTTGGAAGAGGGTGAGGATTCCCAGGAAACGAAAAAGGCCGCCTCCGTATTGCGTGAGAAGGAAATCGCGTTGAACCAAGCCCCTTCGGCGAAAGAGTATTCGCGTCTATTCACGGAGATCCGCTTTTTGACTCAGGAAGTGGACGAATTGCTGTTCGGGCCGTTTCGCGAAAAGACCCCGTGCGGAGGAAACCATGGTTAAGGTTGGCTCTGGCATATACCGCAGCAGGGTCATCGACACGCCCGAGGAAGGGACGCTTCCGACCAAGAATCGTGTGCGCGAAGCGATGATGTCCGCGCTAGGAAACGATTTGACTGGGGCGGTCGTGCTGGATTTGTTCGCCGGAAGCGGGGCGCTTGGCATTGAGGCGCTTTCCCGCGGGGCGAAGAAAGCCATTTTCGTAGACGCTTCCCCCAAAGCCGCCAAGATCGTGCAGAGCAATTTGGCGAAGCTTCGCGAGACCCGCGCCCAAGTGTTGACGTTGGATTATCAGGCTGCCTTAAGACGCTTCTTGGAGCCGTTCGACATCGTGTTTTTGGATCCACCCTATGCAATGAAGGAGGCGTATTCCCATTCATTAGGTTACTTGTCCTCCCACGATTTGCTCTCGGAAAACGCGGCGGTGGTCGTGGAATACGAGGGCGAGTTAGAACTGGATACCTCCTATTTCCCTTTCCGCCGCGATTATACTTATGGCAAGACGAAAGTCCTGCTTCTAAGGAGATAACATGAACATTGCGATCTACCCTGGTTCCTTCGACCCCTTCACTAACGGCCACTTGGACATTTTGAACCGCGCCCGTTCCGTCTTTGACGAAGTGGTCGTCTTGGTGGCGGTCAATTCCGCGAAACATACCCTCTTTTCCACGGAAGAGCGGGTGGAGATATTGCGCGAAGCCCTTAAAGGGATGGATAACGTGCGCGTGGACAGTTACGAAGGCTTGACGGTTGAATACGCCCGGAAAGCGGGGGCGAAGCACGTGATCCGTGGCTTACGGGCCGTGACGGATTTCGAATACGAATTCCAGCTCGCTTCCGCCAACCGTTTCGTCGATCCGGGTGTGGACATGGTGTTTTTCATGGCTAACACCGACTTCTCCTTCATTTCTTCTTCCGTCGTGAAGGAACTATGGAAAAACGGGATGGACGTATCGTCCTTGGTTCCATCTTCGGTGGTGGAAGCGTTTAAGAAAAAAGCCCAATAGAATAAAGAAAAACGCTCGGTTTATTATGGCCGAGCGTTTTCATTTGCATTAGTGGTTGTATTCCGGACGGAAGGGGTTGGTGCTGTCCTTGTCCGCGCTATCGAGGGGGACGTGGTTCCACATTTGCTGGAGCAAGGTGGCACGCTGGTAGTTGTCGGATCCGACGTTGAAGCCGAACAAGACTTCGCTGATGCCAGCCCGTCCCGCTTCGAAGGCGGCCTTGGACCAGTCGACGAAGAAGATGGTCGGGGTTTCCCAGGAGCCGGATTCGGCGTTCTCCATGGTCTCGTATTTGGTGGAGGAGACGGAGGCGTTTTCCTTGTAGGGGACCTCTTCCAGGCGACCCGCGGTGCGGGTCCAGAGGTCGAGGCCGTCGAACTTCTTCACGTAGCGGCTGAAGGCCTGCTTATCCTCGTCGAGGTCGTAGTCTTTGTCGTTGGTGGAGGCTTCGTCGACGAAGATGGAGTGGAGGCGGAAGGTGCCGCCATCGTTGATGCGGAACTTGTCGGTGTTCCAGTTGGTGGTGAGGATGTCGAAGGCATCCTGGGCTTTCTCGCAGCCGTCGCAGGTGTCGGAGACGAGGATGAGGTAATACTTCTCGCCGTAATTCTCGATGACTTTCTGCTCGTCAAGCGCGGCGCGAAGGTCGTCATAGCTCGCGTAGTCGCCGAAGGAGAATCCGTTGATGGTGTAGGTCAGCTTGTCCGCGTTGGTGTCATAGCCTTCTTTGCCTTCGTTTTCCAGGGCGAGGCGGTAACTGGTGAAGTAGCTGGCGCTAGAGCCGACGGCCATGGTGCCGAACCATGCGCTGAATTTCGAAATCGAGAAAATGATGGCGAAGATGCCGCCGACGATGAGCAAAGGCTGGACCCAAGCGGTCTCTTTAATCCAACGCCAGAACTTGGTGAAGCCGGCGTTAATCGCTTTGAGGATGTTCATTTCGTAACCTCCAGATGGCCTGTTTATTATAAACAGCGCGATAATCATATCACCCGCGCAAAGGGCGGGCAACACACATTTGCCCGGATGCATTATGGGCATGGGAACGTCATTTTCGCCGACTAGTCGGCGCAGTGGTTGCCCGTCAAGGATGAAGAAGCTCTATTTTCCGTCGGAATGCAGTGGAAATGGGAAAACGCTGGTCTATAATCATGGCACGATGTCGAAAAAGCAGACGTTTCGGAAGAAATTCGAGGATATCCTCTTAGACCATCCGGTGCAACGCGCCATCTTAACCAACGGCTGGGCCTTTTTGGTCATCGCCTTTTCCGCGTTTTTGTTCGCCTTTGGCTTCCGTGCATTCCTTGCCCCCGCCAATTTAGACCAGTTGTTCAACTCGGGGCATATGCGTTTGGTGACGGGTGGCGTATCCGGTATTTCTCAGGTCATCATCGCCTTCGTCGAGTGGGTGTTTGGCGACCCGATCACCAAGAACAACCTTTACGACATCATCTATTCGATCCTTTATTTTGGAATCAACGTCCCGATATTCATCTTGGCCTGGAGGGGGATTGGTAAACGGTTCGCCATTTTCACCTTGATTAACGTTGGCTTGGCTTCCGCCTTCACCGCTTTGCTTCGTTATGCCGACCCCGACTTTTTCTTCAAGATTTCGGAGTTCGTCGATAACAATGGCGGATTGGTCACGAGGGCACTTTTAGGCGGGATTTGCACGGGAGTTTCGTCTGCAATCGCTTTTAAGGTGGACGCTTCGGCTGGCGGAATGGACGTAGTGGCTTATTACATCGCGTTAAAGAAATCGCGCCTTGTTGGCCGTTACTCGGTGTACATCAACGTCGTTACCGTAACCCTCTATACCCTCATCACGATTTCTGACGTGGGCTGGGGCACGGAAAAGGCCGCCCAAGTGTTCGTGGCGACGCTTTTCTCCGTTTTGTATCTATTCGTTTCGATGTTCATGATCGACACCATCAACCTCCGAAACAAGAAGGTGAAGATCGAGGCCGTATCGGAAATGTCCGACCTAGGTAAGATACTGGTCGGGGCGCTGCCTCATGGAGCCACGATGCTTTATGGAGAAGGGGCCTACACGTCCAACAAAAAATACATTTTCACCATGGTCGTGTCTTCCTATGAAGCCAAACAGACCGTCCGCGTCATCCAAGAGGCGGATCCCAACGCCTTCGTCGACGTCTTTGAGCTGCAAAGTGTGGCGGGCCGTTTCTTCTTGCCTCCGATTCGTTGATCAGCCTGGTTCGATGTGGCCTTCCGAAGGCCTTTTTTTGCTTTTCGAAAACAAAAGAAAACGGCTGTTTAGAGCAGCCGTGCATTCGTTTTTGGCGGAGAAACAGGGATTCGAACCCTGGCTGGACTTGCATCCACTAACGGTTTTCGAAACCGTCCCCTTCAACCGCTTGGGTATTTCTCCGGGCGCGGCAAATGATAACACTTCGGCGCAGGCGAAACAACGCAAAGCGTATTTAGGTCTTTATCACAACGTGATATTGTTTTAGGGCGATGGGCACGACGTTTGCTTGGAACTTCTCTGAATCATGGGGGATAT
The DNA here is from genome assembly GCA_024695105.1 of Bacilli bacterium. Lineage (GTDB taxonomy): Bacteria > Bacillota_I > Bacilli_A > RFN20 > CAG-826 > Alloenteromonas. The sequence goes on from JAILIV010000067.1 coordinate 15,230, forward strand.
ACCTCTCGCTTATTCTTTTGGGATTGCTCCTGGTGGGAGTAATCATCGTTTTCACGGTTTCCGAGAAGAGCAACGAGAACTATCGCCGCGTGTTGGAAGAGCAGTCTAACTCCGTCCGCGTGTTCATCCTGAACATGAAGGAGAACAGCGTCCGGTACTTCAACGTCACAACTTTGGACGACATTCACCATTGCACGCTGTCCGAGTTTTACCAAAAATTCCCCATCGAAGAGCAAAAGAAGGTTATCAACTGGATCAGTGCCGTCGCCGATCCTTCCACCCACGCACCGGATTATTTGGAGACCGACATCCAAGAGAACCATACCCGTAGGCAATATTTCTCGATGCTGCAGGTCGAGGCGGTGGACTTCGACAAGCAAATCATCCACCTCCAGTCCTATTTGCTGAAATACATGGGGGTGTCGAAAAACGATACCGGGGGCACCGCCCACGGACTTTCCGCGATGAAAGCCGTGGAGGAAGCCATCCAATCCGCCGGGACGCGCCGTGGCATCACCTATGCGTTCCGATTTGTTTACAAACGCATCACCGACAAGGACAAGGAAATCGCCCCGCTCGCCTTCAACCAATTCAAAAACGCCCTGTTCCCCTTTTTGCAGGGCAAACGTTATTTGATGCAGGCCTCGGGCAACGAACTCATCCTGTGCGACTTGCGTGTCGACGATAAGGCAAAAGGGCTTTATCTGGTCCGTTCCTGTCTCAACGCCATCAACCGTTATCTTTCCATCAACGGGCTGGCATCTTCCATCGAAGTCCGCGTCGGGGTGGTGGAGCACCGCTATTTCCAGCAAGAGCCCGAAAAGATCATCGAGACCGCCCGAAGGTTCGCCGCGGAGGCCTTCGCGGGCAAAGAGGTCACCCTTTGGTACGAACGTGGCAGGAAGTCCTATCGGCGTAATGACGATAGTTCCTACCGCACCGAGGTGGAACGCATCATCAACGAGAAAAAGCTTCGGTATAAGTTCCGTCCAATCTTCTCCGTAAGCCAAGCCAAGGTCATGGGTTATTTGACCAAGGCGGAACCAGTGGAAACGTATTTCGATTCCATGGAGGATCTGAAGGATTACGCAATGCGCACCGAAGACGACCGCAGTTTGTTCAATACGGTGGCCAAAGAGACAATCCAACGCTTCCTTTCGGAGCGCCCCAGCGAAGACCAAGTCCTCTTCTACAACGTCCGTTTGGTGGAGCGCGGATATATGTTGATCACGTTTGCTCGTCTCTCTGGAGCGCGTTCCGCCCATCTGGTCTTGGTGTTCAACGAGTCCGACATCTGCTCTCATTTGGACCACATGGACGAGGATGGCATCATTTCCGACATGCGCGCGATTAAGGCCAAAGGCTATGAAGTCGCGCTGTGTTTGAACTCCAATCAGCTACAGCTGTCCACGAAGGTCTACGGGGCGTTTGACTACTTCATTTGCTCATTTGCGTTTGAAAACGCCAGCGGCGAAGACTCTTCGACCCGTTTGCGTTCCCACCTCCATACGCTGGTGGAGAAACTGCTCAAATACCAAAAGCCCATCATCGCCTCGGATTTCGACGGTTGGCCCGCGGTTGAGCTGATGGTGCGCTCGGGTTTGAATTACATCTCCTCGGAGGCGTTCGCCCCCTACGACGTGATGATGAATCCCATCAACCCCAAAACCGCGAAACGGGTTAAGGACATGAAAGACTAATGCGCGTATAGTAAGTACGCGTTAGGAAGAAGAAACGACTATGGCTAAGATTCAAAACAAAAACGACGCGATTACCTCCCGGGACGTGGATTTCGCCCAATGGTATACCGACGTGTGCCGCAAGGCCGAACTCATGGACTACTCCTCGGTGAAAGGCTTCATCGACTACTTGCCTTATGGCTATGCCATTTGGGAGCAAATCCAGGTGCAGCTCGATAAGCGCTTCAAGAAAAATGGCGTGGAGAACGTCTATCTCCCGATGATCATCCCGACCTCCCTTTTCAATAAAGAGAAGGAGCATATCCAAGGCTTTGCCCCGGAGACTTTGGTGGCGACCCTTGGCGGTGGGGAGACGCTTTCCGACCCGCTCATCATCCGCCCGACGTCCGAGGTCCTTTTCTGCGATTTGTATAAAAACCTTCTTTCCTCTTACCGCGACCTGCCCAAGATGTACAACCAATGGTGCTCGGTCGTCCGCTGGGAAAAGACGACCCGTCCGTTCCTCCGTGGCTCGGAGTTTCTTTGGCAGGAAGGCCATTGCCTTTTCGAGACGGAAGAAGAGGCACGTGGCAACGCTTTGACCATGTTGGAGGTCTATGACGAAGTCGGTCGCGACGTTTTGGCTATCCCCTTCGTGAAGGGAAGAAAGACCGAACACGAGAAGTTCGCTGGCGCCGTGGCGACCTACACCATCGAGGCGTTGATGCACGATGGCAAGGCGCTGCAAGCGGGCACCACCCATTATTTTGGACAAGGGTTCGCGGAGGCGTTTGGCATTCGCTTCTTGGGACGTAACAACAAATTGGAGGTCCCACACCAAACTTCGTGGGGCGTCTCCACCCGTCTTATCGGGGCGGTCATTATGGTCCATGGTGACGATAACGGCCTCGTTTTGCCTCCCGCGGTCGCGCCGATTCAAGTAGTGATCGTGCCGATCCGTCAGGAAGCCGAAGGCATCATGCCCACCTGCAACCAAATCAAAGAGAAACTGGTTGAGGCCGGTTACCGCGTCAAGGTTGACGATTCCGATCGCACCCCGGGCTGGAAGTTCGCCCAGTGGGAGATGAAAGGCGTGCCTCTTCGCATTGAAATCGGCCCCCGCGATTTGCAGGAAGGCAAGTTGATGATCACCAAGCGCGTCAACGGGGAGAAGATCTCTCTTTCCATCGACGAAGTGGTGGATAAGGTCCCCGAGATTCTGGAACAGATCCACCAGGATATGTACGCCAAGGCCAAGGACCAACTTGATCACAGCGTCGTCGACGTCGAGAACCTTGAGCAGCTCAACGCCGCGCTTGAAAAGGGCGGTTACGCCCGGATGGCATTCTGCGGCGAGGAAGAGTGCGAGCTTAAGATCAAGGAAGCCACCAAAGGCGGCACGGCCCGTGCCATCTATTCCGAGGAAGTCCCGGAAGGAACCTTGTGCCCGGTGTGTGGCAAAAAGGCGACCGTGATCGTCTACTTCGCCAAAGCGTATTAAAACGTTGAATAGTTTCGCCCTAGGGGTGTATATTTAGTCGCCGACGGAGGCATACCCAAGAGGCCGAAGGGGACGGTTTGCTAAACCGTTAGTGGTCGCAAGGCCAGCGAGAGTTCGATTCTCTCTGCCTCCGCCAGAACGAAAACAAAGCCCTTGATCATTGATCGGGGGCTTTTTCTTTGAGGAAGAATAAAATCCTAGATTTCTGCGAGGATTTTATCCGCAATGTGCAAGATTTCCTCGCTTGGGATAGGTACCAACATCGTATGGTCTGCATGGTCGGACTTTTGGATATCGAGAAGGCGTTTCAACGTGAGGAGGGGATGGCCCAACCCAAGGTTTAGGATGCGGCTGAGGATTTTCCGGACGCTTTTCGGAGTGGGAGCGATGGTGTTGTCATGGCGTCCGATGAGGAACAGGATCTCCTTCGCCTCTTCCTCGGGGAGGCCATACTTTTTCAGAATCGGGCGTGCCATGTCCTCGGATACGGCAGGGTGACCTGGGAAGTGGTACACGAAAGAGCCGTCTTCTTTGTTCTCGACGCTGACGGTCCGTACTTTGCCGTTGTCGTGAAGCACCGCGGCCAGACGGGTGATGAAATCGGGCTGGACCCCCGCAACGACGTGGGTGATGTGGACGTAAAGGGTATGGGCGTGCCATCTCGTATGTTGGTCAAAGCCAACCGTGGGGGCAAGGCCTGGGAAAAGGGTGGTGAAGACTGGGATGAAGGAAAGCATCCAGCATCCGATTTGGTCCGTTAGGAGGATGTCGCGCAGCAAGAGCATGGCTTGGCTTGGGTCGGCTTCCTTTAGCAGTGGAGCCGCGTCGTTTATCTTTTTGGCTTCCTGCTCTAAGATCGGCTCCCCATGGAGATGAAGCCGTAAAGCGCGCAGTGAAAACAAGCCATCATTCGTTAAGACGTCGTCCAAAGGTTCTTCCATGCCCCTTTTATGCTAGGCAATTACGCATTTTTTGTCGACGATGTCTTGCTTCGCGTGTGCCTAGGTTGGCATTGTGCGAGTAAAGTGCGCACGTTATAATATGCGCCATGGGACAAGGAAACGCGTTCAACCCCAACGAGCCTTATTTTTTCATCAGCTATAGCCACGCGAACATGTCCGCCATCGATGGCGACTTGCTTTTCTTCGACCGGGAAAAATTCAACTATTGGATCGACCGGGAGGGGATGTCCGGCGGAGACTCGTGGAAGCGCCGCGCCGAGAAAGCCATCTCCGACCCTTTGTGCAAAGGGGCCCTTTGCTATTTGAGTTTGGACGCGTTGCAAAGCGATGCGATCGAATTCGAACTCGGGCTGATCCTAAGGCAGTTGAAAGACCGCGAGGTCGATTCCTTTAAGGCCGTTCCCGTGATCTTTGGCAAAAACACGATCCCGGATTTCATCCTTTTTGCGATGCGTTCCCACATCGACGTGTCCGAAACGCGCGAGAGTTTGCTACGGGAAGTGTTCCCTGAGGAAGTGTTGAGCATTGGCCACGACAAGGCCGATTACGAAACCGAGCTTCGCCAAACCCTTCGTTCCATGGGTATCGTCAAGGACCGCGAAGCCTTCATGGCCACCCATTCGGAAGCCTTTGGCAGGTATTACAGCCCCAAGGTTTCCAAGCGGGTGATCCTCGGCGGCGTGGAAGAATTCTTTTACGTAGGCGAGGAGCTTGTTTTCCGCGACGCGAACAAAGAGGCCCACGAGGCATTTGGGTTGCACTGGCTTCCTCTTGCCCCGATCGACAATCACACGATGCTCGCCGTCTGCGCCGAATCGGAGGCGCTGGATTCCATTCGCGGCGACACGATCGACGAATGGCTGGCGCGCTTCGAGAAGATCGCTTTTAGCGAGGAAGAACGGGCGCAGCTCGTTCCTCTGGCGGATTTAGGCTTCACCGCGGGAGAGCGTCGCTACGCAGACCTTTTGACGTTCGAACAAATCAAACGATACAAAGACCTCATCTTCACTCCAAATAGCCCCAAAGAGTATTGGCTTAAGGACGTCTGCGTCTTCGACGGCGTGGAAGGACGGCACCTTAACGTCATGGGCAACCACGTGAACGAGTACGGACGTTTCCGCCGCAACAAATCCGGCGTGCGCCCCGTCGTATATTTCAAAATGTAAAGGAGAACCCACATGACCCCTGAACGCATCAGCAAATTGAAGACCACGATCCGCAGCAACGCCGAGGCTTCCAGACGTGCGCATTTCGAAGCCCTTCTGAAGAAGTTGAAGGTCTCTTCCTTGGACGACTGTACCGATGGCTTCCTCGGGTTGGTCCAAGGCAAGAAGGACACCGATCTGTTCTACGATTACGAGGACAAACGGAAAATCGGCTTGTCCTGCCTTTGGGAATTGCTTGGTAAGACCACGAAGAACTTCCGGTTCTATCTGAGCTCCGACCAACGCGCCGAAGGCATTCTCCCCGATACGCAAGGCCTTTCTTCCGTGGGACTTATCTTGGAAGACTATGGGATTCTCGACGCTGACGAAAAGATCATCGCCCCCGAGATGCTCCGCGAGATCATCGCCGCCTATGCCGATGGTATCCGTTCCTTGATCCAGGATTACGACGAGCACGGCGTGACCTTGACCCCGTATGAAAGCATTGGCTTGCCTGAGGGGTCGTCCTATTACGATTCGCTTACCTGGCTTGTCTCCACGTTGCTCCAAGCCGTCGGGCTAAGCTCCCATTCCCGTTTCGACGGGGTCTTCGAGCCCGAGCTCATTGACAAGATGCTCCAGATCGTCCACGACGGTATCGTGGAGATGAACCAAGGATTCATCGGGGTCGAGAACGAAAAGGCCTTCACCCAAGGTTGGAACTTCGCCAAGGGGTGCGACCATCCGTCGTTGGTGTTCAGTTACATCGTTTCCGAGTGCTACCTCGATATCTACGAGTCGGTGAAGCTTTGCTCGGAAATGCCGACCATCGAAGCCCGCCTTAAGGAAGGAAAGAAGCTTTCCCCCGAAAACATCGGCGTCAAGGCGGAGTGGGAGAGCCTCTCCGAAGTCGAGCAGGCCGAATACCGCCGTCGCTTCGATATCATCAACAAGGACGACGCCTTCTATGACCTAGACAAAAACGTCCGTCTTTGCGGCCGTGATTTGTGGCGCAACGTCAAAGAGGACATCGCCGAAGAGTTCTACAACAACCAAGTCTCCGCCCCCGTACCGCCCGAGGCGATCCGCAATAGCAACTCATCCGACGCACTATTCAACGATCTGTTCGCGATCAACATCATCGTCGCCGCCGGCATCGACGTCGACTTGGGCTATGAGTTGCTCGACGCTGCCGATGATGGCGTCATGGCTCGCGTCCAAGCCGATTTGGACTATCTTAACGATTCGCTTCAGGCCGCTTTGCAGCGCACCGTCCGTTATTACAACCGCTTCGTTTCCGACAAGCGCGACTACATCGTCAACGACTTCATCGTCACTTGTCCCGAGGAGTTCGGAAGTGGCGAGATGGCCCGTTGCGCCGAGAACCTTCGCAAGAAGCGCATCAAGCTATTCACTTTGTCCCCGTTGATCGTCAAGACCAACAACCTTTTGGCGGACTACTTGGTCCAATACCCCCAGAAGGAAATGATTAAGTATTTGGACACGTTCATCCTGTCCCGCCGTAACACCGACGACCGGATCGACCCGCGCGTCAAGCAAGACGACGACCCGGCCTATCAGCGCAGCATCCAGTACCTGTGGATTTGGGAGAACAACGATTACTTGCTCACTTCTAACTTCTACTATCTTTCCTCCCTCGCCGACTTCTATCGGTACCAAGAGGAATACGAGAAGCGTTTCCAGGAAATCAACACGGTCAACGAGACCATCCGTAAGGACATCGAGACCAACCACCGAAAGGAACTGGGCATCGCCGAAGACGGTGAAGTCCGTCAGTTGAAGAACAAGGCTGAGGAGTTGAAGCGCAAGGAAAAAGAGTGCGCCGAGCTCGCCCAAGAGAACGAGCGGCTCAAAGCCAAGGAAGAAGCGGTGGTCACCGCCTTGAAGGAAATGATCACCAAGGAAGTCCGCGGCAATTTCGTCAATTGGTTCGCCGACGCCGTCAAGACCGCCAAGTCCGACGTCGTCCATTCCCTCTTCGATGCGGATCTTGGTTCCGACGCAGGCATGGATGAGTTCGTCCATAAGTTCAAGGAAGAGCATGGCGACTCCGATAAACTTCTTTCCGCGATGCGCGATTTGCGTAACCTCGCCTACTACGAGATGATCGGTGGCGTCTTGCTCGACAACTGCCAACGCGAAGGGGCCGCCGACCGGATGGCCGAAGGCGTGCGCATCTTGGATCAGTACAACCGCAAGAACGTGCGCAGCATCGTCACCAACAATCTGTTCAAGGCCGACAATGGTGACAAGGAGTAACCGTTTATGAAGAAAGCCGTATTCTTTTCCTACAAAGGTGGCTCGGGCCGTTCTTCGACCTTAGCCAACGTCGTCCCCTTCCTTTTCGAAGGGGAATCCAAACCTAGCAAAGAACACCCCGTGATCTTGGTGGACATGGACCTCGATAGCACCGGTCTCACCATTCTTTGTGGCAAGTCCAAAGAGGTGGAATCCAATCCCAATGCCTTTACCGTGTCTGACGTTTTGGAGGAAGGCTTTTCCTATGATCAGCAGGGATTGCTTATGCCCGTGGGCAAGGTGTTTGGCCAAGAGCCGGAATCCGTTTTGCTTCTCCCAGCCCGCCCGGGTGATTACAAAGGGCGCGACAACTCCAGCAAATCCGTCGGGGCAAACGCCGCCAGCCACCTGAAGTCTTTTACGAAGATTTGGGAAAAATATGGCGGTTATGCAATTATTTTCGACTCTTCTTCCGGCGACCAAGAAACCGCGACGCAGTCCGTTTTGAACTCTAATCTCATCGTGTGCTGCATGCGTCCGACCACCCAGTTCCTCGAAGGGACCGTCAGTTATTTCAAACGTCTCTCCTCCCAATGCCCGAGCATCAACGTGCTCATCGTTCCTACCGCCGTCCCGCAACAGGAATACGTGCTCGACGGTCGCACCTATCCCCAACAAGCCAAGGCCACGATCCTCAATCGGTTCCAAGCAGAATTCGAGGACGATGAGTCGCTGTACTTCGATTACGGCGCGATCCGTCGCAGCTCTGGCGTGAGCTTTGGCGTCCCTCTGGTCCGTCGCTTCCAGTGGGAGGAATGCATTTTGAAGGCTACCCAGTCCGATTCGAAGAACCAAGACGAAATCGACGCCATGGGTACCTATCGCTACATCGCGGAGAAGATCAAGGACCTCGGAGAAGAGTAAACCATGTCCGAACGACCCAAGTCCGAAGAAGAAAGATATACCGAACTCGGCCTGTTGCTGGATGAGAACGTCCGCCGGTTCATTTTCGGCTACGAGAACAAGAACGCCCGTAGGCTCTTCCCCGTGGATTACGCGGCCATCATCGACCGTACCGTGTGCCTTGTTTTCCTCTATGTCTTCGCTTGCGTCCGTTCGGTTTTGGACGACTATGACGCCACCCATTCGGTACGGCGTTCCAATTCCCCTTACGCCAAACGCGTCCTTCGTAGCGTCGACCGCCTTTACAAAGACCTCGACCTCAGTTTCGAGGTGATGCAGTTCATCTTGCTGGACGTGCAGTTTGATTTGTCCCGCGGCGAAAGCTCGGGGTTGCGCGAGTATATCCCTGGGTTCGAATCCGATTTCAAAATCATGGATTACGCGGATTTGATTCGCCGTCGCATTAACGCCCCTTCCCGTTTGAACCAAGAGTTAAGCATCAAAGACGCCTCCGCCACCTTGCTACGCCTGATGACGAGTTTGGAACGCTTGCTCCCAGGGTTAAGCCTCGTGGAGCAACGCGGCGAGTTCTGCTTCTTGTACAAGAGCAAACTCCGCCAGCATCTTTTCCCCTGCCGTTTGAGCATCGCGTTGATGTCGGTACGCGACGAAGAGGAATTCTATTATTTGGAAAAGGCCCTTTGGATGGGCAAACGCGCGGACGGGGGAAGGGGAAGGACTTTCCAGCTGGCTTACATGCAACTTTCCTCCTTGGACCGTCTATTCGTGCAATATCAGCAAGACGATCCGGATGTGGCCCCCTCGGTATCCGACGCCCATACGCATTATGTCGCCCTTCCTTCCAACCAAGCGGTCATCTCAACGTTTGAGTGGGTGACCAACGAAGTGGTGGACCAAAACGAGGACGACGGTGTTCCCGACACCATTCAAAACATCTACGCGGTCAACTACAAATACCTTAAGAACCTCGCGTTGGCGATCTCTGACTTCATCGACGTGGATGGCCATTCCCAAAACCAAGGGATCCTCGACACCATCGGCGTGGATATGTCCATGGTCCAGGATGGCAATTTCGACGGCGCCATCATCATGCTGCTTGTGCAACGCGCCCCGCGCGTGGTGCTCACCAACGTCTGCAAGGTGGACCCTACGGCCTTTGGTTTCCTTATCCGGGATTTGAACATGCGCTTCAACGGCGCGGTGGAGTTCCCTGGCGTCCAATGGGAAAACGGTTTGCCCAATACGATTGACCTCCCGTTCCATTCCACGATTTTCGGAAGGGAAGGGCGCGTTTCCACCCGGGTCGCGGAGCAACAAGCCGAATACATCATCCGCTGCATCCTGAAATCTTCGGAGAAAGATGAAGGGGTGGAGCGCATCAACGAGGAAATCCGTTCCGTCAAATCCGGGGATTTGGAGAACGCTCAGAAGACCTTGACCCGTGTGCTTTTACGCCTGACGTGCTTCTATTATGGCCTTTTGGCGTATGGTCAACAGGCGTTGGAAAACCAGACTCCTTATCAGCCTTCTGCGATGGATGACAATGCCCCAGAAGACACGATTCACGACATCTTCTATGAAGAGGCGAAGCGCCAATATGGCCGCATCCGTTCCAAATTGACGAAAAAAGCCCCGGACGACCTTCGCATCGCCATCCGCGAGTTCTCTAAACTTTGCGCCGACAGCCAAAGCGAGCGCGCGATGGCCAGCGCCCTCTTCTTCGTGCTCGGGAAGAACCGTATCGTCGACACGGGCAAGCTGAACCTTTCGGAATCGCTGGTGGATTATTCCCCCAACCAGCAGATGGAAGACATCGCCAACATCCTGGAGTTCCTTAACAGCGGGGCCTACGAGAAAAACGAGGCGCGCGGGGACTTCAATTCCAGCATTTACCCCCTCGTGGGCAAATACGTCAGCAAATCCAACAACAGCGACAAGTGCGAAATCGTCTGTTTCTCGCTGCGCATGGACGTCGATAGCAACGGCGAGGCCGACCACGTGAAGGAAATCAGCATCCTTTCGGAAATCGAGTACTTCATCGACAAATCGTACTATTGCCTGCCCAACATCGGGCGTTGCAACTCGGAGTGGTGGATCGAACCGTTCGTGGTGCGCGCGGGCAAATTCGACAAGATCTTCGCGGAATAAGGAGGTTGCGACAATGCTTCATTACATGGTGGATGCCTACGATACCATCCAAGACCAAACCAATAGCATGCGCTCGGTGAACGAGTGCCTTGTGACCGTGGCGGAGAATCTGAAGCTTCGGCCCGTCATGCCGCCCTTCCTTCTTCCTTATTATTATTCGGAGAACTATGAGGACGGTGGCATCAGCGCGTTCATGTTCTTCGAAGGTGGCCACATCACGATCCACACCTTCCCGCTTCGCGCCTGTTATTTCGTCGACGTCCTTTCCAACGATTTCTTCTCCGCGAAGAAGGCGGAGGAATTGATCCTTGGGGCGTTTTCCGCCAAGGAAGTGCACCCCATCACGGTGGACCGTCGTTTGGTGGACAGCCTTCCCGAGGCAAGACCAGACACCAACGCGGACTTCGGCCCCCATTACATGATTCAGGTGGATGACGTCGATTTGACCTTTGAGGGAATCTACCAATGGCTGGACCAACTTCCTCCGCGCATCAACATGGAGGCCATCACCCGTCCTTACGTCATCTATAGCACAATCCAAGACCCCGCCTATATTTCCGGCATCATCTTGGTGGCCCAAAGCCATATCGCGGTGCATTACGACATCAAAGCCCGCCAAGCCTACATCGACATCTTCTCTTGTAGTTTCTTGAAGGAAGAACAGATCAACCAAGTGCTGGAGGAAGCTTTCCACGGCAAGGCCAAATGCAAACTGATCGTCCGTGGCAGTAAGCACCATTACTCCATCAAAAACGACGAGGAACGCATTCACACGTTCAAGACATGGCAGACCAATAAGGCTGGCTCACAGTAATCGAAGGATATGCAAAACGGTGTCCCACCAGACACCGTTTTTATTGCTAGAATCGTGAATTTATTCTGGTTTTGCGTTGATTTGCAGGTTGGAAACCGCTTCGACGATCTTTTGTTGCAAGCCAAGTTGGACGAGGTTATAGGCTTCTAGAATCGTGGCTTCGAAGGTGCTTGCTTCCGATTTGCCATGGCATTTCAGGATGAGCTTTTTCGCACCCAAAAGCGGTGCGCAGGCTTTGTTGGCGTAGTCAAACGGCTTCTTCACTTTCTTTAGCCCGGAGAGCTGGAACAGGGCGCCGAACATGGTGAAGACGTTTTTATAGATCGCCGCCTTAAAGAGGTCGGAGATGAAGTAGGCGCCTTCTTCCAAAGACTTGATGAACACGTTTCCGGCGAAGCCATCGCAGACGACTAAGTCGGCTTCCCCTTTAAGAACGTGGTCGCCTTCGATGTTGCCCACGAAGTTGACGGGAAGGGTTTTCAGGATTTGGTAGGTTTCTTTGCTAAGGTCGTTGCCTTTGCCTTCTTCTTGGCCTACCGACAAGGTGGCGATGCGCGGGCTTTCGATGCCAAGGAGTTTTAAATAGGCTTCCGCCATCAAGGCGAACTGGACGAGGTATTCGCTCTTGCAGTCCATGTTCGCGCCCGTGTCGACCAAGCGCACCAGTTGGCCGTCGGTGCGGGTGGGGAGGGTGGCGATCAAGGCGGGGCGAGATACGCCAGGGAGCCTGCCGATGCGGAGAACCGCCCCAGTCAAGATGGCTCCGGTAGGGCCAGCGGATACCATGGCGTCGATGTCCTCGCGCTTGCGAAGGTTCTCAAAGCATAAGGCCAAACTGCTATCGGGTTTTTCCTTAATGAAAAGGGAAGGGTGGTCGGTATTTAAGACGGCGATGTCGCTGTGGACGATTTCCACGCGGGAAAGATCCATCTTCGCTTTTCCAAACGAGGATTCGATTTCTTCTTTTGGGCCCACGAGGACCAAACTGAGGTCCGGAAGCTTCCTTAAGGCGGCGATGGCCCCTTCTATTACGGCCTTCGGGGCTTTGTCCCCACCTAAAACGTCTACGAGGATTTTCATAATGCGTCGTCTCCCATCCATCATTGCGCAAGGGCGCGCAACGTCGCTTTAACTATGTTAAGATTATGACCATGATTTTGGAAGACGTCCTCGACAAATACGACCAGTACGATTCCCATACCCGTTCCAACGAGTTTGAGATCATCTCCTCCAAGCAGTGTGGGTGCCTTTCCTGCGGGAACGTTTTCTCCGCCCGTGTCGTGAAATCCTGGCTTAAGGAAGGGCAAGAGCTTTCCGCGTTCTGCCCGCATTGCGGCATGGTCAAAGTGGTGGGCGACGCATCTGGACTCCCCATTGGCAAAACCGAATTCAAGGAATTGTCCCAGACCTATGCGCGGCGCAATGACGATGATGCCCGACGTTCGGGGATGATGGAATATTGCGCCTCGTTCTTCGATGGGGCGATCGAGGACAACCTCAATAACGAACTTCTTTACGAACGTTATCTAAACGCCATCTTTGATGATTTCCATGACGCGGTCAGTTGCTTGGCTTTGGCGCGGTTATACGCCCGAGGATTGAGATTCATTCCCAAATCGTTTGAGATGGCGGAATACCATTACAAACACGAAGCGCTGGTCACCGAATCGACCGCTTTCCATGAACTAGGCTGTCTGTATCAGGAACGCGGTGCCCGCGGGGACTATCGTTTGGCGTATGAGTGCTTTGCCAAGGCCGCCGCCCTCGGTTCTTTGTCGGCTTCTTCGCGCCTTGCTTGCTGCTACCTCGATGGCGAATTCGTCAAAAAAGACGTCTTCTTTGGCCTGAACGCCCTTCTTTCCGTCTTTTCGGAAATGTATGGGAAAGCCTTTGGGGACACTTATTTGCTACGGGAGTTCGCTTGGGCTGCATACCGTTTGGGCATGTGTTTCTATAAAGGGGTGGGGTGCAAGGCGGATTCTTACCGTTCGGCGCGTTACTTGATGATCGCGGGGCTTGCGTTACAACGCCTGGCTGAGCGAGGCGACATCATCAACGAGGATGCCCAGAACTCCATCGATTCTTTGCTTGGCTCGATCATCTCCAAATCGCAGAACAAAGGCGGGGAAGAACTGCTCTTCGATGAAGACACGTTCTTCGATTCGTTCTACGAGAATTACGATAGCGTGAGCCAAAAGACCCTCAACAACGTCCATTACAACGACAGCGGCGATACGTTGCTTATGGAATTCAACGCCAACCAGCCGATTCTGGTCGTCGATTCGGGCAACTTCAAAGCAGGCCTATATTCCGATACGTATTGGGCGATTTACCACGCGAAGTATCGCGCCCACGAAACCCAAACTCAGTTCGAACGCATCGAGTTCATTGGCCAGGATGCCGTGGAATTCATCCACGATGACCCCGTGTATGGGGAAGTGGTCGTCCTTCACATCGATTTCGAACCACGTAATCCGCCCGGAGGCGACGCGGAGCGATGAAGGCGCTCACCCCATTGCGCAAATACCGGTTCCGTGTTTTTTTGGCCCCGGCCCTGAAGGCGGTGGAGTGCATTTGCGAATTGGTGATCCCATTCATCGTTCGCGCGATCATTGACGAAGGTTTGAACCCCAATGGCACCCATGCGGGCGACGCCGGTTTTGTGCTCGTCCTATGCGCCGCGGTGTTTGGCCTATCGGTGTTTGGCTTTGCCTGCACCATGGTCACGCAATACGTGGCCTCTAGCGTCTCCACCCGTTTTTCCGAAGAACTACGGATGAACATCTATGCCCACATTGGGGAGCTTAGTCCCTACCAGCTTGAGGAATATGGGAAAAGCAAGGCGTTGAATTTGATGACCTCCTCCTCTTCTTCGCTTCAAAGCGGGGTACAGATGTTCATGCGTCTTTTGGTGCGCGCGCCGTTTTTGGTGGTAGGTTCGATCATCGCCGCGTTTATCGTGAACGTTTATGCGGGGTGGGTCGTTTTAGGCGCCTTAGCTTTATGCGCGTTGGTTATCGGAATCGTGGTGAAAGTCACGCCAAAACGTTACACGTCCCTCATGAATGAACTCGATGCGATTTCCCGTCTTGGGGACGATTTGATCACGGGGTCCCGCGTGGTGCGGGCCTTTAACAAGCAGGAAGACGCCCAACGGGAATTTGAGGATGAGTCGGAAAACTACCGTGGACGGGCATTGCGGCTATCGCGCATCAATGCCTTCATCAACCCGTTGACGTTTGGGTTCGTCAACCTCGCCGTCATCTTGGTTTTGTACCTGGGCTCGTTCGCCTATGAAAACACGTTGATTTCCGTGGGCTCGATCGTGGCTTTGGTCTCCTTTTTGACCCAATCGCTGAACGCCTTGATCCAATTTACGCGCCTCGTGACCTCTTTTTCCAAAGCCTTGGCGGACAAAAAGCGCATCGACGGATTCCTTGCCATCGAACCGTCCATCGTGGATGGCCCGCTTCAAGAAGAACCCCTGATCGAACCTGGGGAGGACTTATTCTCGCTGAAGGACGCTTCCGTTTCATTTGGTGGCGAGAATTACGCCTTGGACCGCGTGAACCTATCGATCTCTCGCGGGAGCCGCGTTGGCATCATCGGCGGAACCGGTTCGGGTAAATCGACGCTTCTGTCTTTGCTATGCCGTTTCTTGGACCCCACGTCAGGGGTGGTGGAGTATCGTGGGCATGACATGCGTGAAAGCCGGTTGGAGAATTTCCGCGGGTCCATCGCTTTGGTAAGCCAGAAACCCCAGTTCTTCCAAGGCACCATTCGCGAAAACCTATCTATGGGGCAGGTTTATTCGGACGAGGCCATCGATGAGGCTTTGCGTGACGCGTTGGCTTATGAATTCGTGCATGGCAAAGAAGGTGGTTTGGACGCCATCGTGGAAGAGGGCGGAACCAACTATAGCGGCGGCCAAAAGCAACGCCTTTTGATTGCGCGGGCGCTTTTAAGCCAACGGGAGGTATTGATCCTTGATGACGCGACCAGCGCCTTGGATTACAAAAGCGACATGTTGGTACGGCGCAACATTTCCCGCCGTGAAGGGCTCACCACGGTTTTGGTATCCCAACGCGCGACCTCGGTGAAAGACTGCGACCGAATCTACGTTTTGGACCAGGGAAGAATCGTTGGCGAAGGCAAGCACGAAGAACTGCTGAAGGACTGCCCGATCTACGCCGAGATCTATGAGGCACAGGTGAAAACGCGATGAAGACCTTGCATCGTTTGTGGCCCTATTTGAAGAAACAGCGCGGGAGGATCGTGCTGGCGTTCCTTTGCGCGATCGTTTCCGTCTCCGCCAAGATCGCCATCCCTTTCCTTACGGGAAAAGCCATCGACCAAATTCGCGCCGGCAACTTGGACATCTCCGTCTATCTTTTCGTGATGGCGGGATGTTTGGTCATCGGATCGCTATTCCGTTATCTGTTTGACCTTGCGACGGCTTATGTCGCCCAGCGTGTCGTGAAGTCGATGCGCGATGACGTGTTCCGTTCCTTAAACGAGGTCCCCGTCTCTTATATCGACCGTCATTCCCATGGCGATCTCTTGCTACGCTTGGTAGGGGATATCGAGACGGTCCAGACGGGTTTGATCACGGGGGCCGGGGCGCTATTCGAAGGCGCGGTGCAAATCTTGGTGACCCTTGGTTTCATGTTCGCGTTGCACTGGTTGCTTGGGCTCGTGGTGGTTTTGCTTACGCCGCTATCCGTGCTTGTTTCTCGGACGATTTCCCGCAAAAACTCCGTGTATTTCAAAAAGCAAAGCGCAGATTTGGGACAGCTTTCCTCTTTGACGTTGCAGACGTTAAACAACGCGGAATCGGTGGTGGCGTATGGCATGCACCAGAACCGAAAGGAGCTTTTCGAAACCCAAAACCAGGCCTATCGGTCCTCTTCCTTCAAGGCGCTTTTCGCCGCGAGTTGGATCAACCCCGCGACGCGGCTAGTGAACAACACGATTTATGGGGCCGTCATCGCCTTGGGCGCAAGCGTGCTCCTTTTCCCGGACGCGTTTTCATTCACGGGGGTGGCTTTTTCCGTCGGCGCGCTGTCCGCCTTCCTTTCCTATTCCTATCAATACATGACCCCGTTTAACGAAATCGCCGACGCGATGAGCGAAGTGTTTTACGCCTCCGCCGCGCTTCAACGTGTCTATGAGGCAATCAACGAACCGAAGGATATCAATGAGGGGAACGTTCCGCTTGGAAAAGAAGTGGAAGACCTTAAGGCCAAAGACATCGTTTTCTCTTACGATGGCAAGAAGACGATCATCCAAGACTTTACTTTAGATGTTTACAAAGGACACAAAATCGCGTTCGTCGGGCCCACGGGATGTGGCAAAACGACATTGATTAACTTGCTGATGCGTTTCTATGATCCGCAGCAGGGCGGGTTCTATTTCAACGGCGTTCAGGGCCAAGACATTCAAAAGCGGGAGCTTCGTTCCCACGTTGGCATGGTGTTGCAGGACACGTGGTTAAAGCATGCTTCCATCCGAGACAACATCGCCTATGCCCGACCCGATGCGTCCATGGACGAAATCGTCGAGGCGGCGAAAAAGGCTCATGCCGACGAATTCATCCGCCGTCTCCCACAAGGGTATGACACCATCGTTTCGGCCTCTTCTGGTTTGTCCATGGGCGAAAAGCAATTGCTGTGTGTGGCTCGGATTATGGTGCTACGGCCTGAAATCGTTATTTTGGACGAAGCGACGTCGAACATCGACCTTCGCACCGAAATGATGTTGGCGGACGCTTTCGATGAACTTATGAAAGGCAAGACCTCTTTGGTCGTCGCCCATCGCCTTTCCACCATCCGCAACGCGGACCATATCATCGTCTTGGACCAAGGGAAGATCGTGGAGGAAGGGAACTTCCGGCAGCTTATGGAAAAAGGCGGCTTCTTCGCCGAGCTCTATCACGCCCAATTAGCCTAATCACCAATAGCCTTCCCGACATATTCCTTTGGGGAGGTTTGGCTTTGCCCAAACGGTACCGTTCCCTGACATTTCCAGATGGTGGTCTCCGGGAAGGAAAACGAATCCACGTCCTTTGAAAAATCGAATCGCATCTGGGTTCTCTCCTTCAACGAAAGTCACCCAACCATAACCCTTATAGCGGGCGAGCGCCGCGCTTATGAGTTCTTTGCCAATGCCTTGGTGAAGCAAGGTTCCATCCACGTAGATGCCATATAGGCCAACGACATTTCCTTCGGGCCTGCCGATGGATTCGAGGACCTCGGTGGTTTTGGAAAAACTATGGGAGAGAGGGAAAAGAAGCGTGGCGACATCGGGTTCCACGATGGCAAAGGCCAAAATGCGTCCATGTTCTTTGGAAACCAAGATTCGTTCCGCGGAAAGGTATTCTGGGATGCTTTGAAGTAAATCGTTTGGTTCAGGTAGCTTCGCCGCGAAGCAGGAAGAGGAAAGAACGGAGAGGATTTCCCCGAAGTCGCTTTCCTTTGCGATACCGATGGTTCTCATGCCCGGTTCTTCTAATTCGCTCCTTTGGGAATTATAATGGATAAACCATTATTGAGAGGGGGTGAAGTGGCACAAATGGGCGACGTGGATTTCCCCTATAAAGCGAAGGGACAGGCTGACTTTTACCGGTTCGACGTTCAAGACCTCTCCTCCGAGGATTATTTGAGCATCGCCCACGAAATCGGGAAATATGGGATGCTTAACGTCTTCCAGAAGCACCGCATCCACCCTTATGGCCATAAGCAAACCAAACAGGAAACCGAATCGCGCACCCTTTTTGACATGAACGATTGGATTGTTGCCGCCGCTTATTATTCGGGCGAAGGCACGACGGGATTCGAGACCGCGTTGATCGTCTATAAAAAAGAGCCGCATCACGCCGCGGTGGTGGAATTAAGCACCTGCAATGTCTTGGATTTCCTTTTCGAGGATTGGACGGTCCGTTATCCGGAATTCGGGGCGGTGACCCGTAACGAGGTACTCGAGGATTTTGGGGTTTTGGAACGTGCGGTTCCCAAGACCGAACCCAAAAAAGAAGAGGAGGAGCCTGCCCCGGTGATCGTCTCGGGTCCTTTCGAGGCGAACAAGAAACGGAAGATCCCTATCATCAAGACCCAGCCAAAGCCGCGCCCCGAGTATCCGCCTCGGCAAGAAGAAATCCCTGAGCAGGACGAAGAGGAAAAAGAGGAGTCGCCGCAGGTCCCCCTATATACTCCCGCCCAGTTTGAGCCCAATAGGAAATTCAATAAAAACCAAGCGAATCGAAGAGAAAGCTTCGAAAAACGGGTGGAAAACCCTGCAAAAGAGGAAGAAATAGCGGAAGAGCCTGAAGTGGCGCCTGCGCCTCTTCCTTCCAATTTCACCCCTTTTAGCAAAGGGACGCCACGTAATCTCCACAAAGGAAAAAGCACCTGGACCCCCCGCCCATCCATTAGTTATCGGCATGATTTAACTTACCCCAACGGAAGGCTCTACGTGGTCGATAATGACAACGAAGAGATCAAACCGTTGTTCCAAGCGGCTCTGGATTCCATCGCGGGTTTATCCAAGGTTCGCATTGACGAAAAGTGCAGCTTTGCCCCGGACCTTCCCGGAGAGAGCTTCCCTCAGCGCAATAGGTTCCGCCAGTTCCGTTCGCAGGAGTGGGAAGTCCTTGCGCTAGACACCAACGGCTGGGGCAAAGTCATCTCGATGCTCCTTTCCTACCGTTCCGACCCTGAGTTTTGCGTTTTGCTTTCGGGCGAAACCGTCAGCGTCGTGAGCTTCCAAGGCATCGGTGTCGCCTACCCGCGGCGAAGCTTCGATGAGCTGCTTTCCCAAGCCCATCGCCCGCAGCGTGTTGTCGCTCCCCGTCCCGCCGAACCCGCCAAACCCAAAAAGGCCATCGTGCCGGATGCGGAGGAAAAAGCCCCCGTGGTCCCTCCAAAGAAAACACTTCGTCCCAAGCGCCGCGTTTTCTTCACCCGCGCTTTCGCCAAGGCCCGCGACCGATTCGTACGGAAGTACCACGCTCAGGCGGAAGAAGACTTCCAGCGTACCATCACCGACCTAATCACGATGGATGACGAAAGCCTCGTGGGTTTCCTTTCCCGAAACCGCGTGAAAACCATCCCTACCGACCATAGCGCAATCACGGTGCAGAAATTCTATTTCGGGACTTCCGCGGAATATGAGGCGGCCCGTCTTTTCTTCTGCCGCAACTACATCGATCCTTCCCGCCATATCGATGGGTCGGATTTCATCCTTTTGGGCGTATCCGAGCAAGGCGAGCATGAGGAACAAGGCGAAATCGCCGATTGGCTGAGCCGCATGTTCTCCAATCCCAATGACGTCGCCTTGTTCCAGCAGCTTCTCCCTGAGAAGGAAGGCGGGAATCTGGATGAGTTGGCCCACCTATCGAAAAAGCAATTCACCTACCTCAAGGATTCCGAGGTCAATATGCCCATGGCCTTCCTTGGTTCGGCCGGGACGGGCAAGACGCTTATTTCCTTGGAGCATTACCTCGAGCTGAAGAAGCAGGGGAAACGCGTGCTTTACCTTACGTATCAAAAAGAACTCCGTGACGAAGTCCGCAAGAAACTCATTGAGAAGGGCGCGACCGAGTTTGAGGCGCTGACGTACCGCGATTTGTGCTGGGAGATCTTCGGCGAAGAGAAAGCGAAGGAGATGCGTACCAAGAAGCGGTACCGCAAATGGTTCTTCGATTTCGTGCAACATACCTACCATATCCAACGAAAACTGAACCAAGTGGGCCCAACCCCGGAAGACCAGTTCATGATTTGCTACGTCTTTTACCGTGGCATCATCGATGGGGCACGCTTGCGTTACGAGTCGCGCCGTGGGGATATCCTCTCCAAACAGGAGTTCTTGGATTATGTCAGCGACGAGGAAGGGTTCACCCTTGAAGCGAAAGAAACCATTTATGAAGTTGCCGTGGCCTATGAGAAGCACCTTCGGAAGCATAAGGGCACGACCGACAACAAATTGGCGTATGAAATCTGCGCCTTAGGAGACCGCGCGAAACGCTACGACGCGATCATCATCGACGAGTTCCAAGACCTTTCCGAGATGCAGTTTTTGGCCATCGTCCATCTTCTCCGGGATTCCTACCCGCTTCCGCTTTTTATCTACGGAGACGAAAACCAAGCCATCAACCCCACCATCTTCGGATTGGCCGACGCGAACCAGATCCTGCGTGAGACGTTCCCCAATCATCCTTCCTTTACCGTCAGCGAGCTCAACGACTCCTTCCGTTCCGGCCCGAACCTCGTCCATTACATCAACGACATCAACAAGGTAAAGCGCGACGCCATCGGAGCCCGCTCCCAGTTAGAGGAGAAGGAAGTGTCTCTGCGCGAAGATGAAGAAGACCTTTTCGCCACGCTTGTGGAAGGGGAGGAGAACTTGCCCCGTTTGTTGGACATTTGCTCCCAATCGGATAAAGACGTCGTCTTTGTCTTCCCCTCGGTGCTAAGAAAAGACCAAGCCAGCGAGAAATACGCTTCGGTGGCCCCTGCCTTCGTGGATGCCTCTTTCCTTTCCGTGGAAGAAGCAAAAGGCAGGGAATGGGATTCCGTCGTGTTGGTGGACTTCTTCTCTTCTTCCCGCGACTTGTTCGACGGGATGATCGGGGAGAAACGCTTAGGGAAGCATTCGACGGTCCACCGCATGCTCTTCAACCGGTTCTACGTCGCGTTGACCAGAGCGCGCAACCGCATCGTCGTGTTTGAAACCAACCCTTCGGAAACCATCCGCGAGAACCTTCTTTCGGGATTGACCCCATTGCCCCGTCTTGCGGACCTAGAGGATTACTTCCAGGGGCAGGCGGAGAACACGGCGTGGAAGGAGTTCGGCGAGAAGCTCATGGACTCCAAGCGTTACGATGCGGCTTATAAAGCCTTTGCCCGCGCGGAAGGGGAAGAAGCCGCGATACTGGCCAAAAAGGCCCATGATTACATGCTGGCCAAGCGCGACGAGCTTCCGTTAGAAGAAACGCGTGACCTTTACCTGTCCAACCTTGATTACGATTCCTTGGAAGAGTTCTACGAGGAGAACGGGGAATCGGGCCGCTTCTCGCTTCTGTCCGCGCTTTGCGACCCTGAAGGAGAGGCCGCCTATTGCCACGAGATTTACGCAAGCGTCGAGGAAACCCTCACCGAAAAGGAGAGGACGCTTTTCTTCGGCTTATGCGCGAATAAATACATCGACGCGATCGATGGACTATCCAATCGGATCTTAAGGAGGAAAAACCATGGATAACCCCGAGACGACACACGAAACCACGCTGCGGCGTTTGGCCGATTTGGCCGAGAAACTAGAATCGATTGCCGATGTGGAGGAATCCTTCGAGCAGCGGATGGAGGAATTGCAACAACGCATCGATGAGCTGTTTGAAAACCAACGGAGGCTTTTGGAGGATTTGGACCACGTGACCGCCGCGGTCAACGATTTGAACTCCGCCTTGGGCAACGCCAAGGGCCTAGAAGAGCAAATCGAAGGGCTGGCGGAACGTTTGTCCGCATTGGACATCCAAGGCTTATCGGAGAAGCTCGACGAGGCAAGTGACGAAATCAACAAGGCCGCCACCAAAGTCACCGCCGCCGAGAAGCGCAAACAAGAGGCCGAGCGGAAGAAGATCGGAAAGAAATGAAGCGCGACCCCGCCATCATCCATAAGACGATGTCCGCGATCCGTGGCAAGGACACCGGCATCGAGAAGAAACTCCGTAAGGCCCTTACCGAGAAAGGGCTTCGGTATCGGATCTACTCGAAAAAGGTCGTGGGGCACCCCGACATCCTTTTCCCTGGGCTCCGCATCGCCATTTTCTGCGACTCCGAATTTTGGCATGGGTACCGTTTCGAAGAGAACGTGGAGCAGCTCCAGCGTTTATCCGATTTTTGGATTAAGAAGATTCGGCGTAACATCGCCCGGGACGCCTATGTGAACCAAGCATTAAAGGAACAAGGCTACACCGTGCTTCGCTTTTGGGGTCAGCGCATCGAAAAGGAACTGGACGCGGTGGTGGAGGAGATTCTCCAGACCATCGAGAAAAGGCGCCAGATCGAAGAATGGAAAGCCACCATCGAGGAACGGACCACCTTGGTTTACATCGAAAGAGACAACCAATACCTTTTGCTTCACCGCGTGAAGGAAGAGGCGGACATGAACGAAGGGAAGTGGCTTGGCGTCGGCGGGCACCTCGAAGGAAAGGAAACCCATATCCAGGCCATGAAACGCGAAGTGTGGGAGGAAACCGGCCTGACCGTCGACGCGTATGAATATATCGGCGCTTTGGATTTCCTCAATGACCAATACCCGCCGGAACGCATGTATCTGTTCAAAGTGACGAAGTTCCATGGCGACCTTATCGAATGCAACGAAGGGGAGCTTGCTTGGGTGGACAAGGACAAGATGATGTCCCTTCCCATGTGGGAGGGGGACAAGGCGTTCTTGCCACTTCTAGAACAAAAGCCCTCTTCGCCCGTTTGGATGAACCTCATTTACCGAGGCGGGGAACTGGACGCCGTGGAAGGACCCTTTACGCGCAAGAAGAAACAATAGGGGATATACTAGGGACGCTTTATGGAAGAGAAGAAACCATCCATTGATATCAAAGAGCAAGAACTCTACGACCTTGCCTCCGTCCTTGGCTTAATGACGCGAGCCTTTGCCGATTGGGACAAAGAGATTTACCCTACGCCGCATGAGTTGTCCGTCCCGGGCATCATGGTGGGCATCTTTCTTTTGGACCGGCAACTGGGCGGTGAGGTTTTCAAGGCCGCGTGGAATAGCTTTTTGGATGTCTCCGCCAACCGTAAGATCCTTCCGGGAACCGAGAAGGAAGTGGTCTGGCCAGAGTGGGACATGGAATCTTTGGAGCATCCGGAGCTGGCTCCCTTAAACGACCTTTGCATTATGCTCGCCGCGTGGAATTTCGCCGCCAAACAAGACGAGTATCCTCCCGAGATGTTTCTGGGCCCGTTGTTCTCTCTAGCTGGCAGCGTGGCGGAAGGAGTGGCCCGTGGTTACTACTTAAAGGACGACAAATCCAAAGCGCTATATGAGCAGCAACGGGAAAAACTCGCGGGGAGCCATGGCAGCGTGGACGAGTTCAAAAAAGCGTTGGAATCGCAGCTGACTTCCATCGACGAAGCGCTGCAATCTGCGCGGAAATTACCGCAAAGTTGAGGTGAAAACGCGATGGAATGGGTTTTGAAACGAGTGGAACAGCAAACGGATCATCCGTATTTGAACTTCTACGTTTTCCATTATGAAGTGGGTCAGGAGCGCGAGGAGATGACCTATTTCGTCGCCTCCAGGAACGAAAAGGAAAACCTCCGCGCGAACACCAAGGATTTCTCTTTCCCCGACGGGGTGATCATCATCGCCATCGCCGAACAGCCAGAGCCGAGCGTTTTGGTCATTGAGCAATTCCGCCCCGCGTTAAACGCTTTTATCATTGAGTTCCCTGCCGGGCTTACCGACAAAGGTGACGCGGACATGAAGTCCACCGCGATCCGCGAAGCCAAAGAAGAATCGGGTATCGCCCTAAGCGACGTGGAAGTCTTTTGCCCGCCTTCCCCTACGTCCACCGGCTTAAGCGACGAGCTTTGCGGCGTGGTGATTGGCCGCGTGGATTCGCTAGGCGCCACCGCGTTAGAGCACTTCGAGGACATCTCGACGACTTTTGTGCCCATCAAAAAACTGCCAGAGTTACTATCCGACCCGAAAAAGATCATCGCCTTGAACGTAAGGCTATGCATGCTTTATCTCATCGAGAAGTATAAGTAGGGAAACAAAAAAGAGCTTTGGCGCCTAGTCTTCTTTTCGTCCTGCCATGGCCATCACCAGGCAAGTAAGCGGGAAAAGGAAAAAGGCGAGGGAGAATTTCACGCTGACGGCGAGGATGGTGATGATCCCAAACGTCTCCACCAGAATGAAGACGGAAAGGAAGGCGAGGAAGGCGATGGCGTGGATCATGTCGTCCTCTTCCTTTTTAAAGCACTCGTGCACCTCTAATCCACAATAAAGGAGCATTCCCGGGACGGTCATGACCGTGGACGTAATGGGGCCGATTTGGGCATCGGAAGCAAAGATAATCAGTAAGACGATACCCACCAAAACGGAGACGGCGGTGATGACGAAACTAACGCGGACCGTGCGCTCATGTTTTGTCTGTGGGTAAGGAAGGAGTGCCGCTTCGGGGCCGTTCACTTTTAGTGAGATAAATTCGATGGCGATATAGACGGGGAACGCGAACATGAATGGCAGCGTGCAAAGCGACCACTTCAACGTGAATACCATGCCGTTGACGTCCATCGCCCGTCCAAGGATCAGCACAATGCCTCCGACGGTGAGGGCGAGCAAAAGGGCAAGGGCAACATAAGGTGCCTTATTTCGCTTCACGGGTTTCGTGTTTTCGCTGCTCATTGCTTCTTTCGTCTTTTGGGGTAGTAGGTGCGGAGGTCTTTGGCAAGGTAGATGTGGGGCACGCCCTCTTCCTCATCGACTTCGCCTCCGTTGATCTCGGTGAATCCCACACGATTATAAAACTCCCGCTTGTCGAATTGGGAGTGGACGATGGCGGTTTTGGCGCCCATCGACTTGGCCTTTTGGCATAGGAAGCGCATGAGATAAGTCCCGACCTTTTGTCCGCGGTAGGGTTTGCGTACCGCCACGCGGCCGATTTGGTAGGTCGCGGGATCGATTTTCACCAATCTGCCCGTCGCGATGGGATAGCCATCAAGGTAAAGGACCAAGGAAATCGAAGCGGCGTCGATGTCGTCGAATTCCTCCTGGAACCCTTGTTCTACGACGAAAACCTCCTCGCGGATTTCTTTCGCCGCATTGCTAGGGCCGATGGTGAAGACGGGTTGGACCATGGCGCGATATTACCATCTCGCGGTGAAAAGGGAAGCGACATGCGCCCCAAGATTGCGCGCCCACTTCCTTGCACATTTAGGCTATAATGCCCACGTGTCCCCAGGAGAACGATAATGTACGAATGTAAATCCAAAAACGAGACCTTGGAGTCTCTAGGCGTCGACGCCCAAAAGGGATTAAGCGCCGAGGAAGCCAAGGCCCGCTTGGCCCAAAACGGCCCCAATAAGCTCGCGGAGAAACCCAAAGACCCTTGGATTAAGGTGTTTTGGGGCAACATCAAGGACCCGATGACGGGCATCCTTGCGGTGGCTGCGCTTATTTCTTTGGTCCTATCGATTATTGACATCGTCAAAACCGGTAACGCTGAGGGATTGGCGGATGTCTTCATCATCTTCGGCGTCGTTTTGCTCAACGCGACGATCGGCACGATCCAGGAAATGAAGGCCGAAGCGGCATTGGATGCCTTGCGCGACCTATCTTCCCCAACGGCGACGGTCCGACGCGATGGGGCCATCCTGGAGATCAAAGCCGAAGAGTTGGTCTTAGGTGACATCGTCATTTTGGAAGAAGGGCGCAGCGTCCCCGCCGACTTGCGCTTGCTGGAGTCCCATTCCCTTAAGACGGAGGAGGCCTCCCTTACGGGCGAATCTCTCCCCGTGGAGAAAGACGCCGAATTGGTGTTCTCTGGGGAAACTCCCGTCGCGGAGCGCCTGAACATCGTTTATATGTCCACCCCGGTCGTTTATGGCCGTGGGGTAGGCGTGGTCGTCGGCACCGGCATGGGTACCGAAATCGGCAAGATTGCTTCCATGCTTTCCGCCGACGAAGACAACATGACCCCGCTTCAGCGGTCGCTTGCCAAACTCTCTAAGTTCTTGGGCTGGCTGACCGTGGGCATCGTCTTGTTGATGCTGGTCGTCAAAATCGTCTGGGCTTTGGTCAATGGCAACCTCGCCACCGAGTGGTCGCAGGCGTTACTGGATTCGGTGGCTCTTGCGGTCGCCGCGATCCCCGAAGGCCTCACCGCGGTCGTCACGATTGTCTTGGCCTTGGGCGTGGGGCGCATGGTCAAGGTCAACACCATCGTCCGCCGCTTGGCTTCGGTCGAGACCCTGGGGGCCGTCTCCGTCATCTGCTCGGATAAAACCGGCACCTTAACCATGAATCAAATGACCGTCGTGGCGTGCAACCTTAACGGCAAGCACTATGGCAAAGAGCAAATCGCCGATCCCGCGTTGATGCCTTTGGCCCGCGGCATGGCGCTTTGCTGCGACGCCAAAACCGAAGGCGGCGTCTACGGCGACCCCACCGAGATCGCCCTGATCCGCTTTGCGGAATCCTTAGGAAAGAAAAAGAGCGAACTCGAGGCGGAGAACCCCCGCGTCGACGAGCTGCCGTTTGACTCCGTGCGCAAGATGATGTCGACCCGCCACAAAGCGGATGGGAAGGACATCGTCTATACCAAAGGCGGCTTAGACGTCATATTGCGCCATTGCGTCGCCTTCGAGGAAAACGGGAAAGTCATTCCCATCACCGAAGAGAAGAAAAAGGAAATCGTCGAGGCCTCGGGTTTAATGACCGCCGACGCGCTTCGCGTATTGGCCTTGGCCTATTCTTATCCCAAGGGCAAAGGTATCGTTGAAGATGGCCTCGTGTATCTTGGCATGGTCGGCATGGTGGACCCGCCGCGCGAAGAAGCCAAACCCGCCGTGGCCACGTTAAAGAAAGCGGGCATCATCACCGTAATGATCACCGGCGACCACCGCGACACCGCCTTTGCCATCGCCAAGGAACTTGGCATCGCCTCCGAAGTCACCCAGTGCATGACCGGCGAGGATATCGACCATTGCTCCGAGGAAGAGCTCATCGAAAAGACAAAGACCGTGCGTGTCTATTCCCGTGTCTCTCCGGAAAACAAAGTCTCCATCGTCAAGGCGTTTAAGGCCAATGGCAGCATCGTAGCGATGACTGGGGACGGCGTCAACGACGCCCCGTCCTTAAAGTCCGCGGACATTGGCATCGCCATGGGCAAGGTGGGCACCGACGTGGCCAAAGGCGCCGCGGACATGGTGCTTACCGATGACAACTTCGCCTCCATCGAGAAAGCGGTGGAGGAGGGCCGTGGCATTTACGCCAACATCAAGAAGACCATCCTCTTCCTCCTTTCCTCCAACATCGGCGAGGTGGTGTGCATGCTGGTGGCTTCCGCTTTGGGCTTGCCCTCTCCGCTGATCGCCATCCACCTTCTTTGGGTCAACCTCATCACCGATTCGCTCCCCGCCGTCGCCTTAGGCGCGGACAAAAAGCCCGACGACATCATGTCGGAGAAGCCGCGCGATCCCAAGGAAGGCCTATTCGCCCACGGTGGCGTTTGGATCACCTTCGGTTATGGCATCTTGATCGGCTTGGTCACTTTGGCGGCCTTCTTGGTGAACCCCTTGCAGCATTGCATCGCCGAGGGATTGCCCTTTACCATCCCCAACATCAACGCTTATTTCAACGACCCCGCGATGGGCGAAACCCATCTCAAAATGGCCCAGGCGATGGCCTTCTGCGTATTGTCCTTCTCCGAGCTATTCCACATGCTGGGCATGGTCGATATGAAGAAGTCCTTCGTCATGGTCCTCAAGCACAAGAACCTGTTGCTGTACCTGTCCTTCTTCATCGGCATGGGCTTGCAGCTATTCGTCATCGAATGCCCCGGGGTCAACGAGATCTTCAAAGTCGCCGTGGCCCACGAAGGGACCGTCCACGCTTTGTCCAGCGAGCCCATCGACTACGCATGGGTGTTTGGCTTGGCTTTGGTCCCATTATTGGTCCATGAAATCGTCGCTTTGGTCCTGTTCATCCGTGACAAGGTGAAAGGCAAAAGAGGTTAGGCCCGCTTCCCCTTGCCTACGGCGAAGAGAGAACGTATAGTTATCTCCGCCGCCGGCTTAGCTCAGTTGGTAGAGCAGTCGCTTCGTAAGCGAGAGGTCGGGAGTTCGAGTCTCTTAGCCGGCACCATGGCGAAATATGCGCTGAATCCGTTCAGCGCTTTTTCTTTGTCGCGGTGCGATTTCGCAAATTCGTGGTTGAATGTCGCTTCGCCCCTTCCTATAATAGCGAAGCCCTTCCAAGGGCAACGTCATCGACATGGGTGTTTAGCTCAGCTGGGAGAGCACCTGTTTGACGTACAGGAGGTCACAGGTTCGATCCCTGTAGCACCCACCATGTCGTTCATCTCCGCGCATCGCGCGGTTTTTTCGTATTTGTTTCGAGCGTGTGAACGCTTAAAATATGGGGCAAGAGGACCGCTTTATGAAGAAGTTCCATCACACCCACCGTTCTGTCTTTCTCTTCTTGTTGCTCACGCCGCTGACGTTATGTGTTTACCCCATCGTCGTCTTGACCCACGTGGGGCAGGAAGTCAACCGCATCTACGAAGGCAAGGAAGGCTACAAGCGGAGCATGAACTTCGTGGGTGTGTTCTTCCTGGGCTTCATCACCTTAGGAATCGTGCCCATCGTGTGGTCTTGCCGCGTATCGGGCAAGATTGGGCGCGCCGCGAAGGAAAACGGCCTGACTCGTCCCTCAACCTCTGGCCCGTCGTTCTTCTTCTTGACGATTCTGTTTGGCTTCTTGATCGTCACGTTGATCATCGGCCTATGCAAATTCTTCCATACGCTCAATAAGCTGGAGCAGAAGCTCAATGCCGAAGCCGAGGCCGTCGCGATCAACGCCGCCAAGGAAGAGATTCTTGAACCGATTCCCGAACCGGAGCCAGAGCCGGAACCCGAACCGGAGCAGGAGGAGGGAGAGGACAAGCAGCCCCAAAAGGAAGAAGCCCTGGCTCCGTTTGAATACGTGACCGAAAAGCCGCAACCCGAACCTGGGCCTGAGGAGCCCCGCAGTGACATCGCCGCGATTTACCACGTGGCCGCTAGAGAGGAGACGCGGAAGTGGCAGGTGCGCATGAGCAACTCCGATCAACCCGTCAAGCTCTTTGACACCAAAGAAGAGGCCTTGGCGTACGCGAAAGGACTTGCGGCGCGTAAACGCGCGACGGTCCGCGTCAAGAAATAGTCCCCCTAGACAAAGGCGCGGAGGAAGGGTAGATTATTGCCTGTTCCGCACGATTAGTTCAGTGGTAGAACACCAGCTTCCCAAGCTGGTTATACGGGTTCGATTCCCGCATCGTGCTCCAATGTCCAAATTCCCTCGATCATATCGAGGGTTTTTCAGGCAAAAACGATTGGGGGACCTGGCATCGCGCCAAGTCCTCTTTTCCTTTGGGCCCGATTACTCTAGTTCCTCCATCATCGCGATCCTTCGCCCTCTCTTCGCCTCCGGTTGAGGAGAAAGAGAGAATTATCACATTTTTAGAGCGAATAATTGGATATTTTTCACAAAAATACGAATGCATCGGTGCAACTATGCAAGACACTCC